>JANPJV010000237.1:0-26838 GCA_031425695.1 Rhodanobacteraceae bacterium | reverse complement strand
ATCGCGGCCATGGCCGCTCCCACGAGAGCCGAACCGACCAACGTCACAGCGCCTACGGCGCCGCGTCGAAGCTCAGCAGATCGAAGCTCAAGGGATCCTTGGGATTGCGGCTGAGCGAGGCTTCGCGGGCGGTGAAGACGTAGCTGCGTCCCTCTTCAAGCTTGCTCGGCATGAGCGTCTCGACATGCGGATCGACGTAGACCAGGAGGTCGCGGCCGTCGGACGAGCGCACGTGGAGCGGGGCGCCGATGGTTTCGACCTTGACCGAGTTGACCCTTTTCGCAAGCGCGCCGGCACCGGCGTCGCGGCTGAGGAGCTTGCCTTCGAGGCGGGTGATCTTGCGCCAGGTCGGGTCAGTCTCGGGGTCGTAGTCGGCACCGTTGTCGCGCTTGACGAGCTCGGCTTCATAGCGGGTCATCAGCTCGGACAGTGACGTGAAGCGGACCTGCCAGTCCCAGTGATCGGTATCGTCGGCGATGTGCTCGGCGGCGCTGAAGAAAATCTCGCTCTGGTCGGCGTTGCAGACGCCTTTACATTGGCTGAGGCCAATGTCGAGGAAACCCTTGAGCCGAGACTTTTCCAGGTCGATGTAGTTGCGCATTTCCAGCATCACGCCCGCGCCGAGAGCGACACCGGTTTCGCCCGTGGACGGATGCACGACCAGCACGGCACCATTGCCAACGTCGAGCTTGCCGACGCGCAGCTGGCGCATCATCGCGTAGGCGTACTCGTCGGCCGAACGACCACCCAGATCGCGGGCAATGATCGAGACAATCTCGACGCCGTGCTGTTCTGCGTGCTTGTACATGCGCTGTTCGAATTCGGCGCGCGCGCCGGGATCGAGCACGCCAAGTTCGTCGATCACGAACTTGCCGAACTTCGAGGCGATAGCCGAATCGTCGGCTTCCGGCAGCACGTCGACCTTGGTGCTGGCTGGCGGTGCAGTGGCCGTTGGTGCTGCTGTCGGCTCGGCCGGTGTGCTCGGTGCCGTCACGGCCGGCGGCGGAGCGGCCGCGGCAATGGCCACCGAGCCATCGCAATTGCCAGCCTGCTGCGTGCATGCCTGTTTCCAGCCGTCTTCGATCGCGCGGATACGCTTGCCGCGCCCAGGGTGAGTTGCGCCATCGGTTTCGGGCACCAGCGTGTTCATGGCCTTCTGTGCGTCCGCCAACACCGCGCCCATCTTGTAGAGCACGTAGCCAGAGAACTTGTCGGCTTCGAGCTCAGTGGGTGGCTGGCTGCCACCGGGCTGAATCGTGTGGCCGGACAGGTGATGGCCAATCTCGTGCGCCATGATGCTGATCGGTGCCCAGTTGTTGTTCGCGGTGGCCGTTCGTACGTCGTCCATGAAGCTCGCGTTGTAGGCAATGACGCGACGCGGCAGCTTGTCCGGCCCCATGACGATCACTGCGGCCGCATTCGGGACCTTGGGGTGCTCGACCACATCGAAGTTCTGCGGCAGGCCGGTGAACTTCATGATCGCGCTCACCACTTCGCCAGCACCGGCGTTGACGCCGAAGACCATGTTGCTGGCGTCGACTTTCAGCGGCGAGCCGTCGTACGAACAAGCCTGCAGCGTCCGCGCGATCTCGTCGACCATCTGCTCCTTGGTCATCGGAACTTCGTCAATGTTCGCCGCCAGCATCTCGGTGGCGGGTTTGCTGGAACTGTCACCCGCGTCGTTCGCGCTGTCGCCCCCACAGGCACTCAAGCCACTTAAGCCGATGAGCAGCGCGGTGAACAGCGTGGTGTGGCGCAAGGAATGGAAATTCATGGATCCCTCCGGAAATTAGGAAAATTGGCTTAGAACGATTTCGACGAGCGCGATCGCATAGAGGCGCACCAGCAGGTATTTGCAGCCCACGAACACGGCGGCCGTAAGCACCAGCTGCCAGCCTTGGCGGCGCCAGTCGAGGGAGAAGAATTGTTTGCAGGCCAGGGTCAGAACCAGGATTCCGACCGCGTCGATGTACCAGACGCCCCAGACCTTGTGCATCGCGAGAAATGCGGGCGCGCGCCAGACCAGGGTCGGCAGGTAATAGAGAATGCTGGCGACGATGATCAGGAAGTGGCAGTACACGGCGAGCACCAGATGCTCGGTGACGTTCCAGGGACGGCGCCACGAGAGCACCGTCCAGGTTGCGATCAGGATCGCCAGGATGCCGAGCGAAAACGACCAGTTCGCATAGGCAGCGACGAGCTCCATGGCGCGGCTGACTTTTGCGTTACGCGAGTCGAGGTAGTTGGACTGGCTCAGCACCAGCAGCAGGATGCCGGCCGCGATCAGCAGCAGTTTCAATGGGTGCACGTGTTTCTTGCGCGCACCGAGCACGAATTCCCGCGCGACCAGGCCGGGTGCCGCGATCAGCCGCAATGCGCCGCGCACGATCTCGAGCTCGAACAGGCGGAAGTTGCTCCAGGCCTCGCTGCCGACGCTGAGCAGGTTCAGCCGGCGCGCACGCTGCTGGCCGCAGCTGCCACACCAGGCCGCCGCCAGCGCAGCGCCACAGTTGTGGCAGAGCGGCGCAGCAAAATGCTGCGCCGACGGCGACGCTGTGAGCGTCGCCGGGCGGCTAGTGTGGTGTGTCATAAGTAAGTTGAACAATGTTTCCGATGGATTTCGTCGTCAGGCAAGGCGCGAGGAGAAGACATAGCTCTTCTATGGCGCCGACGAGCAACGCAGCATGTCGGCGAAAGGCGCGGAAATAGTTCAAGTTATTTATGACACACCACACAAACCTCCGTTGGCAGCGTCGTGCTCAACCGCCGCTCAGTTCGGCCAGCTCGAAGCTGTCGAACACCGCGCTGGTGCCGGCCATCTTCTCGCCGAGCACGACCAGGCCACTCTTGCCCTGGGGCAGATCGGCATCATTCGCGCTGGCGACCGACTTGCCGTCGAGATACAGGCTCAGCTTGTCGCCTTGGCAGCGCCCTTCGATCTTGACCTCGGCAATATTCGGCATCGAGCCATTGAAGCTGCCGGCAGTCAACCCGGTGATCTTGCCGTCGATCATCTTGACGATCCCGTAGCCGTGCTTGCCGGAGACCATGAACGCATAGAAGTTCTGGGCATCGACGTAGCGACAGACCACACCACCACTGCCGACCCCGATGCCGGTGTAGAGGAAGATTTCACCGGCCACGCGCACATCGGCGCCGCTCGCCTGCTGCGGCGCCAGCGCGACGCCATAGCTGTTGTCGTCCACCGGGGTCATCTGATAGCCACCGGTCTCGTTATAGACCGAGAAGCCTTTGTGCTTGTCAGAGGTCGCGTGGAAATGGTCCCAGCCACTCTTCACGTCCGAGAAGTCTTCGCGCAGGACGCTCGTTTCGGCGGCCAGCAGACCGGCGGAGAACAACGTGGCACAGACGCATAGGGTTAGGCGAGGATAGCGGTTCATGGGTTGACTCCAGGTCGGCGGGCGCCGGGTTGCCTGGCAGTACGCGGTTTCGGGACGTTTCCTCCGCGTTCTTCGCAAATACTTGCGGAAGCGCTGATTTCGCGCCTGAGGTAGGCTGGGTCCTACGCGCCCGCTTGCTGCGATTTTAGCGTCAGTAGTGCGAGCGCGAGGCGCCCGGCCGTGTCGACAGAGCGCGTGCGCAGCTTGGCTCCGTCGCACCACGCGGCCGCTGGCGCGTCTGAATTTCGCCGCGAAAAATCGCATTCCGCGCGCGCACAGAACCGCGCTACCCCAGGCTCGACCCCCACGCCCCAGATTGGAGCCAAGTGCCCGCACGCGCCCCGGACCCACTATCCTTTGCCACATGGACGTGCAGATCGACAACATCACCGGCTGGCTCAGCGACTGGCAGGATGGCGATGCGCTCGCCCGGGATCGGGTGTTCGCGCGATTGTATGGGCAGCTGCGGCGGCTGGCGGCGTCAGTGCTGCGCTCCGAATCGGGCCATGACACCTTGCAGCCGACGGCACTTCTCAACGATGCGCTGATGAAGCTGATCCAGGCCCGCGCGCCGGATGTCGAGGACCGTGGGCATTTCGTGCGCGTGGTCGCGCGTGCAATGCGCCAAATATTGATTGACCGCGCTCGCCGCAAGCTGGCTGAAAAGCGTGGCGGTGGCGCGGTGGTGGAATCGCTGGAGGACGATGACGGTGCCAGCGTGGGCTCACCCGACGAGTTGATCGCGCTCGATGATGCGCTCGGCGTACTCGCGCGCCTGGACCCGCGCGCTGCTGCAGTCGTGGAGATGCGCGTTTTCGCCGGCCTGACCATCGACGAGACCGCGCAGGCGCTCGACATCCATCCATCCGCGGTCAACCGCGAATGGGCACACGCCAGTGCCTGGCTACGTGAGCAGCTCGGACATGAAGGCCGACGCTGAGGCGGCGCGCTACGCGCAGCTCAAGGAGGCCTGGATGGCGCTGGACGCGCTGACCGACAAGGAGCGCGCGCAGCACATCGCTCGGCTCGAAACCACGGATCCCGAGCTTGCGGGCGCGCTGCGACGGCGCCTTTCGAGCAGCCGGTCGTTGAGCGATTTATTCGACCGTGTCGACGCTGGCGCTGGCGTCGATCGCTCGAACCAGCCGCCGCGACTGGCGCAGTATCAATTGCTGCGCGAGCTCGGGCGCGGCGGCATGGGCCGTGTTTGGCTGGCGCAGCGGAACCTCGACGACGCGCGCCAATTGGTGGCGCTCAAGCAGATTGGCCACGCGCACTGGGACGATGACGATCTGCGCCGGTTCCAGCGCGAACGGCGCATCCTGGCCGCGCTCGACCATCCGAACGTTGCCGCGCTGATCGATGGGGGTCGCGATGAAAGCGGTGCGCCTTATCTGGCCACCACCTATGTCGACGGTGTGCACCTCGATCGCTGGTGCCGCGAGCAGGCCTTGCCGGTGCGCGAGCGTGTGCGCCTGCTCCGCGAGGTGGCTGCCGCGATTGCGCATGCGCACCGACGGCTGGTCGTGCACCGCGACCTCAAGCCGGCCAATATCCTGGTGACGGCCGAAGGCGTGCCCAAGCTGCTCGACTTCGGGATCGCGCGGCTGGTCGGCGAGGAGGCGATCACGACCACGGGGCCGAGCATGATGACCCTGCGCTACGCGGCGCCCGAGCAGGTCTTGAGTGATGGCGCGGAGGCGGGCACGCCAGTCGACATCTATGCCCTCGGGGTCTTGCTCTACGAACTGATTACCGATGCTTCTCCGTATGGGCAGATCAGCACGACCGCGGCGATGTTGCGCGCAATCCTCGAGCAGACGCCGCCCGCACCGACGCGCGTTGGGCGCGCGACTGCGGACGCGGATCTCGACGCCATTTGCCTGAAAGCCCTGCGCAAGCTTCCAGAGGAACGCTATCAGAGCGCCGACGCGCTGGTGGCCGACCTCGATCGTTGGCTGCAACGCGAGCCGGTCGATGCACGTCGCGGCGAGCATGGCTACCGCCTGCGGGCATTGCTGCGACGCCACTGGCCGGCGCTCCTGGCGAGTGCGTTGGTGCTTGCCAGCGGTGTTGGTTTTCTGATTTATCACCTGCAGCGCATCGACCGGCAGTTGGCAGAAACCGAGCGCGAGCGCGACAAGGCGCGTGCGATCGCGGGCTACTTCAGCGAGCTGTTCCAGTCGGCGACGCCCAACGAGACCCGCGGTGCCGAGCTCACTGCCCGCGAGCTGCTGCAGCGCAGTGTCGAGCGCCTGCGCGAGGGCGACACCCAGAACCTCGACGACGATGCGCGTGCGTCCATGTACTACACCGCCGGCAAGGTCATGCACGACCAGGGCTTGTTCGACGAGGCGGGAGAACTGTTCGATCGCGCGATTGCGTTGTGGACCGCATTGCCGGCGCCGCACGAGGATGACCTCGCCGACGCCCTGCACGAGCGCGGGCGTATCGAGTTCAAGCGCGGTAAATTCGACAAAAGCTTCGGCTTTCAGCAACAGGCGATGGCACGTCGCAAGGCAATGGGCGATGACGGCAGCTACGTGCTGGGCGTGTTGATGCAGACAGCATCGGTCGATCTGCGCATGCTCGGGCGCCAGGCCGAATCGCTGGACTATCTCGAGCGCGCAACCAGGATTCTCGGAGGCCACCTGCCCCTGAGCCGCAATAATTACGCAACCGCGCTCGCCAATCTCGGCACCATGCAGTGCATCGGCGGCGAAGCCGAGAAGGGACACGGAAACCTGGCGGAAGCCGTCCGGCAATTGCAGGAGCTCAAGCCCGAGCGCACCGCGGGTTTGCTCAGCATCCAGCGCAATCTGGCCATGAGCCTGCGCGAGCTCGGTCGCTTTGACGAGGCCGAGAGCGTCTACCAGAAAAACCTCGAGCGCCTGCGTAGCTTCTACGGCAACGAACACATCGAAGTCGCGCGCAGCCTGCATTCGTATGCGCAGATGCTGCTCCTGCAGCGCCGCTGGGACGACGCGCTGGCCAGCCTCGACGAGGCCGAGCGCATCGAGCAGGTGGCTGGCGGCGCGGACAATTCGCGCCTGCACTCGCTGGCGGCGGATCGCGCACGCATCAAGATCGCTCGCGGCGACTTCGCCGCTGCGGTCACTACCCTCGAGGCCATCGCTGCCGGGCGCGGCGACGCGCGTGCGGGCGAGCGCGCCAATCTCGGCGCCGAAAAGGCCGCGCTCAGCCATGCGCGTTGCCGTATCGCCGCGGCACCCGAGCATTCAACCGGGCTGCGCGATGCCATCGCCATGATGGACAACGATCCGCCATTGCCACGCGCGCTGATGGCCCAGGCGCGGGCATGGCTCGCGGAGTGCGAGAGCCGCTGATGTTCTCGCGTCTGGCTGCCGATGCCGTGTTGCTCACGCACCTTGGCTTCATCGTCTTCGCGCTGCTCGGCGGCCTGCTCGGCCTGCGCTGGCGCTGGGCGCCGCTGGTGCACTTGCCGGCGGTGGCGTGGGCGGCCTACGTCGAGCTTGCCGGGCGCATGTGCCCGCTCACCGGCCTGGAAAACGCACTGCGGCGCGCCGCGGGCGACTCGGGCTACAGCGAGAGCTTCGTCGAGCATTACCTGCTCGGCGTGATCTACCCGGACGGACTGACGCGCCAGATCGAACTCGGCCTGGGCATCTTCGTGCTGGTGCTCAATGTGGCGATCTATGCGTTGCTGATTCAGCGCTGGCGCGCGCGGCACCACACTACGGTGTAGCTTCGGTCGCATGAACGCACTTCCACCCGGTCAGCTTGCACGCGCCGATTTCCCGCGCTTCGGCCTGAATCCGTACGCGCCACGATTTCCGAAGGTTCTGGACCGCATTGAGCTGCGCATCTGCGGAGAAGTGGCTTCGAAACTCTGTGTCAGCGATGAGCTGCTCGCCTTGCCACGCGTCGAGCAACGCAGTGACTTTCATTGCGTCACCACCTGGAGCCGCCGTGATCTTAACTGGAGCGGCTTTCGTTTCCGTGATTTCTACGAGCGCATCGTGCTGCCGCAGGCGCAGCCCGCGCCGGAGGTGCGCGCAGTCGCGCTGCGTTGCCAGGACGGCTATCGCGCGTGTTTGCTGCTCGAAGATTTGCTGGCCGACGGTGTCCTGCTCGCCGATCGCCTCGATGGCGCTCCACTCAACATCGAGCATGGCGCGCCGCTGCGGCTCGTCGCCCCCGCGCATTACGGCTACAAGAGTGCCAAGCACCTGAGCACGCTCGAGTTCCTGCTCGATCCCAGTGGCCACCGCACCGCCGCGCTCAAGTTCATGGAGCACCCGCGCGCACGCGTGGCGCTGGAAGAACGCGGCCGTGGATTCCCCGGAGTGCTGCTGCGCTATGTCTACCGGCCACTGATCGGAATGACCGTGCGGCGCTTCGCGCGGGAGCTGGAGAAGTTCCGTTCCTCGCCGCCTCGCTAGGCCGCAGGCGCAGCCGGGAGAAACGCGCGCCTGCGCTCGCACCAGGCTGCGAACTGGCCTCAGCCGGTTAGGGTCATGTTGATGACGGCCGCTAACAGCATCATTGCCATGACTGTCGCCAGCGTGCTGAATCCCGCCAGCAGCCCTACCCGCAACGCCTTTACGATGCGCTTTTCATCGTCCGCGAAATAGCCGTGGCAGACCCAGCTGAGGTAGGCAAACGGCCACAACGCAAACACGCCGAACTCAGCCATGGTGCCCATCGGAATCACGCTGACCACTGGAATCTGCAGCAGTGCAACCTGAGCCAGCGTGTAGATACCGATGGTGCCGGCTTCAGCGAAATTGAGGGCATGCGAGCGATAGACGCTCTGCACCGCTGCGGCGACGCCCGGGATCCATGCGACCACGAGCAGGAGATCGAAACGCTGCATCAATGCCACGAGTGCGCCCGCGCTCTGGCCGCTGTTCAACGCTCCAGCGAAGCCGGCTTCAAACCCACGCAACCAGTCCCCCGAGATGCCGGCCAGATGAAAACCCAGCGCGGTCGTGGCTAGCGCAATCAACAGATAGCGCAGGGGACGCGTCACCCGCGGATCGCGCCATTCGACAAAGCGGCGGATGGCGGCGCCTGGCCGCCGCAGCAATTGCCCGAAAGTCCATGGAAGGCCGCGATCGAGGCTGAACAGCTCATCCGCAAGCTCACGCAGGAGCGCTGGTGTGCTCAATCGCGGCGGACGCGCCGGGTTCACGAGCGCTGGCGTATTCGGCTCGGCTCCGCTGACGATTTCGATGCTCGTGGGTCTGCTGGCGATGTCGATTGTCTTGGACTGCAGTGGGGGTAACACATCGTGAACCAACAGGGCGCGAACTGAATGCTCCAGAAGTCACGCTGGGTGAGAGCGGACGGACCCCCGCTTGAACACCTTTTTCCCCAGCGTGATCACCAGCAGCACCAAACCGCCGGCAATCAGGCCGACGAGCGCTTCGAGCAGCAGGACCGTGGTGAACTCGAGCGCCGGGCCGGCGCTGCCCCAGGTGCCTGCCACTTTGCCGATGTCTTCGACGAAATGGTGCAGCGGCGGGATGCCGTGCACGATGATCTGGCCGCCGACCATGAACATGGCCGCCGTGCCGAGCACCGAAAGCGTCTTCATGAGATACGGCGCGGCGATCAGGATGACGGCGCCGATGCGCCGCTGCAGCGCCTTGCCCGCGCCTTCCAAGCGGTTCAGATAGAGCCCGAGGTCGTCGAGTTTGACGATGCCCGCGACCAGCCCGTAAACGCCTACGGTCATGAGGATCGCGATGGTGCTGAGCACTGCCACCTGTTCCTTGAAGCCGACCGCGGCCACCGTGCCGAGCGTGATCACGATGATTTCGGCCGAAAGGATGAAATCCGTGCGGATGGCGCCCTTGATCTTTTCCTTCTCGAAAGCGACCAGGTCGACGGCGGGGTTGGCCACCGCTTCGATCAGCTCCTTGTGGTGTTCCACATCCTCTTTCTTGCTGTGCAGGAATTTGTGCGCCAGCTTCTCGAATCCCTCGTAACAGAGAAACAGGCCGCCGAGCATCAACAGTGGCAGGATCGCCCACGGTGCGATTGCGCTGATGGCGAGCGCCGACGGCACCAGAATGAGCTTGTTGATGAAGGAACCCTTCGCGACTGCCCAGACCACCGGCAGCTCGCGATCGGCGGCAACGCCACTGACCTGTTGCGCGTTGAGCGCCAGGTCATCGCCAAGCACACCCGCAGTCTTCTTGACTGCAACTTTGCTGAGGACTGCCACGTCGTCGAGCAGCATGGCGATATCGTCGAGCAGGGCGAGCAGGCTGGAGGCCATTGGCGATGAGGTCCTTCGAGGTCAGCTGCAGAGCATAGCGGAGGCGTGGGTTTGCTCTGAGTGGGTCCGGACCTTGTCCGGACGCTTTTCATCCATTGTCCAGAAAACGCGTCCGGACATGGTCCGGACCCACATGGGCAAGATTCAGAACTCCTGGCCCAGCGGGTGCACGCTCAGCCTCGTCCACCAGCATCGATCCCGGCGCTTCAATCAACGCCGCGATGAGCTCGGCCAGCTGCGCGGGCTGCAGGCTCGCCGACGGGTCACGGCTGCCTTCGGCGCCGCCACCAAAATCGGTATCGATGATGCCGGGATTGATCAGGCTGACTTTGATGCCACGGTCCTTGACCTCGCGCAGCAGCGAGTGGCTGAAGCCGGTGAGCCCGTGCTTGCTGGCCGAGTAGACCGCCATGTTCGCCAGCGGGCGACGGCCGAGGTCGGAGCCGACGTTGACGATGTGGCCACGTCCTGCCGCCAGCATCTTCGGCAGTACGGCGTGGCAGATCTGGATGATCGCGCCGAGGTTCACCTGCAGAATTTCAAGCGATTCGCGCTCGCTCGTGTTGATGAAAGCCCGATAGCTGCCGATGCCGGCGTTGTTGACCACCCCGGAAAGTGCAGGCAGGTCGGCCAGGCGCGCCGCGAGCGTGGACGCATCGGCAAGATCGAGCACCATGGGCTGGATGCGCCCGGCAGGAGCCGCTGCTGCGAGCTCGGCCAGCCGCCGGCATCGCGAGCCGCCGCGATGACATCATGCCCCCGCGTTGCCAGCGCCAGACTGAGGTGGCGGCCGAGGCCGCGACTGGCGCCGGTGATCAACCAGGTCATTGGAGGTCCTTCGGGCAGGGCCGAGATCGTGTTTCGCACATTTTACGCCCCTGGGCGAAAAGCACCGCGACCATGGCCGCTGCCACGACGGTAAGAGCGGCCGTGGCCGCGATGCCGTCATCCGCACCGCGCCCGCCGTCGATCGTCACATCGATCTTGGCGTCGGGGAGCGATGCTGATTTACTCGCGCCGGTCGAAAGTGATGCAGCGAGGCGCTGATGAACGCAGTCGAGCTATCCGCCGCACTCGCGGCGCAGGCGCCGTATGACGAAGACGCGCACAGCCTGCCGGCCTGGATCTACCATGATCCGGGTTTCTTCGAGCTCGAGAAGAAGTCGATTTTTCGCCGCAGCTGGCAGCTTGTTTGCCACCTCTCCGATATTCCGAATCCGGGCGATTTCCATACGCTGGATTTCCTGGACGAGCCAGTCGTCGTCATCCGTGGCGAGGATGGCCAGCCGCGCAGCTTCTTCAATGTCTGCCGGCATCGCGCTTCGCGCCTGCTCGACGGTGCCCGCGGGCAGTGCACGCGCGGGCGCATCACCTGTCCCTATCACGCCTGGACCTATGCACTCGACGGCCGCCTGGTCGCGATGCCACGCCGGGAAAATTTCCCCAACCTCGACATGGCGGCGCACGGTCTGGTGCCGGTCGAGCAGGAGGTCTTCCTCGGCTTCATTTTCGTGCGTTTCGAGGGCGGCGGGCCCAGCGTGGCGGCCATGGCGGCGCCGTATATCGACGAGCTCACCGCCTACCGATTCGAATCGCTGGTGCCGCAGGGCCGTGTGACCCTGCGCGAACGTGCAGTCAACTGGAAAAACGTCGCCGATAATTACTCGGACGGGCTGCACATCACCGTCGCCCATCCTGGGCTCACGCGCCTGTTCGGCAACGGCTATGGCATCGAGGCGCAGCCGTGGATCGACAAGATGTGGGGGCGCCTGCGCCAGGAGCCGTCGCGTAACTGGTCGGAGCGGCTCTATCAACAACTGCTGCCGCGCGTCGAGCACCTCTCGGAAGACCGCCAGCGACTGTGGACTTACTTCAAGCTGTGGCCGAACGTGGCCTTCGATATTTATCCGGACCAGGTCGATTTCATGCAGTTCCTGCCGCTCTCGGCGACCACCACGATGATTCGCGAGATCGCCTACGTGCACCCCGACGCGCGCCCTGAGATGCGCGCGGCGCGCTATCTCAACTGGCGCGTGAATCGGCGCGTGAACATCGAGGACAAGGCGCTGATCGAGCGCGTGCAGGCGGGCATGCAGTCGTCGAGCTACACGGTCGGGCCGCTGAGTGAGGGCGAGGTCTGCCTGCGCAGTTTCGGCCGACGCATGCGGGAAATGATTCCTGAGAGCCGCTTGTTGCGCGCACCTGCGGCAGCACTGCGGTGAGCACCGATGCGCGTCCGAGCGCGCTGCAGGTGCTGCTGTCGGTCGAGCCACACGAGCGCGCCCTGCTGGCCTGGTCGGCGCTGTTCTTTTTCCTGGTGATGGCGGGCTATTTCATCCTGCGGCCCATTCGCGATTCGATGGGCGTGGCCGGTGGTGTCGACAATCTGCCCTGGCTGTTCACCGGCACGCTGGTCACCATGCTGGTCGTCAGCCCGCTGTTCTCTGGCCTGGTTTCGCGCTGGCCGCGCAAACGCTTCGTCGCCTGGAGCTATCGCGCGCTGATGGCGTGCCTGCTGGTTTTCTACGCGCTGCTCGTGGCGCTGCCGGAGGCGAGCCAGGTATGGACCGGGCGCGCCTTTTTCGTCTGGGTGAGCGTGTTCAACCTGTTCGCGGTCTCGGTGTTCTGGGCGGTGATGGCGGACGTCTTCGTCAGCGAACAATCGCGGCGCCTGTACGGTGTCATCGCCGCCGGTGGCTCGCTCGGAGCGCTGGTCGGCGGGCTGATCACCGCCAAGCTGGTCGCGCTCATCGGCGTGCCCGCGTTGCTCCTGGTGTCACTGCTCACGCTGGAGTTCGCGCTCTGGTGCATGTTCGCCATCAACGGGCGTGTCCAGCTGGGCTCGCCCGCCAGTGCGCCGCAGGTGGAAGAAGTCGTCGGCGGCGGCGCGCTCGACGGCCTCCGCCAGGCAATGCGCTCGCCCTACCTGCTCGGCATCTGCGGCTACATGCTGCTGTACACGATCGGCTCGACCTTCCTGTATTTCCTGCAGGCGCAAATCGTCGCCGCAACCATCGACGGCCGCGCCGCGCAGACGGTTTACTTCGCCAATGTGGATGTCTGGGTCAACTCGCTGACACTGCTGTTGCAGCTGTTCCTGACCGGCCGCCTGATGGCCAGGCTCGGTGTTGGCCTGACGCTCGCCGCGCTGCCCCTGATCAGCGTCATTGGCTTCGCTGGCCTCGGTGCAATGCCCGTGCTCGGGGCCGTCGTGGTGTTTACCGTTGCCCGCCGCGTCACCAATTTCGCGTTCTCCCGGCCCGCCCGCGAAGCGCTGTTCGTACCCCTGCCACGCGCCGAGAAGTACAAGGCCAAGAACCTCATCGACACCGTCGTCTACCGCATCGGCGACCAGGTCGGTGCCTGGGCCAATGGCCTCCTGATCTGGCTGGGGCTTGGCATCGGCGGAATTGCGTTCTGCGCCGTGCCGCTGGCGGCTGTGTGGTTGGGGTTGGCGTTGTGGCTGGGCGGAAGGTATCGGCGGATGACACGCGCGTAGCGTGGCACTGAGCGCGCGCGCTGTTTGATTGTCGCGAAACAATGATCGCGCCAGCGCCGCGGCTCTTTGCATCCCGCATCACCCAAACAAATCCCCCTGCGGCGACGGCTTCGCCGGCGCCTTCGGGGCCTGGAATAGATCGCGTCGTAGCCGTACGTCTTCGTCGCGCAGTTCCAAGCCGAGGCGACGGCGGGCAACTTCGAAGCGGCGCTTGAGCAGTTCGGCGAACAGGCCCTCGCCTTTCATGCGCGACCCGAAGCGCGGGTCGTTGTCGCGACCGCCGCGCATCTGCTGGATGATGCTCATTACATGGGTGGCGCGCAGCGGGTAATGCACTTCCAGCCATTCGCGAAAAAGCGCGCTCACCTGGTACGGCAGGCGCACGAGCTGGTAGCTGATGCTGTTGGCTCCGGCGTCACGGGCGGCCTCCATGAGGCTTTCCATTTCCGGATCTGTAATCACCGGGATCAAGGGCGACACCAGCACGCCGACGGGGATGCCTGCGGCCGCCAGCGCCGACACCGCGCGCAGGCGTGCATGCGGCGCGCTGGCGCGGGGCTCCAGCCGGCTGGCGAGGTGGTTGTCGAGCGTGGTCACCGACAGGAACACCTGGACCAGATTGTCGCGCGCGAGCTGCTGCAGGAGGTCGAGATCGCGCAGTACCAGTGCATGCTTGCTGACGATCGTCAGTGGATGGCGGGTTTCGGCAAGTACTTCAATGAGTTGTCGCGTGATCCGGTAGCGCTTCTCGACCGGCTGGTAAGGGTCGGTACTGCCGCCGATATTGATTGGGCTCACTTCATGCGAGGGCTTGACGAGCTCCCGGCGCAAAACCTCGGCCGCATTGACCTTGGCGTAAAGCCGGGTTTCAAAGTCGAGCCCAGGTGACAGGTTGAGATACTCGTGCGTCGGCCGCGCATAGCAGTAAATGCAGCCGTGCTCGCAGCCGCGGTACGGATTCAAGGTCAGGTCGAATGGCAAATCCGGCGAGTCATTGTGCTGGATCATCGAGCGTGCCTGCTCTTCGACCACCAGCGTTTCAGGACGGGCGGGCGTGACCTCGTCCTGCCACCAGCCGTCATCTTCGGTCTCACCCCGGGTCGATTCGAATCGGCCGACCGGATTGCTCGCGGCCCCGCGACCTTTGATGCGCGTATTCATGGTGTTGGATGATGGTGTTGGCGTTGTTGAGAGCACAAGGCGGAGCCAAGCCATGCGCGTCCGTCACGCCACCGATTTACCAGCACCGCTCCACGCTCAGCCGCGCTGGGCCGCTCGACGCTCCTGGATGCGTTCACTGATCTGCGCCGGCGGGGGCAGCATGGTCGGCGCGTCAGGGACCAGGTCGACGCGCGTCGAGAGCGTCCCCCGGTCTACCCGTTTTGGGAAGCGGTCCACGACCTCGACGCGGTTGCGACCACCATTCTTGGCGACGTAAAGCGCCTTGTCGGCAATCAAGACGAGCTCACTCGGCACGGTATGGCCCTGCGCGCGGATACCGACCAGCCCGACGCTCACGGTCACTGCAATCGAGGTTTCTCCCGTGGCGATGGGATGCGCGGCGACCTTGCGTCGCAGTCGCTCGCCGATATCACGGGCGTGCTGCACGTTCTCGCAGGGGGCGACCATCAGGAATTCCTCGCCACCGTAGCGGCCGAGGCAGTCGGACGGCCGCAGGCTTGCCTGCATCCTTCGCGCCGTTTCCTGCAGGACAGCATCACCGGCCGCATGCCCGAAGGTGTCGTTCACGCGCTTGAAGTGATCGATGTCGACCAGGTAGACCGCCAATCCGCGCTCTTCCCGCGCCGCACATTGGACCTCGCGCTCGAGCGTATCGAGAATCGCGCCACGGTTGAGCAGGCCGGTGAGGCGATCGCGAAAGGCCTGCTCGCGTAACTGCGCGTGCAACGCGAGGATGCGTTCTGCCGCGTGCAGGCGCGCCTTCAGGTGCTCGAGGTTGAATGGCTTGTTAAGGAAGTCGTCGGCGCCCGCCGCGATACCGTCACGATAGTCCGAGGCGCCGCTCATCGACGTCAGCAGGATGATGTAGATGTAGTTCAGTCCAAACTCTTCGCGCACGGCCTGGCACAGGCTGGGGCCGTCCATTCCCGGCATCATCCAGTCTGAAATCAGCAGCGAAAATGGCTCGCTCGAGAGTGCATCCCACGCAGCCAGTCCATTGTCGACCAAGGTGACTGTGTGTCCGAGCGACTGCAGCTCGGCGCCGAGCAGGACTCGGAGCACCTCGTTGTCGTCAGCTACCAGTATTTTCATGTTGTAAATTGGTTTCAGCCCGGGCGGTTGCACGCTGACAGCGGGCCGATGAAGGCGATGTCGCCTTGGTGTGGTGACTTTGGGAGGGCTACGGATGAGGTGCAGTTTCGGTTCAGGAACACAGACTTAGGCTGCATTTTTCCAGCAACAGGAGAACTTGGGATGGCCACCGGATGGGCCGGCGACGGCGCCGTGCAGGATCAGATTGACGCGACCATCAAGGACGCCATCGCACGCGTCCGTGAGCGCCTGCCGCAAGGCCCCGGACTCACCCACTGCGAAGAGTGCGAGGCGCCCATCCCAATCGCTCGCCGCACTGCCGTTCCTGGCGTGCGTTTATGCGTCATCTGCCAGCAGGCCGCCGACCAGGCCGCCGCCGCCTTCAGCGGCTACAACCGGCGCGGGTCGAAAGACAGCCAGCTAAGGTGAGGGTGCGTGTGTGGTGACGGGATCCACGCAGGTCACGTTGCGACCGCACTCAGTACACCAGGGATGGGACTGATCGGGCGCTACGTGACAGCCCGTCGCGAGTTGTCACGTAGCGCCCGATTGGCGTCTTGCCCATCCAGGGACGACGCGGGCGCAACGTGACCTACGTCTCGGCGCACTGCCTCAGCTGGTTGTGATACACGTGAAATCGAAGCCTTGCCCGGCGTCATGAGGCGGCAAGATTTGCCGCGGCAGCAGCGCTCCGCCGATTTTCCTGGGCGGGAAGCGCTATGGGCCAGGAGCGGTGTCGCATCTGCCCTTGTCTGCGCGATCCCGCTCGCGACAGCTGTCCGACCATCGTGCCGGACCCATCGCAAACTGGCAGAGTTGGCACTGCTGTCCTGGACCTGACTCATGCAGACCTTGTTCGGCCGCCTGCAAGGTGCCCGCGCCACCGACCTCGCGCTGATGCTCGGCAGTGCGCTCGTCGCCTGGGGAATCTGGCAGCACGACGTGTTTGCGGCATACGGGTTCGCACGCGCACGGGACGCGTTGATCTACGCGACGCTGGCGTGCCTCGCGGCGTGGCTGCTGCGCTTTCCGTTGCGGCTGGAATTCGTGCGCTCGCTGGGGCTGGTGCTGGCGCTCGTGCATGCGCTCATGCTCGGACTGCCGACGGTGCTCGCGACGACGCTCGTGGCACTCTCTGGGCTCGCCCTCGGCAGCCTGCTGGTGCCGGCGCGCAGCATTCGCGAGAGCCTGGTCGCGCTGCTGGTCGGCTGCGCGCTGCTGGCCGCGGCGATCGGCTGGCTGTTGCCGATTGGGGTGCACCGGTTCGCGATCTACGCATCCGCGGCGCTGCTGCTGGTGGTGTGGCGCCGCGCCGAACTCCGCCAGGCACTGGCGCCCTTCCTCGGCGCTTTGCGCGAGCCCTGCAGGCTGTCCTGGGAAGCGGTGCTGGCACTGCTGGTGATCGGCTATTGCGCCACGTCGGCCTGGTTGCCGACAGCGCAATACGATGACTTGGTCTACCACCTGGGGCTGCCCGCACAGCTCGTAGAACACGGCCGTTACCGGTTCGATCCCGATAGCGTGGCCTGGGCGTTGTCGCCCTGGGCCGCGGATGTCCTGCAGGCAGCCGCACAGATCCTCGCGCAGGCCGAAGCTCGGGGTGCGGTCGACACCCTCTGGTTTCTGGCTGCGCTGGCGTTGATCTGGCAGATGCTGGCGGCGGCCGGTGTCGCAGCCGGTTGGCGCTGGCTTGCCGTCGCCTTGTTCGCGAGCCAGCCGATGAGCCATGCGCTGCTGCACTCGATGCAGACCGAGCTGCCGACGGCTGCCGTGGTGCTCGCCTGTGCCGCGCTCCTGATCGACCCCGGGCTGGTTCCCGATGCGCGGCGGCGCCTGCTGGTGCTGGCCGTACTCGGTGGCTTCCTGCTTGCCATGAAGGTCAGTACGCTGGCGTTCCTGCTGCCTTTAGCGGCGTGGCTGCTCGGCACCCTGCGGCCGCTCCGCGCGACCAGCGCGGCGCTCGCGCTGTTGCTCCAGGTCGCGGTCGGCGGCGCGAGCTACGTGTACGCCTGGCTCATCAGCGGGAATCCGGTGCTGCCGCTTCTCAACGACGTGTTCCAGTCGCCCGACTTTCCGGTGACGCCGGTGGTCGACGTGCGCTTTGAAGGCCTGGTCGCATGGACGGCGCCCTTCGACCTGGTCATCGACAGTGATCGCTTCAGCGAGGGCATGGACGGCGCCGGCGGATTCCAGTGGCTGGCGGGATTCCTGGTGTTGCTGCTGGGCATTGGCGACCGTCGCGTGCGCCTGCTCCTCCTGGCAGGGCTGGGCGCCTGCCTGCTGCTGTTCCTGCAGATGCAGTACCTGCGCTACCTGTATCCGGCGCTGGCGCTGTGCACAGTCGTGCTCGCGCAGCTTTTGGCACCGGAAACGGGGCGACGCTGGCGGCGTTGGCTGGTACTGGGCCTGGTGCTCGCAAACGTCGTTGCCATGAGCAACACGGTGTGGACCGTGCGTGATCCGCCACTCGCGGTGTGGGCGCGCTACCGGGACGCAACCCCGACCGAATACCTGCGGCGGGTGGCGCCCGAACGCCTGCAGATCGCGCACCTGCGCGAGCGCCATGGACGGCATTTCAGCGTGCTGATGCTGGGCGAAGTGACGCCGTTCGGGGCCGAGGCCGCGGGGCAGGGCTTCGTCAACAGCTGGCACGACCGGCAGTTGCACGCGCGGCTGGCGGCTGCGGCTACGGATGCCAGCGGCGGCGCTTATCTGGCGCTGTTCGAAGAACTGGGGCTCACGCACGTCAGCCTGCACCCGCAAGCAGCAGCGGGCGAGCTGGTCGAACTGCTCGCACGCAACGCCGACCTGGAGCTGCGCGTCGGCGACGCCGAGCTCTACCGCCTGCGCCGCCCCAGCGTGCCACTCGAGGGACTACCCTTGCCCGGAACGACATTGGCCGCGCCCCTGGCGATCGATGTCCCGACGCTGCCGGACGGGCCGATGGCGCTCGAACTGGAGGCGGGCATGCTGTGCTCACCGCGTGGCGCGGCGCTCTCCATGCACATCGAATGGGACGGGGTCAGCATTCTCCACGATCATCAAGTCTGCGCCGGCGACCAGCGCCTGCGCCTCGATTCGAATGTGC
The DNA here is from genome assembly GCA_031425695.1 of Rhodanobacteraceae bacterium. Taxonomy (GTDB): domain Bacteria; phylum Pseudomonadota; class Gammaproteobacteria; order Xanthomonadales; family SZUA-5; genus JANPJV01. Next base: position 8,308 of record JANPJV010000237.1, on the reverse strand, counting down.
TGATTGCCAGGCCCGGCGCCGTGCAGATCTGGATCGATCCCGGACGTACGCCGCTGCAGCTCACGGTTGAGCGCTTTGAAGTCCGCGTTCGCCCGGATCTCGGCGCACGCCGAGATCGGCGTGCGCGCCTGCGATTAGACTTGTAGGCCGTAGTGCGCGTGGCTTTACCGCGCGCTCTGCGGCGCCCTTGGGTGTCCCGCGTGACTGCCGCAGAGCCGCTACGCGGCACTGCGGCCTACGATTCAATAGCGTCCAAACATTGCTTCAGGGCGCCTGGTAGGCGTCGAGGAAGCGCGTCGCCGTGACGGCGTAGAACGCGCGCGTGGTGCTCTGGGAACCGTCGAAGCTCGCATGCAGCGTGGGCTGGGGCTCGAATGGGCCCTGGCTCAGGCTGAAGCGTGCCGGCACCAGTTGCAGGTCGAGTGCGAGCTGGACATAGCCGCGCAGATCGGCCGGGATGCTGGCTTCGTCGTCAATCCTGTAGAGCTGGCCGTTGAACGCAGCGCGCACCGGGCCTTGGTGCGCTGCCGCCTGCGCATGCAGGCCGAGTGCTTTGACCATCCCCACCGCCAGATCGAGGCGGCTGACCGTCGCGGTCGGATCGAAGCGGCCCGCACGCGCGCTCAGCATCCCATTGAGTCCGTAGAACACGTCCTTGAGCGCGGCGCCCTTGCCCGCGCCGACGGCCTCAGCAAAGGGGTACAAAGGATTCGATGCCGGCACGTCGGAGAAGCTGGGGCCACGCAGCGGATCGGACTGTCGCGCAGCGCCGCCCATGGTCAGGAAACGCGCCCACTCGGCGCGGGTGAGATTGGCATCCGGACGAAACAGCCCGGTGGCATCGCTGTCGACCAGGCGCTCGGCCACGGCCGCCTCGACAAAGCCGCGAGCCGGGTGATTCCCGACATCGAAGAGGCCATTGAATCCGGTGGTGCGGACCTGCTTGATGGTGGCGTCGATGGTGCCGGGCGCGCCATAACCGTTGGTGACGCGAGCGGGATCGAGCGCCGTACCGGACACTGAGCCGACGCCGCGTGCGGTGAGCGTCCAGGTCCCGGGAATGCCCGGCGCGCTCACGGAAATGTTTTGGCCGAGAACCGGCAGCGCGATCGAAGACCCGTGGCTCTGGCCATTCGGATCGATCAATACCAGGGCCACGGTGTTGTCACCGACGTTGGCGCGGGCGCTGACCAGGCTGATCCCGGCCGCCACGTTGAAGTTGACGGACCCGGTGGGGCCGACCGGAAGAAACTGGAAGCTCACGTTCTGGCTGCCATCGACCGAGGTCACGGCATTGGCGTTGAACACCGTGTTCGCATTGACGGTCGCGCCGTAGCGGCCGACGCCGAGGGCCGACCGCACGGCAGCATGCGCGTTGACATAGCCGGCGCCGACTTCGAAGACCTCGCGTCCCGGAATATTGGTGGCCGTCGCGGTCAGGTGTTGCTTGACCTGGCGCCAATCCATCGTCGGGTTGGCTTCGAGCATGAGCGCAACGATACCGGAGACGTGCGGCGCCGCCATCGAGGTTCCGCTGAGCTTGGTGTAGTAAACCGCCTGTCCCGGTCCAATCTCGTTGATGGCTTCCTCGATGCCGAGGAGGTCGAGGCCATCGCTGGTCGAGGCACGGGCCGAATAGATGCCATCGCCCGGCGCGGTCACGGTCGGCTGGTCGCTCCAGGTAAAGCTCTCGCCGCCGATCTCGACGGTGCCGCCACGGCCGGTTTCGCCGCGCGAGGAAAAATCGGCGAGTCGGCCTTTCTTGTCGCCGGCCGCCACCGCGATCACCCAGGGCGCCTTCTTGAAATTGCCGGTGATGGTGGCCTCGCCGGGCCCGGCATTACCGGCCGAAAAGACCACGATCACGCCACGATCGGCGAGCGCCTTGGTGGCGATATTGGTTGGGTCATCCGGATTGAAGTCGGTATCGACATCGCCGGTATTGCCGAAGGAGTTCGACACCACGCGGATGTTGTACTGGGCCTGGTGGGTGAGCGCGTAATCGAAGCCGCCCAGCGAATCGAGGATGAACAGCGCTGCGCCCGAGCCGTAGCCGACGATCTTGGCGCCGGGCGCCACGCCTTCAAATCGGCCCGCCGTGGATGCGGCACCGTTGCCACCGACAATTCCCGCCACGTGGGTGCCATGTCCGGCCCCGATGTCGGTGTTGTGGACATTTTCCTGGTAGGTAATCGGCAACAGGGTGTCGAATGAATGCAGGTTGATCTGCGCCAGTACGTTCTGCACCACGTGCTGCGGATAGCGCAGGTCCGGGTGCAGGCCGTCGACGCCGGAATCGTTGACCAGCACGCCGATGTTGCGGCCGGAGTAAGGCAGCCCGGCACTGCGCAGGCTCGTATCAGTGCGCAGGTGGTCGACGCCGGTGAGCGCAGTCGCCTCATAGTTGTCGTACTGCAGCGGCGCGTTGTACCAGACCGAGCGCACATCGTCGCGCGCTTCGAGCGCGCGGATCTGCTCGGCGGTCGCCAGGACGCCGGCGATCGGCAGCGCGTTCAAGGTGACGCCCTTCAAGCCCAGGCTCTGCAGGACACCCTTCTGTGCGTTGCTGAGCGCGCCGTTCCCGGGGAAGCTGACGATTACTTCCAGTGATTGCGTGCCGAGCCCCGGCAAGCGCGAGGCCAGCGCCGGATCGAGCTCGGCCGCCTCGACGGTGTTCCCCAACGTGAGTCCGGCGATCAATGCCGCCAGCGGCAGCATCCGTGGAAATTGGTATGACATGAACGACCCCTGTGCGACGCCTAAGGTGGGCACAGGTTCGCGCCGGGGGCGCGCCGCCGATACGCTGGCGATTCCTCACGGCGGCTCGGGGAAAACCCCCAGGAGCGACTGGCAACAAGAGCACCAGAGCAAGAAGCGGAAGAGCATCCACAGACTACGCAGATTAGAAGCGGAAGCGCGCGATCTCACGCAGCTCTCAATCTGCGTAAATCTGCGAAATCTGTGGATAGATGCTTTTGCCCTTGGATTCGGTCTTCGCTACATCAACCCCTTGCGTGCCGCGTAGCGGATGACTTCGGCGATGTTGCGGGCGCCGAGTTTTTCCATGATGTGGGAGCGGTGGTTTTCGGCGGTCTTGATGCTGATGTCGAGGCCGCGTGCGATTTCCTTGGTGGTCTGGCCGCCGACCATCATGTGGAAGACCTCGCGCTCGCGGACGGTGAGACCACCGTAAGGATCATCGAGGTCCTTGCGCGGCTGGTGCAGCTGTTCCGCCAGCACCTTGGCCGCATCCGGGCCGAAGTATCCGCGCCCGGCGTGCAGTGCGCGGATGGCCTGCAGGAGCTCGGTGGTGGGGCTGTCCTTGACCAGGAAGCCTGCGGCGCCGGCGCGCACCACGTGCAGCACGTACTCGTCTTCGTTGTGCATGGTCAGCACCAGCACGCGCGTCTGCGGCAACTCCTGCTTGAGCCGGCGCACGACTTCGATGCCGTTCAACCGCGGCATCGAAATATCGACCACCGCCACGTCGGGACGCGTGGCCAAGGCCTGCTCGATCGCCTCGATCCCATCCGACGCCTGCGCCACCACCCGCAGGTCCGGGCTGGCGTCGATCACCAGCACCAGGCTCTGGCGCACGATCGTGTGATCGTCAGCAAGCAATACCCGAATTGGCCCCATGCGCTATTGGTTCCCAGGGAAAGGCTGCATCGAAGAACAGCCATGCAGATCAAAAGAACAGCCATCCACAGATTACACAGATGAAAAGCGGATGACGCAGATTAAAGCCAAGGCCGGCTTTGCCAACGGCAAGTTGGGCATCCGTACTCACATCTCGCGATCTTTGCACAGATCAACAGCTTTCTGGTCCTGATGATTCTGCCTGTAATCCGCTTTTCATCTGCGTAATCTGTGGATGGCTCTGCTCTGCTTTCCATCCCCGTCCTGAGCCGTCACGCGCCCTGCAGGATCACCTCGATGGTACACCCGGCGCCTTTGCGAGTGCGCAGGCGGTATTGGCCGCCGAAGAGCTGGACGCGCTCGCGCATGCTGGAGAGGCCGGTGCTGGGCGCGTCGGCGGACACGCGCTCCCGTGCATCAAAGCCGACGCCGTCGTCGCTTACGCGCAGCTTCAATGCGCCGGGCACGGCCGCGAGTTCGATCTCGATCACCTGCGCGTGGGCATGCTTGAGCGCGTTGTTGAGCGCTTCCTGCACCAGCCGGAAGATCAGCGAAGCCTGGTCCTGGTCCCAGCTCGCGCGGGTGTCGAGGGTGAGCTCGATGCGTGGTCCCGCCGGGGTGGAGTTGCTGCGTACCAGCCAGGCGAGGGCCGCCTCGAGGCCGAGGTCGTCGAGGATCTGCGGGCGCAGCAGGCGCGACATCTGGCGCGTGTCCTCGAGCGTGGCGCCGACCAGGACGAGCAGCCGCGCGCAGCTGTCCGAGAGCTCGGTGGGACTCACCTGCGGCTGCTGCTGCAGGTGATGCAACTGATGCTTGAGCGCGGTCAGGTTCTGGCCGACGCCATCGTGGAGCTCACGCGCGATGCGCCGGCGCTCGTCCTCCTGGACACGGAAGACGCCCCGCGCGAGTCGTCGGAACTCGGCCTGGTTCTGTTCGAGCCGCGCCAGCAGCGCGTCGTAGTCGCGGCGGGCGGCATCGATCAGCCGGTGCAGCTCGGTCGGATCGTCGGCATTCATGGCGCGTTGGCGGGCAGGTCCTCGGCAAGCTCCGGTGCGCTCGCGCGCAACGTCGCAGCAAGAGCCGGGGGTGCCGCGGCGAGCAGGTCCGCGAAGGCGGAGTCGGCAGCTGCATCCGCAGTGCGCGCCTGCTCGGTGTTGCCGGCGCCGGCAAGCGCCTTGGCGCCTGCGCGATGCAGGCGGGTGGCGACCAACGCGGTGCCGATCTCGCGCAACAGCGGCTGGATCGCCACATAGCGTGCGACGGCGGCCGGGTATTTGCCGGCGACGTTGAGCGCCTCGATCGCGGCGACTGCCGCGTCCAGGGTCAACGGTGCATGTCCGAGCCGCTCGACTGCCTGGGTGAGCGCGGCGTCGGCAGGCTGGCGGGCAACGGCGACCCGCAGGCGCAGGCTCTCGACGCCCGCGCGGGCTGCTGCATGCGCGGCAATATCGAGCTGGTCGACGCGCTTGCCGGGCGCCAGCTCGGCAAGCAGCAGCGCCGCGAGTGCCTGGTGCTCGAGCGAGCTCCCGGCCAGGTCCTCGCCCATCGCGGTGACCATTGCGAGCGCTGCCGGCCCGTCCGCACCGGCGAGCAGCACGCGTGCGTGCAGCAGCGCGCCATCCGTGCGCCCGCGGTGATCCTCGCGCTCCACGAACAGCGTATTGGCGCGCTCGACCGCGGCCAGCGCGTCGGCCAGGCGTCCTTGCAACAGCCGCAGCTCAGCCAGGTTGCGCATCGATACCGAGAGTTCCTCGACCATCTGTTCCGCCTCGGCCAGCTCGATAGAGCGCAGCAGGCGGGTCTCGGCCTCGGCCCAGTTTCCGCGCGCGGTCGCGAGCAAGCCGAGGTTCTGCTCAATGCGCACCTGCCCGGGCAGGTCGGCCAGCCGGGTGAAGGCTTCGCCGGCTTGGCGCCAATAGACCTGGGCGCTGTCGAGATCGCCCAGCTGGAAGTGCGCGAAGCCAATGTTGTTCATCGCTTCGGCGGCACCGAAAGCATCCTCGAGGCGCTCGCGACCGCGCAGCGCGCGCCGGTAGTTTTCGATCGCCGCGGAGTAGTCGCCACGTTCTTCCGACAGCAGCCCCAGCTCGTTGTCGACGGCAATCACGCCGGCATCGTCGCCGAGTGCCTGGAAGCCGAGACTGGCCTGTTCTAGCTGGCTCTGCGCCAGGTCGAGCTCGCCGCGGATCAAGGCAATCTGCGCCAGGTTGCGCAGGGTCGAAGCCTGGCCACGACGGTTGCCGACCAGCTCGCGCAACTTGAGCGCCTGGCGATATTGCTGTTCGGCATCCTCGGTCTGGCCGAGCCGCCCGTAGCCGACGCCGAGCGCATTGGCGACTTCGCCTTCGCCGAAGCGGTTGCGCGAGCGTTTGAACAGCACCAGTGCCTGGACCAGGTACTCATCGACTGCCGGGCGGACTTCGCCGGTGAGGATCGAGTACTTGCCGAGCAGGAACCAGATACGCGGATCTCCGCGGTCCTGCTTCACCAGCGCCCGCAGCAGGGTGAGTGCCTGCGGACGCTCGCCAGCTTCGCCAAGCGCCTGGATCAGGCGCAGGCGCGCTTCGAGATCGTTCGGTTCGCGCGTAACTGCGAGCTGCAGCGGATGCGCAGGCGCAGGCGCCTGGCCTTCGACCAGCGCCTGCAGCCAGGTCCGCTGCAGACCGGCGGCGCCCGCGAGCGTCCCCGGGATCGCTTCCAGCAACTGTGCGGCCAGCGTGCGGTCGCCGACCGCGAGACTGAGCTCGAGCTGCTGCAGGCGTGCAAGGTTGAGTCCCGGCGCTTCCGCGATCGCGAGCGTGAAGCGCTTGAGCGCCGTCCCGATCTGTCCCTCGCGGCGCAGTTGCAGGCCCTCGCCGAGTAGCTCGAGCGCGCGTGCCGAGGGCGCACCGAACAGCTCGCCCCAGTGGGCCTCGGGAACGCCCAGCGCAATGGCGAGCGCGCGCGTCGCAGCGATCCGGTCAGGTGCTTCCGCCTCGACCCCGGGGCGGGCATTGGCTCCGCCATGAAAGCCGGCGCGCAGGCGCACGCCGGCGGGAGCGCTCGCCGTATTGATGGCGAGCAGCTCGATGCTGCCGAGCTCGCTCGCCAGCTGCCGTTCCAGCTTCGCGTCCGCGCGCGTGGCGCGTAGCTGTGAGAGTGCCACCTGGGTGCGCTCGCTGCCGATGACGGCGACGTCGTCGCGCCCGTCGAGCAGCAATCCGAGCCCCTCGCCGAGCGCCAGCGAGAGCGCGTCGGTGGCGAACTGCTGCTCGGCATCGAGCAACGGCAGCAACAGCCACCGCGGCGGCAATGCGGGCGCCGGGGCGGCCGCCGTGGGCACTTCGCCGGGCTGCGGCGGATGTGCGCGCAACCAGTAGTAGCTCAAGGTCAGTGTCAGCAGTCCCGCGCTGATACCCGCAAGCAGCAAGGACTTGCGATGACGTGCCCCCGTTGCGACCTGGCGCTGGTCGATCGCACGGATGACTGCTGCCGCATCTGGCAGGCGTTGCGCTCGTGCCGGGCGCAGCAGGCGCCGCAGCAATTGCGCCAGCCAAGCGGGCGTGTCGGGCCGCAGCGTGCGCACGTCGTTCGGAGCCACGCGCAGCCGGGCAGACAGTGACTCCTCGGACGATAGATCGGCAAAGGGGCTGACCCCGGTCAGCGCTTCGTAGGCGACCAGGCCGAGCGCGTAGAGGTCGCTGCGTCCGTCGAGCTCGCCGCCCCGCGCCTGTTCCGGCGACAGGTAATCGGGTGTACCGACGATCATGCCCGCGCCTGAAGCCGCGCCCGATGCGCGCCGGCCGGAAGCGCCAGGCGCGTCGGATGGGTCGGACGCATCGCTCGTGAGGGACAGCGCAATGCCGAAATCGCTGATCAGCGCGTGGCCGTCGGCGTCAATGAGGATGTTGGCCGGCTTCAGGTCGCGATGAATGATCCCGCGCGCATGCGCCGCCTGCAGGCCCTCGGCACACTCGCGGATGAGCGTGATCGCTTCGGTGAGCTCGAGCTTGCCGACGCGCTCCAGGCGTCGGTCGAGCGGCTCACCCTGCACGTAATCCATCGCCAGCAACGTGAGGTCGCCGTCGCGGAAGAGATCGTGGATGCGCACCACGCGCGGACTGGTGACCTGGCGGGCGAGCAGGATCTCCTGGCGGAAGCGCGCAATCGCATCCGCCTGGCTGGCGATCTCCGGGCGCAGCAGTTTGATGGCGACGCGCTGCCCGAGCTCGAGGTCTTCGGCGACGTAGACCATGCCCATCGCGCCCATGCCGAGCAGCTGCTCGACCCGGAAACGACCCGCAAGAATCTGACCGGTCTCCACCGCGAACGCCGCGTAGAGGCCGGTTTCGGTGGCGGGTGCCACCCGGCTGGTCATCGATTCCCCCTGCATTCGCCACTCATCGCGCATTTTGCATGAGTGCGAGGGGAAAAAGCGGGCGTCGGTGTCGGTAATCGGCCCTAGCAGGGTGCAAAAGTCCTTTCCTGGACTTTTGCTGGTCGCGAGTCCGGTACACGCCCGGACTCGCCCGCGACAATCAATCTCTTCCGTGATCGATTTGCGGGCGCGACATCCTTGTCGCGCGCTACCAGGGTGTTTTGCAACACCCTGTTAGTGTGGTGTGTCAGAAATAAGCATAATTAAGTCAGACAAGCTTTCCGGCCGCTCGGCCGACGCTTTCTATGATCT
>JANPJV010000236.1:0-18425 GCA_031425695.1 Rhodanobacteraceae bacterium | reverse complement strand
CCGATCCCATCCCGAACTCGGAAGTGAAACGCGCCAGCGCCAATGGTAGTGTGCATCCGCATGCGAGAGTAGGTCATCGCCAAGCACCTTATGTAGCAAACAACGCCCAGCCCTCCAAAGGCTGGGCGTTGTGCTTTGGGGATCACGAATCTTGCCTCGATCACACTGTCGCTCGATGGCAATCAAACTAGCCCACGAGCCACTGCCGAGCAGAGCAAACATGCGCATTGCAGTGATGACCGTTTCCGACAGCCGCACGGCCGCGGACGATACCTCCGGCGATTATCTCGTCGGCGCGTTGACTGCAGCTGGCCATCAACTGCATGGCCGGTCGCTCATCCCTGACGACCGTTATCGCCTTCGCGCTGCCGTGTCGGCCTGTATCGCAGACCCCGAGTGCCATGTTGTTCTGTTGACTGGGGGCACTGGTTTTACCGGGCGCGACAGCACGCCCGAGGCGCTCGAGCCTTTGTTCGACAAGCAGATGCCCGGGTTCGGTGAGCTCTTTCGCGCTCTTTCCTTCGCCGAGATCGGCACCTCCGCATTGCAGTCGCGTGCCGTCGCCGGCCTCGCTAATGGCACTTTCATCGTGGCCCTGCCGGGGTCGACGGGTGCGTGCCGGACCGCTTGGACCGGTATCCTGCGAGACCAATTGGACGCTGAGACCCGACCGTGCAATCTCGCCAACTTGCGGGGTCGCTTTCTCGAGCGATGACAAGGGGTTTGGCAACAAACCGGCAAGAGCGCATCGCAGCCACGGCTGCTCCCACAACAGCAGCGCACGCAGGAACTCCTCGCTGATGGCCGGAAAAGGTAACTCTCTCACAGCGATCTACTACGCGCTCGCTGCCAATTTCGCGATATTTGTCGCCAAGACTTTTGCGGCTGTGCTGACGGGCTCGAGCGCCATGGTCGCGGAGGCGGTGCATTCCCTGGCCGACTGCGGCAATCAAGGCTTGCTGTTGCTGGGCCTCCGCCGCTCTAAGCGTCTGCCCGATCCCAATTACCCGCTGGGCCATGGCAAGGCGATCTATTTCTGGTCGTTTCTCGTGGCTCTGATTCTATTCAGTGCGGGCGGCATGTTTTCGCTTTACGAGGGCGCACACAAGCTCGCGCATCCGGAGCCGATCGCATACGCGTGGGTGGCTTTGTGCGTTCTTGGCTTCGCGATCGCGGCCGAGAGCTTTTCGATGTGGGGCTGCCTGCGCGAGGTGAACAAGGCGCGCGGCGAGGACACCATGTGGGAGTGGTTCCAGGAAAGTCGACAAAGCGAGCTGATCGTCATATTTGGCGAGGACCTGGCGGCGCTGCTGGGCCTGGTGCTGGCGTTCCTGGCAGTGCTGTTGACCGTTTTGACCGGAAATCCAGCATGGGATGCGTACGGGACGCTTGCAATCGGCGTACTGCTGATCGTTGTCGCGATCTTCATCGGGGTGAAGGTCAAGGGGCTGCTGATTGGCCAAAGTGTCGACAGCAAGCTCCGGGCAGAGATTCAACAATTCCTGCAGGACGCACCGGACGTCGACCGGGTGCTCAACCTGATCACCTTGCAACTCGGCGACGAGGTGATGGTTGCGGTCAAGGCAAAAATGCTGCCGGTCGCTGGCGCCGATTTCCTGATCCAGTCGATCAACCGCACCGAAGCTGCGTTGCGGGAGCGCTTTACCGAAATCCGCTGGTGTTTCTTCGAGCCTGACTACGATGACTAGCCCTTATGGCCACGGGGTGCCTTAGTCGACCGCCGTCGACATCAGCTTCTGCAGCTCGGTCATCGGCTTTTCGACCGGTGCGGCATGCGCCTCGGCCAGGGTAAGGGCAGAGGTATCGATGACCGCGGGTGGCGCTTTCGGCTTGGCATCGATCGGGCCGCTGTCGGTGGCCAGGCTGATGCCGGCGAAATCGAACTGCGGTGGCGGTATCACTTTGCCTTCGATCAGGGTTACGCCGACTGCGGCGAGAGAGAGTGCCGAGGTGTCGATCGAGGCAGTCGGCGTCGGGGCCGCATCGATGATTCGCTCTCCGGCAGCAGCAAGGGTCATTCCCAGCGCCGACGCTGCGGGCTCTCTGGTCGCGGGCGCCGCGACTTCATTCAACACTGGAGTCGATGCCGGCTCGGCAGGGGCGGGCGCCGATTCGGCTGTCGGCGAAGCGGGCGTCGGCGCGTCTCCGATCAGGGCTACCATGATGCCGGCTTGCCGCAGTGCTTCCTGGTAGCGGGTCGCCGCATCGCGCGTGAGCCCCGCCTTGAGCACAGTCTTGGGTGCGTCGAGTAGCGCATCGATGCGTGCGGGATCACTCTTGAACAGCTGCGCCAGATTGGCGCGCACTTGATTGCGGTCGAATCCAGTCAGGAGCTTGCCTCGGAATACGATCTGGTAAGTCGGCTCGCTCATGATCCTGCTCCTTCCATCTCGCCGCATTTTAGAACGCGTCGATGCGAACTAGTGTGGTGTGTCATCAATAGCTTGAAGAAATTTCCGATGGATTTCGTCGCCAGGCTAGGCGCGAGGAGGAGACATGGCTCTTCTATGGCGACAGGGAGATCGATCCGCTTGCGCGGCATGCCGCGCGATCGGTCGAGCCCGGGACAGCTGTGCTGGCGCGGCAAAGGCAACGCAGCATGGCGGCGAAAGACGCGGAAATAATTCAAGATATTTTTGACGCACACACTCAGTAGCCCGCCGCATGGCCATCTTTGCGCGATTCCGACGCCCCGGTGTAGACACCGGTTTCGGGATCTCGTGCGATCGCCTGGTAGCCGCCATAGGGGCCATCGGCGAATTCAACGCGATGGCCGCGACGCATGAGCTCGCGTACCGTTTCGTAAGGAAAGCCGCTTTCCAGGTTGACTACGCCACCATCGTTCATCGGCAGGGCTTGTCCAGCTGGCTCGGTCGAGCCGTCGTGCTGGATGCGGGGCGCATCACCCGCCTCCTGCAGGCCCATCTCGAAATCGATGAGGTTGATGATGATCTGCGCATGTCCCTGCGGTTGCATCGCCCCGCCCATGAGCCCGAAGCTGAGCCAGGGCTTTCCCTCGCGCGTCACGAAGGCCGGGATGATCGTATGGAAGGGACGTTTCCCCGGCGCGAATGAGTTGGGGTGTCCTTCCTTCAGCACGAATTGTTCCCCGCGGTCCTGGAAGATGAACCCGAGGCCGGGGGCGGCCATGCCCGAGCCCATGCCGCGATAATTGGACTGAATGAGCGAAACCATCATTCCATCACGGTCTGCGGTGGTCAGGTAGATCGTGTCGCCGTCCTGGAGCGCTGGATTGCCGGCTTCTACGGTGCGCGCCGCGCGGGTCATAGAGAGTAGCTGGCGGCGCTCCGCCGCATATTCCTTCGAAATCAACCGCTCGACTGGCGCCTTCGCATACGCCGGGTCCGCGTAGAAGCGCGCGCGATCTTCAAATGCCAGCTTCTTGGCTTCGACGAAAAGGTGCACATGGGCCGGGCTGCCGAACCCGTAGCTGCGCAGGTCGAAGGCCTCGAGCAGGTTGAGGATCTGCAGCGCGGCAATGCCCTGGCCGTTGGGCGGCAGTTCCCAGACATCGAAGCCGCGGTAATTGGTCGAAACCGGTTCAACCCATTCGCCCACGTGCGCGGCCAGGTCCTCGCGTGACAGGAAGCCGCCGTTAGCCTGGAAGTAGCCGTCGATGACGTCCGCGATCTCGCCCTTGTAGAAGACATCGCGGCCACCGCGCGCAATCTTGTCGAGGGTGTTGGCGAGGTTGGGGTTCTTCCAGATCTCGCCTTTGCGGGGTGCACGGCCATCAATCGTGAATTGCTCGGTGAACCCGGGGAATTCCTTGAGGCGCGGAACCGAGCGTTCCCAGTAATACGCGATGACTGGGGCGACAGGATGACCTTCACGGGCGTAGCGGATCGCCGGGGCGAGCACTTTGGTCATCGGCAACTTGCCGAAGCGTCCATGCAGCGCGAACCAGCCGTCGACCGCCCCAGGCACGGTGACCGGCAGCGGTCCGAAGCTTGGCACCGACTGATGCTCGTGCTCCTGAAACCATTTGAGGGTCAGACTCTTCGGGGAGCTACCCGAGCCGTTGTAGCCGTGCAGGCGCTTGCTCTTGGGGTCCCAGACGATGGCGAACAGATCGCCGCCGACCCCGTTGCCGGTTGGTTCCATCAGTCCGAGCGCGGCATTTGCGGCGATCGCGGCATCGACCGCGCTGCCGCCGGCTTTGAGCGTATCCAGCGCGATCTGCGTTGCCAGCGGGTGGCTGGTTGCCGCCATGCCCTGCGTCGCATAGACCTCCGAGCGAGTGGCGAACGCGCGGTCGGCGATCCGATCCGCCGCGTGCGCGCTGCTGCCGAGCAGCGCAAGTAAGCAGAGTGCCTTATTCATCATCAGGAACCTCAGATCGGTTGAGGGGCTTTGTAGGTCATGTTGCCCGCGCAGCGGGCTATTTGCCGATTAGACGCGGCAGATCGTCACACGACCGCTGGTGCGGTCAACATGACCAACAACAGCTTGTCGATCAACTTTCCGCCTGTTTCAGCCAGCGCACCGAATACGACCCGTAGCGGCTCTGTTCTAGCGCCTTGGCCAGCACCGGCAGCATTGCTGACAGACTGTGCTCGAAGCGATAAGGCGGATTGACCAGGGCCAGGCCGCAGCCGTTGAGGCGCAGGGCCGTATTCGGTTGGTGCAGGCACAACTCGGCGACCAGGACCTTGGTGAAATCGAGCTCGCGCAGGCGCCGATAGAAGATTTCGATGTCCTGGCGCAGCTTGATGGGAAACCAGATCGCATAGAGGCCAGTCGGCCAGCGTCGACACGCCTCACGCATCGCCTCGAGAATGGCGTCGAACTCGGCTAGCTGTGCCTCATAGGGCGGGTCGACCAGCACCAGCCCGCGCTTTTCCTTGGGTGGCAAGAACGCACGCATGGCTTCATAACCGTCGCGCTGATGACAGCCGACCCGGGGATCGCCGGCAAACTCGGCCTTGAGCTTGCGCGCTTCGTCAGGCTGCAACTCGCAGAAGATCATGCGATCTTGGGGACGCAACAGGGACGCGGCGATCAACGGTGACCCTGGATAAGTTTGCAACTGGCTGCCGCTGTTGAAGGCGCGAACCAGGTTGAGATAGACGTGCAGCTCCGACGGCAATTGGGCCAACCCGAGCAGCGGCGTGATGCCGGCCGCGAACTCACGGGTCTTCTCGGCTTCCTCGGAGGTGAGCGCATAGCGGGCACTGCCGGCGTGCGTATCGAGATAACTGATCGGCGTGCTCTTGTTCTTGAGCGCTTCCAGGAGGGCAACCAGCACGCTGTGCTTGAGCACATCGGCAAAATTCCCTGCGTGGTAGGCGTGTCGATAGTTCACGGTGCGCTGTCCTGGGGAAAATGCGTTCGGGCCGCTCTCGAGCGTCCTGCTCTCGCGGCACTCGCACATCCATGTGCAGCGAAGGTCCGAACCCACGGGCTTTCGCACTAGAACGCGTATGACCGGTCGGCGTCAACGGTTGCGTTCACAAAACGGCTGTTCGCTGCCGTCTTCGTTAGTATCCGTGCCATGCCCTATATCCATGACATCGATCCCGTCGCCCTGCAGCTCGGCCCGCTGGCCATCCGCTGGTACGGCCTCATGTATCTGGCCGCCGCGCTGTCGGCGTTCTTCCTGGCCCGGCGAAGGACGCGTGAAGCGTGGCGCGGCGTGCGCACCGACGAGGTGGAAGACATCGTCTTCTACGGAATGATCGGAGTCATCGTCGGCGGCCGCGTCGGCTCGGTGCTGTTCTACCACTTCGGCGATTTCCTGAGCGATCCACTGATGTTGTTCCGCCTCTGGGAAGGCGGCATGAGCTTCCACGGCGGGCTCCTCGGCGTGCTCATTGCGATCGCCTGGTACGCACGCAAGTCCGGTCGTGCCGTGTTTGCGATGTTCGACTTCATTGCGCCGCTGATTCCGATCGGGCTGGGACTTGGCCGGGTAGGCAATTTCGTCGGCGGAGAGCTCTGGGGACACACGACCCGCGTGCCCTGGGGCGTAATCTTCCCAAACGCGCTCGACACCCAATACAGCGTTGCGCAGATCCAGGCGCTGGTCGCCCAGGGGCAGTTGCTCGACCAGGCGCGCCACCCTTCGCAGCTCTACCAGGCTTTCTGGGAAGGCATCGTGCTGTTCGCGCTGGTGTGGCTGTACTCGCGACGACCGCGTCCGTTGATGGCGGTATCCGGCCTGTTCCTGATCGTCTACGGTGTCGGGCGCATCGCGATCGAGCTGGTGCGCGAACCGGATGCGCATCTCGGCTACCTGGCCTGGGGCTGGCTGACCATGGGGCAGGTGCTGTCGCTGCCGATGGTGTTGTTCGGCGTCGCGCTGATGCTCTACGCGCACTCACGGGCGCGCGCGCAGACACCGCCCGTGGCCGCGTCCTGATCAGGGACTGATCAATGCAGAACTATCTGAACCTGCTGCGCGAGCTGCTCGAGCGCGGCGTCGAAAAACACGATCGAACCGGAGTTGGCACGCGTTCGCTATTCGGCTGGCAGATGCGCTTCGACCTGGCTGCGGGCTTCCCGCTGGTCACCACCAAGAAAGTGCACCTGCGCTCGATCATCCATGAGCTGCTGTGGTTCATTCGCGGCGAAACCAACATCGGCTACCTGCGCGAGAACGGTGTCAGCATCTGGGACGAATGGGCCGATGCGGACGGCAATCTCGGCCCTGTCTATGGCAAACAGTGGCGCGCCTGGGAAGGACCGGATGGGCGCGTCATCGACCAGCTGGCGGAGGTGATTGCGCAGATTCGCTCCAACCCGGATTCGCGGCGATTGATCGTGAGCGCGTGGAATCCGGCCGACGTGCCGCGCATGGCGCTCGCCCCGTGTCACGCGCTGTTCCAGTTCTACGTTGCCCGTGGCCAGCTGTCCTGCCAGCTCTACCAGCGCAGTGCCGATGTCTTTCTCGGCTTGCCGTTCAATATCGCGTCCTATGCGCTGCTGGCGATGATGGTCGCGCGCGTCTGCAAGCTCGATCTGGGCGAGCTGGTGATCACGCTCGGCGACGCGCATCTTTATTCCAATCACCTGGAACAGGCCCGCGAGCAGCTGACGCGGGAGCCGCGTGAGCTGCCGACCATGCATCTGCGCGGCAATCCGCTCGCAATCGATGATTTCCGCTTCGAGGACTTCGAGCTGATCGGCTATCAGCCGCATGCAGCAATCAAGGCGCCGATTGCGGTCTGACAGCGCGCGCGATTGCTTGCATCGCCTACGACGACACCTTCAAAGAATGCGCAGTCGTTTCAACAGCCGCGACGAGCCGCGCGCAAATGCCGTACGGCCATGCAGCACGCGGTGGTTGTCGATGACCAGCAAGTCGCTGCTGGCGAGCCGACATTGACTGGCAAGGCGCGCGAACAGTGCTTCGAACTCGCGTACCCAGCGGCTTTCGGATGCGCTCGCCGAACGTCCGCGTGCTCGCGTTTCGCCGTCGATCTCGGCTGCGTTGAAACGTAGGCCACCCGGGGCGAGGACCGGGAAATTACCGACCGGGTAAGGCAACGCGATTGAGGCGAGCGCTTCCCGCGTGGGTCCATCGGCTGCGGCGAGAATCTGCTCGCGTGTCAGCAGCAGGCTCGTCCCGCCGCCTGCCGGATCCGCTCGCCAGCAATGCAGCAGTACGAAGCGCGCGGGTTGCGCACAAAAGCTCTCGTCGCTGTGCAAGGCAAAGTCATCCGCCGCCGCCGACTTGAGCGGCTTGCCGAACTGATCGAGCGGTGCCACCGGCAAGGCTTCGACGCGACTGACGTATCCAGGTTCGACCAGCCCTGCGCGCCAGGGCAGGGCACGCGTGGACGCGTGGCCCAGGAGCGCGCCAATGGCACGCAGGCTGCGGTTGTCCGCGTCGAGCGAGACACCGGTGAGCCGAACCATCCCGCTGCGCGCAAGCGCCGCACGCCAATCCTCGCGGGCCCTGGCCGGGAAGGATTGCAATGTCATTCCGGCCAAGCGGCACCGCCGCTTGGCGTTCGGGCCGATGCGCAGCGGTGCCGCGCTGAGCAATCGGCCCTCATTCCGGCCAAGCGGCCGCTTGGCGTTCGGGCCGATGCGCGGCGGTGCCGCGCTAAGCAATCGGCCCTCACTCCTCGCGCAAGCGCTCGAGGTCGCGAATGCGGCCGTGGGTGAATTCCCGATCGTGCTGGGTGATGCCGGCGAGCAGCACTTCACTGATCGCCATCAATGCCGCATTGGAATCCCAGATCGAGGGCACGGCCACGCGCGCGGGCAGCACATGGCGGGCGACGCGGGCGATCGGCGAAAGCCATTGATCGGTTATCAGCAGCACACACGCACCGCGGCGCACGGCTGCATCGGCAAGCTTGAACAAGCTCGGCTGATAGCGACGAATGTCGTAGATCAGCAGCACATCGCGGCGGCCGATATCGAGCAGTTGATCGTGCCAGTTCGCTTCCTGGTGCGCCAGGTGGTGCACGCCGGGGCGCAGCAGGCGCATCTGCACAGACAGGTAACATGCAAGGGAGTCGGTGAAGCGACCACCGACGAGGTGCACGCGCTGGCGTCGATCAGCGAGCAGCGCGACGACTTGCTCGATCTCCGCGCTGGCCAGGTTGGCGAAGGTCTCGGCCAGATTCTCCGTCACCGCCCTCGCGAAGTGCTCGATGTAGCCATCGGTGCTGCGAGAGGCCTGGTCCGGTGTCGCCCCCGCCTCCTTCGCCAGCGGCGAGCTCAGCTGCGCAGTCAGCTCTTCGCGCAGCCGCCGTTGAAAATCCGGGTACGCGCCGAACCCCAGGCGCGTGACCAGGCGCAGTACGGTCGGAGCGCTCACGCCGGTGGCGCGTGCGAGATCGCTTGCGCTCTGCAGGCCGGCGATCGGATAGTCGGCGAGCAACTTGTGGGCTACGCGACGCTCTGTCAGCGGTAGCGCGGCGAGCCCTTCGCGAAGCCGTTCAACGATGGTCTGCGCCATGATTCGTCCTTGTTGACAGCGCGGGAGATTTGTACGATTTTTTCCAGGGTGTCGTTTTCGCAGCCCCGCTGTAATTTCCGTTACGGAGACTGCCGGTAATGCCATCCGATTCGCAAAATGGCAAAGCCGGAAGCCTGGTCGCGGTCCTGAATCGGCACGGCTCGAGCGGGTTGGTCCTGATCTGCGAGCATGCCAGCAACTACATCCCCGCTGAATATGCGCGTCTCGGTCTTGCGCGAGCGGATCTGCGCCGGCACATCGCCTGGGATATCGGCGCGCTGGTGCTCGCGCAGCACCTGTCCGCGCGGCTTGATGCGACGCTGATCTACGCGACGCACTCGCGCCTGCTGCTCGATCTGAACCGCGATCCCATGGCTGCCGATTCGATCGTCGAGGTCAGCGAAGACACGCCCATTCCCGGGAATGTCGGTATCTCGCCCGACGAGCGAGCGCATCGGCGCCAATGGCTGTACGAACCCTTTCATCGCGAGATCGGACGAGTTCTTGACCAGCGTCAGCGGGTCGGTATTCCGACCGCGCTGTTGTCGGTGCACTCATTCACACCGAGCTACCTCAGCGCGGCGCGGCCGTGGCACGCGGGCGTGGTTTCGGGAAATGACCGGCGCCTGGCCGAGCCATTGCTCACGCGTCTGCGCCAGGAGCGGGAGCTCGTGGTCGGCGACAACCAGCCGTATGCGGCTACGGACGGCGTCTACCACACGCTGGACCGGCACGGCGACGCGCGCGGACTGGCGAGCACGCTGCTCGAGATTCGCAATGACCAGATCGAGCAGGCGTCGGGGCGGGCGGTGTGGACCGAGCGCCTGGTGGCCGCCTTGCGCCCCGCGCTCGACGAATTGCTGGGCTCAGCCAGTTCAGTTGCTTCAGTTGCATCCATCGACAACGTTTCTTAACGAGGGGGTCCGCATGTCGCCGTTGCCCGAAGTTCGTACGCGCTACCTGCCGGTCGACGCCGCCTATTTCGACAAGCGCGGACTGCGCCGCTACGCCGGCGTCTGGTCGTTGTGGGCACTCGGAGTCGGCGCGGTCATTTCAGGCCATTTTTCGGGCTGGAACCTGGGGCTCGCGAATGGTTGGGGGAGCCTGTTCCTGGCGACCGTCATCATCGCCGTGATGTACCTGGGATTGACCTTCTCGTTGGCGGAAATGTCTCCGGCATTGCCGCACACGGGTGGTGCCTATTCGTTCGCGCGCACTGCAATGGGCCCTTGGGGCGGCTTCCTGACCGGGCTCGCCGAAAACGTCGAATACGTACTGACGCCGGCCGTGATCGTGTTTTTCATCGGCAGCTACGTCGGGCCCATTTTCGGGACGCCGCCAGAGATGGCGCCAGTGTGGTGGGTAGGGTTCTATCTGGTCTTCGTCGGCCTGAACATCCTGGGTGTCGAGCTTTCTTTTCGGGTCACGCTGGCGGTAACGCTGCTCGCGCTCGCGTGCCTGGTGGTGTTCTGGATCAGCGCCCTGCCGAACATCGATTTCGACCGCTGGGCGATGAATGTCGGGCCCGGCGGGAGCTTGATCGAGCAAGGCAACGGACCCTTCCTGCCGAATGGCTGGCAGGGCGTGCTCGCCTGTCTTCCGTTCGCGGTCTGGCTGTTTCTGGCCATCGAGCAACTGCCGCTCGCGGCCGAGGAGTCGGTGGACCCAACGCGCGACATGCCTACTGGAATTCTCGCCGGGATATTCACGCTGATGGTGTCAGCGTTCATGATCTTGTGGCTCAATCCCGCGGTGATCGGCATCGGCTCGCACGCGCTCGGCAAATCGACCGAACCTCTGCTCGATGGCTTCAAGGCGATCTACGGCGCGGATAGCGTCTGGCTGGGCATCCCGATCGCCAAGGCGCTCGCGCTGGTTGCGGTGGTCGGCCTGATCGCCAGTTTCCACACGATCATCTTCGCCAAGGGCAGGCAGATCTATTCGTTGAGCCGTGCCGGCTATTTCCCGTCCGGATTGTCGATCACGCACGGCACGCGCAAGACACCGCACTTGGCGATGGTCCTCGGCAGCGTCATCGCCCTGGCAGTGCTGTTCGCTCTTTGGTTCTCGCTGGGCCAGGCGGCGGGTGGCGCGGCGATTGGCGGAACCCTGCTCAACATGGCGGTCTTCGGCGCAATGTTCTCCTACATCATGCAGGCGCTGTCCTTCATCCTGCTGCGCGTCCATCGGCCCGATATCGTGCGCCCCTACCGAAGTCCGCTGGGTGTGGTCGGTGCTGCGCTGACCGTGCTGATCGCGGTCGTGACCCTGTATTTCCAGCTGACCGATCCGCTCTACCGCACCGGCGTCATGTGGGTGGCGGTGTGGTTCGGCCTCGGGATTGCCTACTTCGCGCTGTTCGGTCGCAAGCGGCTGATCCTGTCGCCGGAAGAGGTATTTGCGATGCGCAAGCACTGAGTTCACCATGACCACGCCTTTCACCTTTGACGCCCTCAAGTGCGCGGTCACGGCCGGCGAGATCGACACCGTGCTCGCGTGCATGGTCGACCAGCAGGGACGCCTGGTCGGCAAACGCTTCCAGGCGGAATACTTCATCGACAGCGCGCACGAGGAAACGCACTGCTGCAATTACCTGCTCGCGAACGACATCGACATGGAACCGGTCCCGGGCTATGCGGCAACCAGCTGGGCCAAGGGCTATGGTGATTTCGTGCTCAAGCCCGACATGGCAACGCTGCGGCGTACGCCGTGGCTCGAGGGCACCGCGCTGGTCCTTTGCGACGTGCTCGACCCTGGCACCCACGCGGACGTGCCGCACAGCCCGCGCGCGATGCTCAAGCGCCAGGTGCAGCGACTGGCGGAACGCGGGTATCAAGCGATGTTCGCCTCGGAGCTCGAGTTCTATCTTTTCGACGAGAGCTTCGAATCGGCGCACACGAAGCGCTATCACGATCTCAAGACTGCGGGCTACTACAGCGAGGACTACAACATCCTGCAGACCAGCCGCGAGGAACCGGTCCTAAGGGCGATGCGCAAAGGCCTGCAGGCGGCGGGTATCCCGGTCGAAAACTCGAAGGGCGAGTGGGGGCCAGGCCAGGAAGAGCTCAACATCCGCTATTGCGAGGCGCTGGAGATGGCGGACCGGCACTCGATCCTCAAGAACGCCTGCAAAGAGATCGCGATGCTGCAGGGCAAGTCCATCACATTCATGGCCAAGTGGCGCTATGACCTGGCGGGATCGAGTGCACACATCCACAACTCACTGTGGGACCGGAAGGGCAAGACGCCGCGCTTCTTCGATGCCAAGGCGCCGCTCGGCATGTCTGCGCTGATGCGCTCATGGGTGGCCGGCCAGCTGAAATACGCACGCGACATCACCTTCTTCCTGGCGCCGTACATCAACTCTTACAAGCGCTTCCAGGTCGGCACCTTCGCCCCGACGCGCGCCGTGTGGAGCCGCGACAATCGCACCGCCGGCTTCCGCCTGTGTGCCGAAGGCAGCCGCGGCATCCGCATCGAATGCCGCGTCGGCGGCGCGGATCTGAACCCGTATCTCGCCTACACCGGACTGATCGCGGCGGGCCTGGCCGGTATCGACGAGAAGCTCGAGCTCGGCGATCCCTATGTGGGCGACGCCTATGGCGGCGAGTCGCTGCCGGAAATTCCGAAGACTCTGCGGGAATCGGCGGCGGCGCTCAAGGAATCAACTCTGCTGCGCCAGGCACTCGGCGATGAAGTCGTCGATCACTACCACCACACGGCGCAATGGGAACAGTTCGAGTACGACCGCCGGGTCACCGACTGGGAGCTCAAGCGTGGTTTCGAGCGTTGCTAGTACCAGGTCTGAGAAGGTCCATCCTTGGACCTCTCAGACACGCTCAGCAAAAAATGTCATTTTTGCTTCGCTTCATTTTCAGTGGCTTATGCCACTGAAATGGCGACACATCCATGTGCCGCAGCGGCGCCACACGGTATCGAGGTTTGCTACGTGAACAACAACGCAAAGCTGGTTTCACCCATAGACGGCAGCATCTACGCCGAGCGCGCGTACGCGTCGACGTCTCTCATCACGAATGCGCTGGAGTCGGCCCAACGCGCACAGCGGTCCTGGCGGCTGGTGCCGATCGACGAGCGCGCGCAGTTCTGCACGGCGATGGTCGAGGCGGTGATCGCGCTGAGCGACGCGATCGTGCCTGAGCTTGCCTGGCAGATGGGCCGGCCGGTTCGCTACGGTGCGGGCGAGATGCGCGGTTTCGCCGAGCGCGCGCGCCACATGATCGGCATCGCGCCGGACGCGCTTGGAGCCATCGAACCGACCCCCATTGCCGGTTTTCGCCGGTACATCCGGCGCGAGCCGGTCGGCGTGGTATTTGCGATCGCGCCGTGGAATTACCCTTACCTGACCGCCGTCAACGTGGTGATTCCGGGGTTGATGGCGGGCAACACGCTGATCCTCAAGCACGCGACGCAAACCTTGCTGGTCGGCGAGCGCCTGGCCGAGGCCGCACGGCTTGCCGGCTTGCCGCCTGGCGTCTTCCAGAACCTCGTCCTGAACCATGCCCAGGCCGCCGCCATCATCGAATCCGGCCAGGTGCAGCATGTGCATTTCACCGGCTCGGTGGCCGGCGGTCGCAGCATCGCGGCACTGGCCGCGAAGCGCTTCGTCGGCTTGGGCGTAGAGCTCGGCGGCAAGGATCCCGCCTATGTGCGCGCCGATGCCGACCTCGACCACGCCGTCGAGAATCTTGTCGATGGCAGCTTCTTCAACTCGGGCCAGAGCTGTTGCGGCATCGAGCGCATTTACGTGCACCAGAGCTTGTATCGACCCTTCCTCGAGCGCTTCGAGGCGCTTACCTATGGGTATGTGCTCGGCAATCCGCTCGAGCAGGCGACCACGCTCGGTCCGCTGGTGAATGCGCAGGCGGCCGCGTCCGTGCAAGCGCAGATCGATGCGGCGGTCGCCAGCGGGGCGCGCACGCTGATCGATGGCGCGCGCTTCGACGGGCCCGCGGGTCCGGCGTACATGCGGCCACAAGTCGTGATCGACGTGAACCACTCGATGGCCCTGATGCGCGAGGAAAATTTCGGTCCCGTGGTCGGCGTCATGGCGGTTGCCGACGATGCCGAGGCCGTTGCGCTGATGAATGACAGCGACTACGGCCTCACCGCGTCGATCTGGACCCGCGATCTGGGTGGCGCTGAAGCCATCGGTGACCAGCTCGAGACCGGCACCGTGTTCATGAACCGCTGCGACTATCTCGACCCTGCGCTCGCCTGGACCGGCGTCAAGGACACCGGCCGCGGGGCCAGCCTGTCGCGCATCGGCTACGAGGCGCTCACCCGTCCGAAATCCTTCCATCTGCGCCAACTCCCATGACTGCCAAGACCTGTCCGAAGTCCAACTGGAATTACCCGACCGCGGTGCGTTTCGGCGCCGGGCGCATTGCCGAGCTTCCTGAGCTGTGCCGGCAACACGGCATCACGCGGCCCCTGCTGGTCACCGATGCCGGTCTCGCCAATGCGCCGATGACGCAGGCGGTGCTGGCGGATCTGCGTGCGGCCGGGCTCGCGGCCGAGCTCTTCAGCGACCTCAAGTCGAATCCGGTCGGCAGCAATCTCGACGCTGGCCTGGTGAAGTACAGGGCGGGCGGGCACGACGGCGTGGTTGCATTTGGCGGCGGCAGCGGGCTCGATCTCGGCAAGCTGATCGCGTTCATGAGCGGACAGTCGCGGCCAATCTGGGATTTCGAAGACATCGGTGACTGGTGGACGCGCGCCGACGCAGCCGGGATCGCGCCGATCATCGCCGTGCCGACGACGGCCGGCACCGGATCCGAAGTGGGCCGCGCTGGCGTGCTTACGGACGAATCCACGCACACGAAAAAAATCATCTTCCACCCGTTGATGATGCCGCGCGTGGTCATCTGCGACCCCGAGCTCACCCTCGGCATGCCGGCAAAGATCACTGCCGGCACCGGCATGGACGCGTTCTCGCATTGCCTCGAAGCCTACTGCGCACCGGGCTTTCATCCGCTTGCCGACGGCATCGCGGTCGAAGGCATGCGCCTCATTGCCCGGGCGCTGCCGCGTGTCGTCGCCGACCCCACTGATCTCGAAGCCCGCGCGTGGATGATGGCCGCCGCCGCCATGGGCGCGACCGCCTTCCAGAAGGGCCTCGGCGGCATGCATGCGCTTGCCCACCCGATCGGCGCGCTCTACGACAGCCACCACGGCATGACCAACGCGACGCTGATGCCGTACGTGCTCGTGCACAACCGCAGCGCAATCGAAGAACGCATCCGCCGCGTGGCTGCCTACCTCGAGCTCCCCGACGCCAGCTTCGACGGCTTCCTCGCCTGCGTCCTCGAACTGCGCCGCCTCGCCGGCGTCCCCCACACGCTGGGAGAGCTTGGCATCGACGACGCCCAGGCGGCCTTGATTACCCAGATGGCCCTCGTCGATCCCTCCGTCGGCGGCAACCCCGTCCCGCTCGACGAAGCCGCCATCGCAAAGATCTTCGCGAACGCGCACGCAGGGGTGTTGTAGGGTTTTTCGTAGGTCATGTTGTCCGCGCAGCGGACTACTTGACGCGTCTCTGGCTTTCGGCTCGCGGCACGCCTGAAGCTGTCAAGTAGTCGGCTCACGCCGACAACATGACCTACGTCTTGTGTGCACTTGACCACAAGTACAATCGCGCCATGACCGACTCATCCCTCCCCGATGACAGCCTGCCCGGCGTCCAGATCCACTGTTCGCGCTGTCCGGCGATCTGTTGCCAGCTGAAAGTGCTGGTGATTGCGGGTGATGATCCGCCGGAGCAGTTCATCGATCTCGATGAGGATGGGCACGAGATCATGGGGAAGGCGGATGACGGCTGGTGCCTGGCGCTGGATCGCGAGCACATGCGTTGCTCGATCTATGAGCGGCGTCCGTTCGTATGCCGGGAGTTCGCGATGGCGGGGAGCGATTGTCGCGAGGAGCGGGCGGCGTGGCGGCGCGCGGCGTTGGCTTTGCGCAGCTGAGGGTTACTTCCCCGGCGCGCAGCCCTTGCACGAGCCACAGCTGCCCACTGCCGCAGCCTGTCCCCGCCGCGCCAACCGTCGCCCCAACTCTCGCAACATCGCCGGCCGCCGCTCGGCAATCAGCCACAGCAACACACCGCGTCGCCAATTTGCGACTCGAGCCGGGACGAGATGGACCAGCGCATAGACGCTGCTTGCCACCATTGCGAGCATCAACACGCCAGTTTCGAGCAGCCGGTACCCGTTCATGCCCACAGCCTCGCCAGCTGGTAGGTCACCAAGCTCGCCAAGTAGGCAAGACCGAACAGGTAGCCGGTAGCGATCCAGACGTGACGCCAGGAATTGGTCTCGCGGCGGATCACGGCCAGGGTCGACAGGCACATCGGCGCGTAGATGTACCAGACCAGCAGGGACAGGCCGGTGGCGACGGTCCATTCGCTGGCGACGATCTGCGAGAGCTGCGAGGCGACCACGTCGGCGTTGTCATTGGACAGCGCGTAGACGGTCGCGAGCGAGGCGACGGCGACTTCGCGTGCGGCCAAACCTGGGATCAGCGCAATGCAGATCTGCCAGTTGAAGCCGATCGGCGCGAACAGCGGTTCCATGGCATGGCCCAGGCGGCCGGCGAAGCTGTAGTCGAGCGCATTGCCAATGGCATCCGGCGGTGGCGCCGGGTACGACGACAGGAACCACAGCAGGATCGTCAGCGCGAGAATGATGCCGCCGACGCGGCGCAGGAAAATACGCGCGCGTTCCCACAGCCCGATGGCGAGATCGCGCAGGTGCGGCAGCCGATAGGACGGCAGCTCCAGCAGCAGCGCATGCTCGGCCCGATCGTGATTCCAGCGCTTCATCAGCCAGGATATGAAGAGCGCGCTGACGATGCCGGCCATGTACAGCGCGAACAGCAGCAGCCCCTGCAGGTTGAACATGCCGCCGACGGTCTGGCGCGGGATGAAGGCGCCGATGAGCAGGGTGTAGACGGGCAGCCGCGCCGACCAGGTCATCAGCGGCGCGACCATGATCGTCGCCAGGCGGTCGCGCGGATCCTGGATCGAGCGCGTCGCCATGATTCCGGGGATCGCACAGGCGAAGCTCGACAGCAGCGGGATGAACGAGCGTCCGCTCAAGCCTGAGGCAAACATCATGCGATCGAGCAGGAAGGCCGCGCGTGGCAGGTAGCCGGATTCTTCGAGCACCAGGATGAAGGCGAACAGCACCAGGATCTGTGGCAGGAATTCGAGCACGGTGCCAAGGCCGGCAAGGATGCCGTTGGTCAGCAGGCTGCGCAGCGGGCCCTCGGGCATGCCAGCTTCGAGGAAACCACCGAACCCGGCGACGCCCGCCGACACGGCATCTTGCAGTGGTGCCGCCCAAGAGAACACGGCCTGGAAGATCAGGAACATCAGCACGCCGAGGGTGAGCAGGCCGAACACGGGATGCAGCGCGATGCGGTCGAGGCGCTCGTCGATCTCGGCCGTGTGCGTGGGCATGCTCACCGTGAGCGCCAGCAGCCGGCGCACTTCGGCATGCAGGTCTGCGATCGGCGCGCGCGGTGCGGGCGGTCCGACCGGCTGCGTATCCAGGTGCGCGATCAACTCCGCAGCGCCGGCCTTGCGCACGGCAATGGTCGGGATCACCGGCACGCCGAGTTCGCGCTCGAGCTGCGGCAGGTCGAGGGTAATGCCACGGCGCTGGGCGGCATCGATCATGTTGACCGCCACCACCATCGGCCGCCCGAGCGCACGGACTTCGAGCGCGAAGCGCAGGTGCAGGCGCAGATTGGTCGCGTCGACCACGCAAACGAGCACATCCTGCGGCGGCTCGCCCGGGAAGTGGCCGCGACAGACATCGCGCGTGATCACCTCGTCGGGACTGGCGGCGTCGAGGCTGTAGGCGCCGGGCAGATCGAGCACCCGGAAACGGCGACCGGACGGCGCATCGAAAAAACCTTCCTTGCGCTCGATGGTCACGCCGGCGTAATTGGCGACTTTCTGGCGGCTGCCGGTCAGGCGGTTGAACAAAGCCGTCTTGCCGCAATTGGGATTGCCGAGCAGCGCGATGCGCAGGGCGACCGGCATGCTGCTCATGCGCCGTCGAGCTCCACGCTCACGCGCGCCGCCTCGGCACGCCGCAGGGCAAAACGCGTGAAACCCACTTGTACCAGCAGCGGGTCCATGCCGAAGGGGCCAAGTGCGACCACACGCACCATTTCTCCCGCGGCGAACCCGAGATCCCGGATGCGTCGGGCAATTGCGTCATTCGGCGCGAGATCAGCGACCTCACGCACCCGCGCACTGGCGCCTTTGGGAAGTTCGGAGAGTTTCACAGTCTGCAATGCGGATGCGAATGATTCTCATCATAGCGGGTTTTGTTGGCGCATGGCGTTCGCTGCTTTTGGTGGGTCTGCGCTGTGCGCGGACGCTTGGAGCTTGTGGTGGGTCTGCGCTATGCGCGGACGCTTCTCAGTCCCTAAGCAAAAAGCG
>JANPJV010000235.1:0-4300 GCA_031425695.1 Rhodanobacteraceae bacterium | reverse complement strand
GCTGATTCCAAGGACTATCCGGTCGAGATTGAGTCCTTTGGCGAACGCTACATGATGGGCGTGCGCGTAAAGTACTAGGTTCATCCGGATCCAAGTGCGTTGGTCGACGGGTTTTGTTGAGCTTCGCGGTGGTCGTGCCATGCACAACCACCGCGCCACTCAGCAGGATTGTGGTCTGCATGTACAACTAGCTTTGCATTGATGTACTCCGCGATCTGGGCGAATCCGCTGAAGCAGCCCTGCGCCGCGTTGTCGAACGGTTGAGATGAAGCGCGGCTGTGAATCGACGGCGAGATTGGGCTTGCCGCGTGCCGAGGCGACGGCTCCGGCGCCTCCGACCCCATTTGAAGACTGGGCCACGCTTGAGATACCGGCGGTCGATTTCGACCTCGGCGCCCTCCATGCAGCGCTCGAGGCGAAGAGACGCCAACTCAGCCTGACCTGGACAGACGTGGTCAGCGAAATCAGCTCGCCTTTTGTAGCCTACCGACTCCGTTTGATTAGAGCGTCCAACTTGCGCGATCTGGCTGACACACGCTTCGGGGTCGAGGCTAGTATTGTCCTTCTCACCCTGATTTGGCTCGGCCGGTCGCCCGAGAGTTTTGTGCCGGGCCACCCGGGAGGCGACAGACTCGACGCACAGCTGTCACCCCCTGGGGCAGGCGCGCTACCAAGTTTTGACTTTGCGCTGATCCACGCGAAGCTCGATGCCGAGCGCGAGAGGCGCCGCCTGTCATGGTTGCAGGTTGCTCGGGAGATCGGTAGCCCGTTTACCGCCAATGGTCTGCAACGCTTTCATCGTGGTCGATTCATTCGGTTTCCTGCCGTCATGCGGCTTACACGTTGGCTCCAGTGCCCTGCCGTGTCGCTGTTAACGAGCGGTCCGGCTGTCCCCTTCGGGCCAGCCCGCACCTTACCGCTGGACGATTACGAGCGGCGGGGTCGCTCGTGAACGGTCATTCCCGACGCCGCTGCGATCCGGCAGGATGCGCCTCACAACGACCGTTCGTCATCTTCGCCGCGGTCAGGCTCCGTTGGCGGCGGCCGACCAAGGTTGGTTGCGAGGATGTGGTCGCGACGGAAGCCGAGCAGAGAGCCGGTGCGGCAGAGCTGGAGGTCTGGTTCAAGGCGCCGGCCGAAAGGCACGGAGCGCGGCTGAGGTCGCCATATGCCGTGCCATGACCTCGAGCCGCTGTCATGAAACCGTGTATTGCATCAAGAACGTCCTTTCGATATTTGCCGAATTATGCAAACGCCGAATCTGGGTACGTCACCTGCCTGCCTCAAGCAGGATGGACGCTTCCTCTGGGGAAGCAGTATGGCGGCTTTGGCCCTCGCCTCTCTGGTTCAAAGTCCCTCGGCCTTAGCTCAGACGGAAGAGCCTTGGCGCCTAGCCGACGCGCTTCAGGCACCTGACTGGCTAAAGATCGAGGGTGTCATTCGCGGTCGGTATGAAACGCTTGATGGTCAGTTCCGATCCGGCGGCAAAGGCGGCGATCAGGTGCTGGGGTTCCGCAACCTGGTCTTGGTTGAAGCCGATCCAGGTCCGATCGCGGCAGGATTGGAGTTGCAGGACGCGCGCGCTTATCTGGATGACAGCGGCACACCGTTGACGACGAGCATAGTCGATTCCCTTGATGTACTTCAGGCCTACGTCCGGTTCGATCTTGACGGCGCGCTTGGCTCCAAGACCGCGTCGTTGAAACTCGGACGCCAGACCCTCGATATCGGCAGCCGGCGTGTGCTTGAGCGCGTCGATATGGCCAACGTTATCTTCGCGTATACAGGAGCCTACTGGCGGTCCACCAATGAGCGCGGCGACGAACTCCATCTCGTCGCGGTATCCCCCGTGGGTCGTTTGCCGAATGACCGCGCATCACTCGGCGACAATGAACTGTCCGGAGACGAGGAAGAATGGGGTCGCCGGTTTTTTGGTGCGCACTATCGCCGCGCCGACGTGCTCGGCGAAAGTTTCCCTGACCTGTGGGCGGAAATCTTCCTCTATGACCTTGAAGAGCGCGACACCAGCGCTGTTGCAACACCCAACAGGAGTTACCTGCAGCCGGGCTTCCGTCTTTACCGTGCGCCGAAGGCGGGGCGCTTGGACTTCGATATTGAAGCTTCCTGGCGAAGCGGCACAAGGCGCCAGACCACGGGCGCAGGCGATGTGCGCGAACTCGCGGTGGACGCATCGATGCTCTACACTCATGTGGGCTACACATTCGATCACCCCTGGCGACCGCGCGTGCAGCTCGACTACTATTTCGCCAGCGGGGACGAAGACCCAACTGACGAAAAGTACGGACAGTTTGAGCGGCTTTTCGGGTCGCGCCGCAGCGATCTCGGTCACACGGGGATCCACGGCCCATTGACGACGGCCAACATTGACGCGCCGGGCGGCCGCATCGAATTCAGGCCCAGCGACCGGCTGGATTTCAGGCTTGCCTATAAGGCTGCCTCGCTCGCAGAGCCGCGGGACGCATGGATCTCGGCCGGCGCGCAAGACCGATCAGGAGCATCCGGAGACTTCATCGGTCACTTTTACGAGGCCCGCATGCGCTACTGGCTGCTACCTCAAAGCCTCGAACTGGAGATCGGCGCATCCGCGATCATAAATGGCGAGTTTGCCAAGAACGCTCCTAACGCGTCGCGACAGGGGAACACCACGTTCGGCTATGTGCAGCTGATGCAACTGTTCTGATCAAGGCATTGAAAGCTCATGCATGCTGCCCTGACAACGCTGAACCGTGGTTCTCGCAATGACTTTGTGCTCTGTTGCACACGTGCAGCGATCGCATATGCAAATCCAAAACTCTTCCGATGATTCCCGAAACATGAAATCGAAGCAGGCAATATCCGCTCTTTCTGCGCTCGCTCACGACGGGCGGCTGGCGGCTTTCAGGCTGCTGGTAAAAGCTGGCCCTGATGGCATGGCGGCTGGTGAGATTGCGCAGCGCATCAAGATGCCGCCTTCGACGCTGTCGACGAACCTTCTGCTGTTATCAACCGCCAGGCTGGTCACATCGCGACGCGAGGGGCGCTCCATCATCTACACTGCCGACTTCGACACCATGGGAAATCTGCTCAGCTTCCTGATCGAGGATTGCTGCAACGGATCGCCTGAAGTCTGCGCGCCGCTGGCCGGCATTCTTGAAACCTGCAGCCCCGGGAAGTGCCGCTGATGACCGACGATCGTGACTACAACGTATTGTTTCTGTGCACCGGAAATTCGGCGCGCTCGATCCTTGCCGAAGCGCTCCTGAACAAGGCGGGCAAGGGAAAGTTTCACGCCTTTTCGGCAGGCTCCTTTCCCAAGGGCGCCGTGCACCCTTCAGCGCTGGCGCTTGTCGAAGCTCTCGGCCTACCCACGACTGGATTGCGATCGAAGTCATGGGACGAATTCGCGAAGCCCGGCGCGCCGCAAATGGATTTCGTGATCACAGTCTGTGACAACGCGGCGGGGGAAGTTTGTCCGATCTGGCCCGGCATGCCGGTGACAGCTC
Organism: Rhodanobacteraceae bacterium; assembly: GCA_031425695.1. Classification (GTDB taxonomy): domain Bacteria; phylum Pseudomonadota; class Gammaproteobacteria; order Xanthomonadales; family SZUA-5; genus JANPJV01. The sequence continues at coordinate 797 of JANPJV010000235.1, read as the reverse complement.
ACTGGGGCATCCCTGATCCCGCCGCAGCAACCGGTTCAGATGCAGAGATCGCAGCCGCGTTCGCGCTGGCGGCGCGGCAGATGCGAACGCGAATCGACCTATTCCTAAGCCTGCCGCTGGCGTCGATCGACAAGATGACGACGCAATCTCGACTGCGGGATATTCAGGCCACGGCCGCAAAAACAGACAACAAGCCGTCATGACCGTTGGATTGGGGCGGCGCCTCACCGCCGAGGCACTGGGATCAATCCTGCTGACAGGAACAGTTGTCGGCTCTGGAATTCTTGCTTCACGGCTGGCTGGCGGCAACGACGCCGTAGCGCTGCTTGGCAATACGGCCGCGACCGGCGCCATTCTCTTCGTCCTTATCAGCGCACTGGGTCCGATCTCGGGGGCACACTTCAACCCCGCGGTTACGCTCGTCATGGTGCTGCGTCGTGAGATCAGCTGGCCCGCCGCACTCGCTTACCTGCCGGTACAGGTCGGCGGCTGCATCCTTGGCACATGGCTCGCGCACGCCATGTTCGAACTGCCAATCATCCAGACATCAACGCATATTCGTGCTGGCTCCGCTCAGATGCTGAGTGAGGGCGTCGCCACGTTCGCACTACTTTTCACTATCCTAGGCGTTTCGCGCTGGCGCGCCGAAGCCGTACCCGCCGCTGTCGCGCTTGTGATTGTCGCGGGCTATTGGTGGACAGCCAGCACGTCCTTCGCCAACCCCGCGATCAGTATCGCACGAGCCATGAGCGACACGTTTGCTGGAGTTCGGCCCGACGATGTTCCCGCCTTCATTA
>JANPJV010000234.1:0-4526 GCA_031425695.1 Rhodanobacteraceae bacterium | reverse complement strand
GGGCGCCGCCCCGGCGGCGCCACACTTCGACCAACCCAAAAACCCCACCCACGGGACTGGACCCGGCGCCGGGGGAGCGGCCCCCTCCAGTAACCGTAAGGTGTGGTTGTCATTGTGCGCCGCGCTGCTGCCGTCGCTGGCCCAGGCGCAGCTCAATACCCCGGTCCTGCCGCAACCATCGATCGATCCTGTGGGAAACGGATCGGTCGACACGCTGGTGCGCCTCGCCGATGGGCGCATCCTCGTCGGCAGCGCGGTCTTCGGCGGATTTGAACGGCTGGGCGCTGTGCCGGCGGCGAGTTGCGGTCGATTGTTCGCAGATGGGTCGGCGGATCCGAGCTTCACCTGCGCCGCAGGAGCGGTGGCCGAGTTTGCGCAGGACAGCCAGGGCCGCATCTACGAGCGCAGCAATTTCTCGGTATCGAGATTGCTCGCCAACGGCGCACCTGATCCGACTTTCCCGATCGTGAATACCGACCAGTCGATCAGCGCCATGTTGATCGTCGACGATCTCATCTATCTCGGCGGCGCCTTCACGACGGTCAATGCCCAGCCGCGCAGCCGGCTTGCACGGCTCAGTCTCGACGGCACGCTCGATGCGAGCTTCACCCCTGGCGCAGACGCTCCGGTGTTCACCATGGTCGCGCCTGGCGACGGCTTCCTGTATCTCGGTGGCGCGTTCGGAACCTTGGCTGGCCAGGTCCGTACCGGGGTTGGGCGTATCGCGTTGGCCAGCGGCAGTGTCGACACCTGGAGCGTCGCCCTGACCCGAAGCGCCGGCAGCCCGTCGGTGTCGGCCATGGCCGCGGACGCTACCCACGTGTTTCTCGGTGGCGGCTTTGAGACCGCGCAAGGCGCAGCCCGACAGAATCTCGCGCGTATCGGGCGCACGCCGGCGGCGACGCTCGACAGCGCCTGGACGGCGGGCATGAGCTCCGGCGGCGGCACCGGGCCCTCGCTGCTCAGCGTCGTGGGAGAACACGTGTACTTGAGCGCCGGGTTCACCGGGCTGACCGTGCAGAACGGCAGCACCGTCAGCGGCCTCCGCTGCTTCGCCCGTGTCGGGCGCGTCACTGCGGCGGTGGACACCGCCTTCAATCCATTCGGCCCTGCCGTTCCGGGTACGCTCTGCTCGGTGGACGCCGTCATCGCCGGCGATGGCGGTGGCCGCCTGTTCGTGGGCGGCAACTTCCAGCAGCTGGCGGGCGGCACCGCGCGCTTCGGCCTGGTTGCCCTGAATCCCGATGGCAGCGTTGACGGACTGACCGCGCTGCCGGACGCGCTCACCCTGGCGACGGTCCAGAGCGTCGCGGTGGATTCGGCCAACGCAAGCCTGTACGCGCAAGGCGACTTCAAGCGCGTCAACGGCGTCGCGCGCCAGGGTCTCATCCGGATCCTACCCAATGGCACGGTCGACAGCGCCTTCCGTCCGCCCGCGCGTCGTTTCACGGCGATGGCGCTGGTCGACAACAAGCTGTTCGTAGCCGATGACACCACGCGCACGGTTCAGCCGCTGGACCCCGCGACTGGCGACCCGGTGGCGGGCTTTACGCCGATTCCCTACAGCCTGAGCGTCAGCAACCTGCACGCGACTGCCACTCACATCTATCTCTTCGGCAATTTCACCCTGACCGGAATCACGCCGGCGCTGGGGCGCTTCGCGCGCATGAGCCTCGCCAGCGGAAGCATCGATACGGGTTTCCGGCTCAACCCCGACGCCACCACCAGCATCCTTGGGGTGGCCGCCGATCCAGCCAGCAACAGCCTTTTCGTGCACGGCACCTTTAATACGCTCAATGGCGTGGGTCCAGCGCGACTCGTCAAGCTGGACGCCACCACCCTCGCCGTCGATGCCGCCTTCAATGCCAACATTCCGAGCGGGGTGAGCCGGGCGCTGATCGATGACGCCGGTGGCATCTTCCTCGCGGGATTTTTCACCACGGTCGGCGGTCAACCCTGCCGCCCGCCCGCGCGAGTGCTCATTGCAACCGGTGCGCGCGACCCAAGTTTTGCCTGCAGCGCCAATCCAGGCGGGACGGTGATGGCGCTCGCCAGCGAGGCCGTATTCATCGCGACCACGACGCAGATCCGGCGCTACGCGCGCAATGCGTCGGGCGTGACCGACCCGAACTGGCGCGTTACCGACATGCCCCAGTTCATCAGCGGCATGCTCACCAGCGGACGCGATCTCATCGTGCATGGGCGCTACGACCGCATCAGCGGCGTTACCCGGCGCTCGCTCGCGGCCTTGCCACAGGTGGAGCAGTTCGGGCGCAACGGCTTCGAGTGAGATGAACACGAGGCGCAGAGGTGTGCGGTGCTTTTGGTGGGTCTGCGCTGCGCGCGGACGCTCTTGAGGGGACCCAAAATCGCCCCTCCACAGCGCAGACCCACCAAGAGCAACCCAATGCGCTGCGCACTTGGTTCTTCTACCGCCCTTGGCTACCATCGAACCTCTGTTCCTTAGGTTGAGGCAGCAAGGCACGCCATGAAGATCCTGGTGGGATTGAAGCGGGTGGTGGACTACACGGTGCGGGTGCAAGTCAAGCCGGACGGTTCCGGGGTCGCCATCGATGGCGTCAAGATGAGCATCAACCCGTTCGACGAGATCGCGCTCGAAGAGGCGCTGCGCCTGCGTGAGGCGGGCAAGGCAACCGAGGTGATCGTGGTCTCGATCGGCCAGCAGGCCTCGATGCAGCAGATCGATTCGGGCCTGGCCATGGGTGCCAACCGCGGCATCCTGGTCAAGACCGACAAGCCCATCCAGGCGCTCACCGCAGCGCGCGTGTTCGCCAAGCTGTTCGAGAAGGAACAGCCGGGGCTGGTCATCCTCGGCAAGCAAGCCATCGACGACGACGCCAGCCAGACCGGACAGATGCTGGCCGCGCTGCTCGATCGCCCGCAGGCGACGTTCGCCAGCAAGGTCGAAGTCGAGGGTGAGGTCGCCCGCGTCACCCGTGAAGTCGACGCCGGCCTCGAAACCATCGAGGTCGACCTGCCGGCCGTCATCACCACTGACTTGCGCCTCAACACGCCGCGCTTCATCAAGCTGCCCGACATCATGAAGGCGAAGAGCAAGCCGCGCGAAACCATCGAGCTCGCCACTCTCGGCGTCGAGCCCGGCGAACACCTCACCGTGACCCACTACGCCGCCCCACCCAAACGCACCAAGGGCGTCATGGTCAAGGACGTCCCCGAGCTCGTCGCGGCCCTCAAAGCCAAGGGGCTGCTCTGAGGTCTCGTCGCGTCCGAGATCAAGAGCGGGACACGAAGAAAATCTAAGGAAAAGCAGCAAGAAAATCTAAGGAAAGCAAACACATCTAAGTAAGCTGCGCCGGACATCTCGGCATTCCCGATAGCTCAGGGTTTCGCTTCTCTTAGATTTTCTTTCTCTTAAACCTTAGATTTTCTTCGTGTCCCGCCCTTGGTCCAGATTCAAATGAATTTCGTCCGAGCGGTATCTACCCAACGAGGTCCCCACATGTCGCGCGTTCTCATCGTTGCCGAACACTTGAATGGCCAGCTCAACCAGAGCACGGCGAAGTGCGTGAAGTTTGCGAGCCTTTTGAAGGCGGACGCGATCGACGTCGTGGTGCTCTCCGATGATCCGGCGGCGGTGGCAGCACAGGCGGCGGGAATCGCCGGGGTTACGCGGGTGCGGACGGTGGCGAATGCGGCGAATGTGCATGCGCTGGCGGCGGTGTATGCGCCGCAGATCGTGGCGCTGGCGGGTGACTACACGCACATCCTCGGGCCCTCGACGACCTTTGGAAAAGACCTGATGCCGCGCATCGCGGCAAAGCTCGGGGTCAGCCAGGTGTCGGATGCGATGGCGGTCGAGGATGCGTACACATTCAAGCGGCCGATCTATGCAGGCAACGCGATCGTGACGGTCAAGGCGCCGGCCGACAAACCGGTCGTGGCGACCGTGCGCACCGCCTCGTTCCCGGCCGCGGCCGGTGGCGCGGGGCCCGCGCCCATCGAAGCGGCCAGCGTGAGCGCCGCTCTGCCGACGCATACGCGCTTCGTCGGCCTCGCACAGGGCGGCGGCGACCGTCCCGACTTGCAGACGGCACGCATCGTCGTATCAGGTGGGCGTGCCGTTGGCAGTGCCGATGGCTTCAAGGTCATCTACGACCTCGCCGACAAGCTCAAGGCTGGCGTCGGCGCCTCGCGCGCCGCGGTGGACTCAGGCTATGCGCCGAACGACATGCAGGTCGGCCAGACGGGCAAGATCATCGCGCCCGAGCTCTACATCGCGATTGGTATTTCCGGCGCGATCCAGCATCTGACCGGCATCAAGGACGCGGGCACCATCGTCGCCATCAACAAGGACGCCGAAGCCCCGATCTTCGAGATCGCCGACATCGGCCTCGCCGGCGACCTGTTCAAGATCCTGCCGGAGCTCACCGCGGCGATCTGATGGAGATGGCTTGTGGCGGGTCTGCGCTATGCGCGGACGCTTTTCAATCCTAGGCTTTTGGTGGGTCTGCGCTATGCGCGGACGCTTTTCAATCCTGAGCTTT
>JANPJV010000233.1:0-4274 GCA_031425695.1 Rhodanobacteraceae bacterium | reverse complement strand
CGCATGCCTTCCCTCGACGAGCGCTCCGCATCCGACGAACGCTACGGCCCGCTCGGGCGCGCAAACTTCACCAGTTTCGTGCGTGCCGATTTCGCGGGCAAGCCCTGCCCTGACGGCGTGCCGCAGTGGGCGCATCCGCGGGCAGATTTGTTGGGGTTGTGAATCGACCTTTTCGTTGGAGCTTGTCGGTTCGGCTCTGTGATTCAGACCTTTGGGTTCGGAACTGTGGGTTTGGACCTGTGGGTTCGGACCTGTGGGTTCGGACCTTGTCCGAACGCTCTTCACCTCAGCAAGAGCGTCGGGACAAGGTCCGGACCAACAGAGCTCTAAAAGCGTCCGGACAAGGTCCGGACCCACAGAGCTCTAAAGTCAAAAGCGTCCGGACAAGGTCCGGACCCACAGAGCTCCAAAGTCAAAAGCGTCCGGACAAGGTCCGGACCCACAGAGCTCCAAAGTCAAAAGCGTCCGGACAAGGTCCGGACCCACAGAGCTGAAGTCAAATGCGTCCGGATCCACGAAGCTATTCCGGACGCATACAAGCTCAGGTGAGATGGACTTCCGCGACCTTGTCCTTGTAGTCCTTCTTCGGGTCGATGCCGATCAGCATCTTGAGCCCGGCGAGGAGATTGTTCTCGTTGAGCCAGATCTCGGCGTGCTCGGCGTCGAAGCGCAGCAGCCGGAGTTTGGGATCGTCCTTGCCGGTGTACCAGGCCGCGACGAACGGGTTCCAGAGGCGCTCGACGACGGCGCGGTCGGTATCGACCTTGATATCGCCGTTGATGCTGGCGAACAGTTGATGATCCTTCGAGGAGAACGCCGCAATCGCGCGCATGCTCTTGTTCTTCAGCGACTTGACCACGCCGTTGTCGTCCGAAGTGAAAAACCAGATCGGGGCCTTCTCATCTTCCGCCTGTGCGGTCATCGGCCGCGTGTGGCCGTCGTCGACCCCAACCAGGCCGAGCATCATCGTCCGGTCGGATTTCAGTGCTTTCCAGAAGCTTTTTTCGAGTTCCTTGGGTGTCGGCATGGTGATCTCGCTCGGCAAGTCAGAAGACTGGGAGCGCGATTATTCGAATCGGGTAATGTCCAATCCGTGTACAGATCGCCAGCGAAGCGTGAACGCCAGCGCCGCCAAGCTTCTGGTAGGTCGGCGGACGCTCCTATTTGGTGTGCAATCAAAAGAGTCCGCGCACAGCGCAGACCCACCAAAGCGCCGCATGCCACGATCACTCGGTCAGCGTCTTCCGCAGCGTGTGCCCGCCGCCGTATGCGATGTCATCGATACGCCATCCATGCGGGTCCTGGATCAGGCGGTATACGATTTCAATGGGCGATCCGGAGTTTTCAAAACGTACGATGGCATCGACTGCGAGCCCGCGCATTTTCGGAACCGCGATGTCCATTTCGCCAAGATCGGTTTCCTGGGCGTTGTAAAACGGGTCGAAATCGAGCTTGCCCTGCTTCTCGGGATCGGCCCGCTTGAGCTCGCTGTCGAGCGCGGTCACGAGTGTCGGTGTGAAGAATTCCTGGCGCCGGGCGGTCGCCTGCGGATCCAGAAGCGAGCCCTCGCCTTGGGCGTGAACGCGATACAGTTCGCGCAACAGCGATTGCGGAGAATCTTGCGGCGCGGCGAACAGCGGCGTTGCCAGGGAGATGATCAGCAGGGCGAGCAACACACGTGGTCGGGTCATGACGGTCCTCCAGGGTGAGTGTTGATGCTAGCGGAGGAGCAAGGGTTGCGGTGGGTGGGCATGCCAGTTTGACGCGGGTTTTGAGCCGCTCGGCTTGGTGGCTTCATTTTGAATGAATACGTTTGCAACCGGCCTCCATTCACGCTGCATTCCTTTACGCTGCGCACGCATCCTGGGGAGGAATCGCAAATGTTCAATCAGTTCCGCAAAGCGGCGGCGTGCGCGTGCGTGTGCGTTTTTCTCATGTTGTCTGCTGCCTCCGCGCCCGCTGCGATCAACGCGCAGAATCTCGGCGGGAAATACGACGCGGGACAGGCCAATATCAATTTCCGGGTTTATTCGTCGCGCGCCACGCGCATCGAGGTGTGGATCTACACGACCGCGGTCGGCGCGCAGCCAGTGGTCAAATACGTAATGACCAAGGACGCTGCGAACGTCTGGTCGAAGACGGCCTCCGTCGCCACCCTTGCCAACACCTACGGCCTGACCGGCACGGTGTATTACGGCTATCGCGCCTGGGGCCCGAACTGGCCTTACAACAGCACCTGGACCAAGGGCACCTCAATCGGTTTCATCACCGACGTCGACAACAGCGGTAACCGGTTCAACCCCAATAAGTTGCTGCTCGATCCGTATGCGGTCGAGATCAGCCAGGACCCGAACACGACTACTTGTGCGGACGGCACCATCTACGCGAGCGGCGCCACCCATCGCAACAAAGACAGCGGCCCGTGCGCGCCCAAGGGCATCGTGCTGGCGCCGAGCACGACGCCGGTTGGCGTCAAGCCGACGCGCGCATTCAAGGATGACGTGATCTACGAAGTCCATGTGCGCGGGCTGACCCGGCAGGACACCACCATCCCGGTCGCGCTCCGCGGCACCTATGCCGGCGCAGCAGCCAAGGCCCCTGCCCTCGCCGCGCTCGGCGTCACGGCCGTCGAATTCCTCCCCGTGCAGGAGACGCAGAACGACACCAATGATGTCGACCCTACCTCGACCATCGGCGACAACTATTGGGGCTACATGACGCTGAATTACTTCAGCCCTGACCGCCGCTACTCGTCCGACAAGACGCCCGGTGGCCCTACTCGCGAGTGGAAGGCGATGGTCAAGGCCTTCCACGACAACGGCATCAAGGTCTACATCGACGTCGTCTACAACCACACCGGCGAGGGCGGCGCGTGGGGCGGCACCGACGGCCTCACGGTCTACAACATCGCCTCCTTTCGCGGCCTCGACAACCCGACCTATTACTCGCTGACCAGCGACCTCAAGTACTCCTGGGACAACACCGGGGTCGGCGGCAACTACAACACCCGCAACACGATCGCCCAGAACCTGATCGTCGACTCGCTCGCCTACTGGCGCGATGCGCTCGGCGTCGATGGCTTCCGCTTCGACCTGGCCTCGGTGCTTGGCAACACCTGCCAGCACGGCTGCTTCAACTACGACAAGATGGACGCCGGCAATGCGCTCAATCGAATCGTTGCAGAGCTCCCGCCGCGCCCGGCCGCCGGTGGCGGCGGCTTGGACCTGATTGCCGAACCGTGGGCGATCGGCGGCAACTCCTACCAGGTTGGCAACTTCCCGACCGGCTGGATCGAGTGGAATGGCATCTGGCGGGATGCACTGCGCAAGAAGCAGAACCAGATGGGCGTCGAAGTGGTCACCCCCGGCACACTGGCGACGCGCTTCTCGGGCTCGTCCGATCTCTATGGCGACGATGGTCGCAAGCCCTGGCACTCGGTCAATTTCATCGTCGCGCACGACGGCTTCACCCTGCGCGACCTGTATTCGTACAACTCGAAACAGAACATCCAGCCATGGCCCTATGGCCCGTCGGATGGCGGCGACGACAACAACCACAGCTGGGACCAGTCCGGCATCGTGGTCGAGCAGCGCAAGGCCGCGCGCACCGGATTGGCCTTCATGATGCTGAGCGCCGGCGTGCCGATGATCACCGGTGGTGACGAGCACCTGCGCACGCAGTTCGGCAACAACAACGTCTACAACTTGGATTCGTCCGCGAACTGGCTCAACTACACGCTCGATACCAACGCCACCAACCACAAGACTTTTTCCCAGCGCCTGATCGCGTTTCGCAAAGCCCACCCGGCCCTGCGCCCGATCAACTTCTATTCGAGCGTCGACACCAATGGCAACGTCATGGAGCAGCTGCGCTGGTTCAAGCCCGATGGCAGCGTCGCCGATACAGCGTATTTCAATGGCACCAGCAATCACGCGATCGCGTGGCGCATCGACGGCAGCGAATTCGGCGACAGCGCCAGCGCCATCTACGTCGCCTACAACGGCTGGTCTGGCAACGTGAACTTCGTCCTGCCCTGGCCCGGCGCCGGCAAGCAGTGGTATCGGGTCATGGACAACGCGACCTGGAACGAAGGCGCCAACACGGTTGTCCCGCCGGGCTCCGAAAGCTTCATCGGCGGTGAATGGACCAACTACAGCGTCGAGGGGCGGTCGGTGCTGGTGCTGATCGCGAAGTGACGAGCAAGAGCGGTTTGAAGTAGGTCATGTTGATCGCGCAAGCGATCTACTTGACGGCTCCAGGTGCGGTAAGCCGTC
>JANPJV010000232.1:0-72271 GCA_031425695.1 Rhodanobacteraceae bacterium | reverse complement strand
TTCGCGCCTTTGCGCATGTTGAGCCGCGACGACAGCTCTTCTCGCTCAACATCAGTCAGTTCCAAACCCTTCGGCGGGCGCCCGTTCCTGGCCATTGGTCAAGCTCATGCGGATGATCCAGCATAGACCGCAGATGGCTGAACAATGTTTCCGACGGATTTCGTCGTCAGGCAAGGCGCGAGGAGAAGACATAGCTCTTCTATGGCGCCGACGAGCAACGCAGCATGGCGGCAAAAGACGCGGAAATAGTTCAAGTTATTTATGAAACACCACACGAGCTTGTCGTAGGTCATGTTGACGGCGACAGCCGTCGACTTGACGCGCTCCAAGCAAACCGTCAAGTAGACCGCTGCGCGGTCAACATGACCTACGGAGACATTAAGTGTCGTCAAGTAGACCGCTGCGCGGTCAACATGACCTACGAAGGCGCGAAAAATCGTCAAGTAGACCGCTGCGTGGGCAACATGACCTACGAAAGACGCGCGCCAACCCAGTCTGACCGGCTAATCTTAGCGGCCGCTTGCGACTGCTCGGCAGCACGCCCCTACTGCTTCCCTCACGGTCCCCATGAATCTCGCTGGCTACACGATTCAAAGCGTCATTTATGCGGTCGATGAGACGGTCGTCGCGCGCGCGCAGACCGATTACGGCGAAAAGGTGGTGCTCAAGTACCAGGACAGCATCCGCCCGGCACCCGAGCTCCTCGCGCGCTGGCAGCACGAACACGCGATCCTCCAGGCGATCGATTCCTCCTGGGTGATCCGCGTGCTCGGCCTGCGCCAGGTTGAGCGCAGCCAAGTGCTCATCCTCGAGGATTTCGGGACCACCAATCTCGCGCAGCTGATCGCACACCAGCCGCTCGACCTGTCCGAGCGCTTAGGGGTAGCCATCCAGCTCGCATCGGCCTTGAGCGCGGTACATGCGCATGGCTTGATCCACGGCGACATTGCGCCCAAGAACGTGCTGGTCGACGTGCCGTCGATGCGCATCAAGCTCTGCGACTTTGGCCTCTCGAGCCGCCTCGACCACGAGCAGAAGCGCACGGATGACGGCTATCTGCGCGGCACGCTCGAGTACATGTCGCCCGAGCAAACCGGGCGCACCAACCTCGACATCGACTACCGCAGCGATATCTATTCGCTCGGCGTCACGCTCTATGAGCTGTTTTCGGGTCGCAAGCCGTTTCGCTCAAACGACCCGATGACGCTGCTGCATGCGCAGATCGCGATCATGCCGGCGCCACTGCATGAACTCGATGCAGCCATTCCGGAGCCACTGTCGGCGCTGGTGCAGAAGCTGCTCTCGAAGGGCCCGGATGATCGTTACCAGAGCACCTTCGGGCTGGTGCGTGATCTCACCCACTGCGCGCAGCAGTGGCAGCGCTTCCGCCGCATCGCTGCATTCACGCTGGCGGCCGCGGACATCCCGGAGCGCTTCTGCATCGCGCAGAAATTGTATGGCCGGGAAGCCGAGAGCGCCGCCATCCTCGGCGCATTCCAGCGCGTGAGCGACGGGCGTGCCGAACTCCTGCTGATCAGCGGCTACTCCGGCATCGGCAAGACCGCGCTCGTCAGTGAGCTGCACAAGCCGATCGTCGCGCGGCGTGGCTACCTGGTGCGCGGCAAGTGTGATCAATACGGCCGCAACCAGCCGTACTCGGCGTTGATCCAGGCCTTCCAGCAGCTGGTCCGACAGCTCGCGACCGAGGGCGACGAGCGTCGCGGCTACTGGAAAGCACGCCTGCTCGCGGCGCTTGGTGCCCACGCGGCCGCCGTGGTCGAGATCATCCCGAGCCTGGTGCTGCTCATCGGTACGCCACCTTCGTTGCCGCCGCTGCCGGCCGCTGAAAAGGAAAACCGCTTCCACATCGCCTTTGCCCAGTTCGTCAATGCACTGGCCGCCAAGAGCCATCCGTTGCTGGTGTTCCTGGATGACCTGCAGTGGGCCGATGCGGCCACGCTCAAGCTGCTCGAACACCTGGTCAAGGACGAGAGCGAACGCTGCGTGCTGATCGTCGGCGCGTATCGCGACAACGAGGTCGACGACGACCATCCGCTGCGCCAGACGATCGAGGGAATCGTTCGCGGACAAGGCCGGGTCGACCAGCTGCCGCTCGGCAATCTCGAGCTTCCGCACGTGCGCCAGCTGATCGCCGACACCCTGCATTGCAGCGAGGAGAGCGTCGCCCCGCTGGCCCTGCTGTGCCTGGAAAAGACCCAGGGCAATCCATTCTTCCTGGGACAGCTGCTGCGCGCCTTGCACGAGAAGGGAGACATCCATTACCAGCGCACGGAGGGTGTGTGGGAGTGGAACATCGAGCTGATCCGCCGGCGCGGAATCACCGACAACGTGGTCGTGCTGATGCTGGAAAAAGTCTCGACACTCGAGCCCGAGACGCAGAACCTGCTCGCCCTGGCGGCCCACCTCGGCGACAGCTTCGACCTGCGCCAGCTCATGGCAGTCAGCGCGCAATCCGCGCTGGCGGCTGCCGATGCGTTGTGGCCCGCGCTGCAGGCAGGGCTGGTGCTGCCGCTCAACGAGAACTACAAGTTTGCCGGTAGCCCCGAGCAACTCGCGGACGCGCGCTATCGCTTCCTGCACGACCGCGTCCAGCAGGCCGCCTATGGCCTGACCCCGGCCGAGCAGCGCCAGCAATTGCAGTTGCGGTGCGGCCGCCTGCTGCTCGCAGGCAGCTCGGAGGCGGAGCTCGATGAGCGTCTGTTCATCGTGCTGCATGCGTTCAACAGCGCGATCGAGCTCTGCACCGACCCGGCCGAGCGCGCTGCGGTGCTCGCACTCAACCTGCGTGGCGGTACCAAGGCAAAGTCTGCCTCGGCCTTTCCGACTGCCGTCAACCTGCTGCGCCAGGCGCGGTCCCTGCTGGCGAGCGACGCGTGGATTGCGCGGCCGGAACAGACCCTGCTGCTCTACCGCGAGCTGGCCGAATCCGAATACCTTGCCGGCAACTTCGCGCAGGCCGAGCTGCTCTATCCGGAGGGGATTGCCGCCTGTGGCGACGTCGTTGCGAAGGTCACGCTGTGCCTCGTGCAGGTCGACCAGTACCACATCCAGGGACGCTTTTCGGAATCCTACCCGGTGCTCCGCTTCGCGCTCGGGCTGCTGGGACGCAGCTTTCCGGCGACCGAAGAGGAGGCCGCCGCCTTGTTCCTCGCGGAGTTCGCGAGCACCGAGGCGGAGCTGGCGGGCTACACCCCTGCGCAGTTGTTGGCGGCTCCGGAGATCCAGCGCCCCGAACACCTGCTGGAAATGCGGCTCTATTTCAGCCTGTCTTTTTCGACCTACCAGACCGGCCGTTTCAATGCCTTCGTGCTGGATGCATGCCGCATGGTCCAGGGCAGCTTGCGCTACGGCCAGTCCGATCTCGCCTGCATCGGCTACGTCGCCTATGTGACCGCGATGTCGGTGATGAAGAAGCCGTACCCACTCTGCTTTGCGATGGGCAAGCTCGCCTTGACCCTGGCCGAGCAACGCGAAGACCGCTATTTCCGGCTCACCGTGTACCAGTATTTTTCGGCGTTCTACCAACACTGGTGCGAACCGCTGGCGGACACGCTGCCGTATCTCGACAAGGGCCTGGAGCTCGGTCTCACCGGCATCAACCCGCTCTCGGCCGGCTTCTGCGCGCTGCTGCGCTCGGTCAACCGCTTCGTGCTCGGGACGCCGCTCGACGCGCTGCAGGTCGAGTGCGAGCGTGGCCTCAAGTTCTTGTCAAAGGGTCGCCAGGGCAATACCTGGGCGATGCTGCACTACGGCGTCCTGCAGCCCTTGCTGGTCTTGCGCGGTCCGGCGGCCGCGAAGAGCGGAGCTGCCCGTGACGCCGAAGTTGCGCGGCGCGGTCAGGCGCAGTCCCGCATCGGCCATGAGCCTGGGGACGACAGCAGCGCCGGCGATGGCCGTGAAACGATCGCCAGCGCCGAGGCGTTTTTCGATGCACAGGGCGAGCTTCCGTCCATTCCACTGGCGCTGCACCTGGCCGCCAGCATTCGCCACGCCTATCTGCTCGACGACGGTCCCGGATGGCGACGCGCGTCGGCCCGGCGGGAAATCATCGGGCTGTGCCTTCCTGACAGTCCATCCATGGTCGAGGCGAGCTTCTTCACTGCGCTTGGCCTCCTGCGTACGGATCTCACCGGCGGCGCCGACGACGCGATCGACTTTGCAGCGGTCGAGCTGCACCTCGCAAGCTTCCACGCCTGGGCCCTCGATTGCCGCGAGAATTTCGCCCACAAGCTGCTGCTGATCGAGGCCGAGCTCGCGCGTGCACGCAACGACGATGCGGCCGCCATGGAGCTTTTCGCCCAGGCCATCGAGGCCGCTGACGAAGCCGGCTTCAGCGTCTGCGAGGCGCTTGCCAACGAGCTCTACGCACGCTTCTGGGCGGCCCGCAAGCAGAAACAGCTGGCGAGCAACTTCATCCGCGACGCCTGGTATCACTATCGCCGCTGGGGAGCGGAAGGCAAATGCCGCCAGCTCGAAGCGCGCTGGCCGGAAGTGGCCTTTCGCGCAACCGAGCGCCAGATCGGCACGTCCGAGCAATCGCGCTCGAGGAGCAGCTCCTCGCAGCAATCAGACCTGCTGGACCTGCATTCGCTGTTGAAGGCGAACCAGCTGCTCGCCAAGGAGATCCACCTCGATTCGCTGCTGCGCAAGATGCTGGTGGTGCTGCTCGAAAACGCCGGCGCCGAGCTCGGCTTCATCGTGCTCGTCGACGACGACCAGCTCGTGGTCGAGGTCTCGGGTGGCGCCGGCGAGAACCGCCAGTTCACCTCCGAGCTGATTCGCCGCCCCCTCGGCGAGCTGGTGCGGCGCGAGTACCCGGTGCTGCCGGCCAGCATCATCGAGTATGTGCAGCTGACCGGCGCCACCGTGCTGCTCAACAACCCGGGCAGCGACCAGCGCTTCGCCAACAGCCGCTATCTGTTGCAGAAACAGCCCAAGTCGGTGCTGTGCCTGCCAGTCAACGCGCAGGGCAAGCTGGTGGCGCTGGTGTACCTAGAAAACAACCTTATCGAGGGCGCTTTCACGCGCAAGCACGAGTTGACGCTCGAGCTCCTGGCTTCCCAGGCGGCCATCTCGCTGGTCAATGCGCGCCTGTACGAGAGTCTCGAGCAGAAAGTCATGCAGCGCACTGAAGAGCTGCGCCAGATGAGCATGAAAGATGGCCTTACCGGCATCGCCAATCGGCGCTCGTTCGACGAGCGGCTCGCGGTCGAGCTGCGCCGCGGCATGCGCACAGGCGCGCCCTTGTCCTTGCTGATGATCGATATCGACCACTTCAAGCAATACAACGACCACTACGGCCATTTCGAGGGCGACGACTGCATCAAGGCAGTCGCCGGGGTGCTGGCGACCGTCGTCGGACGTGGCAGCGACCTGGTCGCGCGCTACGGCGGCGAGGAGTTCGCCATCCTGCTGCCGGAAACCGATGCCGCGGCAGCAGTGCTGGTTGCCAGCGCCTGCCTCGAAGCGATCAGGGACCTCGACATCGCCCACGCGAGCTCACCCGTCGCCCCGCACGTCACCTTGAGCATCGGCCTGTGTACCCTGAAGGTCAGCTCCGAAGAGGAAACCGAAACGCTGATCACCCACGCCGACCAGGCGCTCTACCAGGCCAAGCGCGGGGGCAGGAATCAGTGGCGGCAGTACGTTGGGGAACGCGAGGCTTCGACGTAGGTCATGTTGCGCCCGCGTCGTGTTCGATCGTGCGAAACGGGCTCTACGGGGGCTACTTGACAGGCGCACCGTCCGAGGTAGGTTGCAGGTTCGCTACGCGAGGAGGCATGTCAAGTAGCGCCCGAATGGCCTCACCGCTCTTCCCGGTGCACGACGCGGGCGCAACATGACCTACCGGCATCTGATCGGGTTCGGCGCCGCGGCTGATGTAGGTGCGCGAGCGCACCATCCATCAGCTGCGGCGCCGAACACCAATCAGATGCTTATGCTGTTCGGAATCAGCGACGGCAGCTGGAAGGGGTAGGGCATGGGCCGGGCCTGGTTGCGGCGGCGGATTTCGATCTCGATGAGCGACAGTTGCTCGTGGAGGTCAGCGACCGCGCCGTGCACCCGGGCATCGGTGAAGTACGGCGTGCGTGCGTTGCTTTCGTAGTGGCCGAAGGTGTCGTACTGCACGCTGCTCAGCAGGTACTCGAACGAGAAGGTGTACAGCGAAACATCCAGCGGCGGATACCAGGCCATGCAGTGATCGACGGTCGCGACCACGGTCTGGCGCGTGGGCGGCGCGTGGTAGATGGTGCCGGCGACGCTCGGCATGTAGGACATGAGCGGGTACTGCGCGTAGTTGACGGAGGCGTGCTGCGGGCCGGCGATGTAGATGATCTGGGCGATCATTTCGATCAGGTAATCGAGGCTGGCGAGCTTGAACGGACGCTTCGGATCACCGGTCGGGGTCAGCCCGCCGAGGCCCTTGAAGCTGGCATGGAGGGGTGACACCAGCTCGCCGACGAAGCCCTGGAGCTCATCGTCCTCGGCGACATCCTGGTCGTCGCGGTAGTACACGCGCAGGTACTTGCCAACGAAAGTCCGCGTCGCCTCCCACAGCAGCCGGGTGTCGTCGCGGAACGGGAACACCGGCAGCTTGTCGACGCCGCGCAGTTCGAACAGCCGGTCGGGATTGTTCTCGTCCCAGCGCCAGGCCGAATGCGCTTGCGCCAACATCTCCAGCGTCGACTCGATGGCCGGCCCGACATTCGTGGCCACCACGCCGCCGGGAATGATCAGGCTGTGGATGGCGTCGTCGTTGATGTTGATGGTGAAGCGGAAATGCGGGATCAAGAGCTTGAGCAGCGGATGCGCGTCGTTGAGCTGGCGCCGCGCCGCGACGACCATCGGCTCGATGATGAGATGGCAGTCGCCGAGGTGCGCGATCGCCTCGTGCTGGATCGCGCAGATGACGTTGACGATGTACTTGGCGATGCGCCACTTCAGGTGATTGGCATCGTTCGCGCCAGCGCAGTCGTTGGGGGTGAAGATCGGTGCGCTCTCGGCGTCGAACTTCTGCGCGAGCTGGATCGCGATCGGCTGCAGCACGCCCTCGGCGCCCGGCGGAAAGCCCGGTGGCGGCGTCGGGTTCCAGTAGAACAGCGCGATCGGCGCGCAGATGTAGCGCTGCTCACCCATCAGGCGATCAGCCTTGGCGCCGTCGAGCTGCACGTAATCGCAGACGTACAGGCGATGGCGGCGCACCGCCTCGCTCAGGGTGATGCCAGGATCGCCGCTGACCGACTGCAGGATCGCGTCGCTGATCGGGAATTTCGCCTGCAGTTCGGCGAGCACCACGGCCTTGGATCCCGCAATTGGTTCCAGCACGACGCCGC
Source organism: Rhodanobacteraceae bacterium (assembly GCA_031425695.1). Taxonomy (GTDB): domain Bacteria; phylum Pseudomonadota; class Gammaproteobacteria; order Xanthomonadales; family SZUA-5; genus JANPJV01. The sequence goes on along the minus strand of JANPJV010000232.1, from coordinate 64,916 downwards.
GCAGGTTCGTGGTGTTGAAGCCGGCGATCTGCAGGTAGCCGAAGAACCAGTCCTGCAGGCACGGCTTCTCGCCCGCCGCCATCCAGGACTGCTGCGGAATCTGCAGCATCATCGGCACCGGCAGTGCCGAGTACATCGACTCGTAGTCGTCGAAGGTCTCGGCGTGCAGGTAGTTGCGCCCGTGGGTCTCGCTCAGCATGTCGAACAGCGTCGACTTCAGAAACGCGGTGGGACCGTTTGCAATGAAATCCTTGAACACGGTGGCGAGCCCCGTCGCCATCTTCTCGATGTCCTTCGGCAGCCGCGTGAGACCTTCGAAAGCCGCCGGCAGCGCCGCGAGCGCCGCGTAGAAATCGTGCAGCTCCTGCGCATCACGCCCGGGATGCAGCAGGCTGAAGTCGGTGCTCAACTTGTCGAAGGTTTCGCGCACACGGGCGAGCGCCGCGGTCGGCAGGTCGTCGTTGAGCTCGCGCTCCAGCAGGGCCAGGACGACTTTCTGGAAGTTCTGGGCAAGAGGCAGGAACACGCCGATTACCTTGGCCTCGAAGTCGATGCTGAACTCCTCGCCCTTGGGCAGGTCGGCCGACATCGGCACCGCTTCGAGATAGCTGCGCATGTAGTTGTAGTTGGTGCGCGCGAGGCTCAGCTCGAACTGGCGCTGCGCGCGCTCATCGGCGCTTGCCTGTTGCGGCAGGCTGGGGACCGGAACAGTGTGCGGCGGCAGCAGCATGGGCATTCCTCGGTGGTGGCGCGGGCATTCGAGCAACGTGAGGCCGCGGCCTGCACGCTTTCTTCATGTGCGGGCTTGGATAGCGGTTTGATGGGTCGGGGTCAATCGGCGCTGCCGAGGCGCGGCCGCCTTGATTTGCCACGCAGGCGGCCCCACCCATGGACATTGGCAGCGCCGCTGCCGCCCATCGAGCCGGCCCTCTTTGCCAATCGGGTAGACTCCCCGCCCCGCGCCTCTTTCCTTTCTGTCCTCTAGAAACCATGCTCAATGCCCTTTTGACCCGCATCTTCGGCAGTCGCAACGACCGCGTGGTGCGCGGACTGCGCAAGTCAGTCGCCCGTATCAACGAGCTCGAAGCCAGTTTCCAGGGCTTGAGCGATGAGCAGCTCCGTGCCAAGACCGACGAGTTCCGCGCGCGGCTTGATAAAGGGGAGACAGTCGACCAGCTGCAGCCCGAGGCCTTTGCCGCGGTTCGCGAAGCCGCTCGCCGTACGCTGGGCCTGCGCCACTACGACGTGCAGCTGATCGGTGGCATGGCACTGCACCAGGGCCGCATTGCCGAGATGCGTACCGGCGAGGGCAAGACCCTGGTCGCGACGTTGCCGGTGTATCTCAACGCGCTGCCCGGCAAGGGCGTGCATGTAGTCACCGTCAACGACTACCTGGCAAAGCGCGATGCCGCCTGGATGGGCCCGGTCTACGCGGCGCTCGGCATGAGCGTCGGCGTGATCGTCCCCGGCCAGAGCATGGACAGCAAGCGCGCGGCCTATCTGTGCGACATCACCTACGGCACCAACAACGAATACGGCTTCGATTATCTGCGCACCAACATGGCGTTCTCGCCAGCGGATCGTCTGCAGCGTGGCTTGCATTACGCGATCGTCGACGAGGTCGACTCGATCCTGATCGACGAGGCGCGCACGCCACTGATCATCTCCGGCCCGGCCGACGAATCGCCCGAGCTCTACGTCAAGATCAATCGTGTCACCCCGGAACTCACTCGCCAGAAGACCGAAGAGGAAGAGGGCGATTTCTGGGTCGACGAGAAGCAAAAGCAGGTGCACCTGTCGGAGAACGGCATGCACCACGTCGAGAAGATCCTCGAGCGCCACGGCATCCTCAAGGCCGACGAAGGCCTCTACGACGTGCAGAACCTGGCCGTCGTCCACCACCTGAATGCGGCCCTGCGCGCTCGCTACTTGTACCAGCGCGATGTCGACTACATCGTGCGCGATGGCGAAGTCATCATCGTCGACGAGTTCACCGGCCGCACGCTGCCCGGCCGGCGTTGGTCAGATGGCCTGCACCAGGCCATCGAAGCTAAGGAGAACGTGCCGATCCAGCGCGAGAACCAGACGCTGGCGTCGATCACGTTCCAGAACTTCTTCCGCATGTACAAGAAGCTCGCGGGCATGACCGGTACCGCCGATACCGAGGCTTACGAGTTCCAGTCGATCTACAGCCTTGAAGTGGTGGTTATCCCGACGCATCGGCCGATGGTCCGCAAGGACCTGACCGATCTGGTGTTCCTCACGCGCACCGACAAGTTCGCTGCGATCAGCGAGGACATCCGCGAGCGGCGCGCCACCCGTCAGCCGATCCTGGTCGGCACCACTTCGATCGAAACCTCCGAGCTGCTCTCCGGCATGCTCAAGAAGGAAGGCATCCCGCACGAGGTCCTGAACGCCAAGCAGCATGAGCGCGAAGCTCATATCGTCGCCCAAGCCGGGCGTCCGGGCGCAGTCACTATCGCCACCAACATGGCCGGCCGTGGTACCGACATCGTGCTCGGCGGTAGCCTCGAAGCCGAGCTGCATGGGCTCGGCCCCGAGATCCCGGACGCGCAAAAAGAGGCGGTACGGGCTGAGTGGAAGCTGCGCCACGAGGAAGTCTTGCGCTCAGGCGGCCTGCATATCATCGGCACCGAGCGGCACGAATCGCGCCGCATCGACAACCAGTTGCGTGGTCGTTCCGGTCGCCAGGGTGATCCCGGCTCCAGCCGTTTCTACCTCGCGTTCGAAGACAGCCTGATGCGCATCTTCGCGTCCGATCGCCTGGCTGCGCTGATGCAGCGCCTGGGGATGAAGGAAGGCGAGGCGATCGAGCATCCGCTGGTCAACCGCGCGATCGAAAATGCGCAGCGCAAGGTCGAGGCGCACAACTTCGACATCCGCAAGCACCTCCTGGATTTCGACGACGTTGCCAACGATCAGCGCAAGGTGATCTACGAGCAGCGCAACGAGATCATGGACGCGACCGACATCCAGGAGACCATGACCACGGTCCGCCAGGACGTCGTACGCAGCATGACCCATCAGTTCGTCGCGCCGGAATCGATCGACGAACACTGGGATCTCGACGGCCTGCAACGTGCCTTCGTCGAAGACCTCGCGGTCGAGATCGAGCCGCGCCTGTGGGTCAAGGAAAATCCCGATCTCAACGCCGAAGGCATTGCCGAGCGTGTGGTCGAATCGGTCGATCGCTATTTCCGCGAGCGCGAGACGCTGATGGGCGCGGAGATCGCGCGCATGGCCGAGAAGGCGATCCTGCTCAACGTGCTCGATTCGTCGTGGAAGGATCACCTGGCGCGCATGGATCAGTTGCGGCAGGGCATTCACCTGCGCGGCTATGCGCAGAAGCAGCCCAAGCAGGAGTTCAAGCGCGAAGCCTTCGAGCTGTTCGAGAAGATGCTCGAGCGGGTCAAGTCCGAGACCGTGCGGATGCTCGCTCGGGTGCGCGTGCGCAGCGAAAACGATCTCGAAGAAGCGGAAGCGCAGCAACGCCGCCAGGCGCCGCCGATGCAGTTCCAGCATCCGGAGACGGGTAATTACGGCGTCGAGGAAGAGGCCGCACAGGTCGCGTGGGACGGCGATCTCGGCGGCGTCGGCGCGGCCGACCAGGCCGGGCGTGGTGCGCCCAAGGTCGGTCGCAATGATCCCTGTCCGTGTGGCTCGGGCAAGAAATTCAAGCAGTGCCACGGTCGCCTCGACTGAGCACTTCCGGGGTGGTGGAGGGCGGCGCTCCTGCGCCGCCGATTTTCCGGGCCGCGCGCGCGCTGCCCGTCGTCGCCGGAATCATCGAAGACCGCGCCGGTGGGATCCTGGTGGCGCAACGCCCGCCAGGGGGCAGCGAGGCAGGCAAATGGGAGTTTCCGGGCGGCAAGATCCGTCCCGGTGAATCGGCGCAGCACGCGCTCGCGCGCGAGCTCGATGAAGAGCTGGGGATCGTGATTGGAAACGCCGCGCATTTTGCGAGCGTGCACTGGCGCGGCCCGCCGCGCGCCCTCAACCTGCATGCGTACCGGCTGAGTGCCCCGTCGGCGCCAATGCAGGCGCGCGCCCACAGCGCGCTCGAATGGGCGCGCCGCGAGGAGCTGGTCGGCTACGCCGTACCGGCGCCAGATAGGCCGCTGGTAGCCCGGCTGGCGCTGCCCGATCGCTATCTGATCACGCCTGACCGCACGGATGGCCTTCCCGGATTCTTGAGAGCGCTCGCGTCCGCGCTCAGCACCCATGCGCCCGGCGCCATGCTGCTGCGTACGCCGAGCCTGCCGGCGGCGGACCGCGCCCATTGGGCAGAAGCGGTGCTGGCGCAGGTCCGCACCCTGGCGCCGCGCACGCTCGCCTTCCTGCACGCCGATGGTGCGCTCGCCGGCCGCCTGGGCTACGACGGCGTACATGTGTCGAGCCGGCAACTGCTCGCATTGCGAGAACGCCCGCTACCCGCACACCGCTGGCTCCTCGCCTCGACCCACACACCGGGCGATCTCGCGCATGCCGAACGCGTCGGCGTCGACGCCGTCGTGCTCGGCAGTGTGCTCGAGACGGCGAGCCACCCAGGCCAGCGCCCGCTTGGCTGGAAGCGCTTTGCCGCATTCGCGCGCAGCACCTGGCTCCCGGTCTATGCCCTCGGCGGGCTTGACGAATCGAGCCTGCCGCTCGCCCGTTCCCACTCGGCCCACGGGATCGCCGCCATCAGGGGGCTATGGGAGCGGCGCGGATCCTGACCCGAGTCGTTGCGTGATGCGATTCGCAGCCGCGCCGCCACGCGTGTGTCGAGGGTCCGCTTGCGGAGTGCGGCCAGGGATCGGGCAGCCAGCACGAACATCCACAGCGCCAGCAGGCCTGGGAAGAGGACCGCAGCAATGAAGGCGGCAAGGGTGGTGGGCCGTGCCCCGGATCCTGCCTGCAGCAGCTTCCAGTTCCGACCAGTCAGGACGCGTGGATCAGGGCGAAGAGCGCAGGGTGTGCGCACACGTCGAGCGGGGGAAACCTGCCCGCTCAGGCAAGGCCACTGCGGTTTCCGGCAAGTGCGCAATAGCGCCGGTGAGCGACCAGGCTCTGGGCCAGCAGCTGCTCGCGGCTGCCATGGTTGCAGATGACCTCGTCGGCAGCGAGCAGCCGCTCACTGCGGGTGGCCTGCGCGGCGAGCATGCGCTCGGCCGTTTCGCGGCTGACACCATCGCGTGCCTGGACGCGCGCGAGCTGGACCGACTCGGCGACGTCGACGACTAGCACGCGATCAACCCAGCCGTAGTGGCCCGACTCGATCAGCAGCGGCACCACCAGCAGCACATACGGCGAGCGCGCGGCCGCAACGGCGGAACCCGCGGCACTGCGGATGCGCGGATGCAGGATGGCTTCGAGGCGCGCCTTTGCGGCCGGGTCGGCAAAGACGCGCTCGCGCATCCGCCGACGGTCGAGCTCCGCATCGCTGCCGAGAATGTCGGGGCCAAATTCTTCGACCAGCGCGGCGAGCCCGGGGCTTCCGGCCACGACCACTTCGCGGGCGATGAGATCGGTGTCGACGACGCCTATCCCGCGCGCTTGAATGGCATCGGAGACGCTCGACTTGCCGGAGGCGATGCCGCCCGTGAGGCCGATCACAAAAGTCGCAGGCGAGGGCACTCTACAGCGCCATGATCGGCAACAGCGCGCGCAGCTCTTCGGAAAAGATCAGGAAAACGAAGCCAGCCGCGGCGAGGAAGGGTCCGAACGGCATCGGCTTCTGGTTGGCGCGCCCCTGCACCGCCAGCAGGATGCTGCCGACCACGGCGCCGACCACGGTCGACAGCAGGATGATCGGGAAGATCGCGCCGGCCCCGAGCCAGGCACCGAGCGCAGCCAGCAACTTGAAGTCACCAAAGCCCATGCCTTCCTTGCCAGTCACCAGCCAGAACACCCAGTACACCGACCACAGGGTCAGGTAACCAATGACTGCGCCGAGAATGGCTGCTTGCGGCATTGCAAACAGGCCGAACAGGCTCACCAGCAAGCCGACCCATAGCAAGGGCAGGGTCAGGCTGTCGGGCAGGAGCTGGGTGCGCTGGTCGATTCCGGACAGCGCAATCAGGGTGAACGTCAGGGCCAGCGCCGCCGGCAACTGCGGAGTGACGCCGAAGCGCCACGCACATACCGCCGCGGCCAGCCCAGTGCCAAGCTCCACCAGCGGATATTGGATCGAGATCGGCGTCTTGCAGGCGCGGCAGCGGCCACGCAGGAGGAGATAGCTCAAGACCGGGATGTTGTCGTAGGCGCGGATCTGCGTGCCACAGCGCGGGCAGTGCGAACGCTCCATGACCAGGCCGGGTGGTCCTGCCGGCACTGGTTCGGGCTCGGGCGCATCCTCTCCGGCCAGGATCGCCCGGGCCTCGTCTTGCCACTGCCGCTCGAGCAAAGGCGGCAGGCGCAGGATCACCACATTGAGGAAACTGCCGATGATCAGGCCGAGACCGCCAACCGCCAGGATCCATGCGGTTGGCGACTCGACCAGTAACTCCAGCATCAGCCGACCACTGCCGCGAGCTTGAAGATCGGCAGGTACAGACCGATCACCATGCCGCCGACCAGGCCACCGATGAGCACCATGATGAAGGGCTCGAGCAGGCTGGAGAGGGCGTCGACCGCGTTGTTGACTTCCTGCTCATAGAATTGCGCGCACTTGAGCAGCATCGTGTCGAGCGCGCCGGACTCCTCGCCGATGGCAGTCATCTGGATGACCATCACGGGGAACAGGTTCTGCTGTTTCATCGCCAGGTTGAGCTGGTGGCCAACCGAGACGTCTTCGCGCACGCGCTGGACGGCTTCGTCGTAGATGATGTTGCCGGTGGCGCCGGCGACCGTTTCCAGTGCCTCGACCAGCGGCACGCCGGCCTTGAAGGTAATCGCCAGCGTGCGCGCGAAACGCGCGATCGCGGACTGGTGCAGGATCTGCCCGATGACCGGAATCTTCAGCATCATGCGATCGACGAAGCGCGCGAAATTGCGGGATCGCTTGATTCCCTGCACGAAAGCGACGCCACTGCCGACCATGACACCGATCACCAACCACCAGTACGAAACCATGAAGCGCGAGGCATTCACGATCATCTGGGTGAACGCCGGCAGGTCGGCGCCGAAGCCCTTGAACAGCGCCTCGAACTGCGGCACCACGTAGATCAGCAGGATGGCGCTGACCAGCATGGCGACTGCGATGACCGCGGCCGGATAGAACAGCGCTTTCTTGATCTTGCCCTTGAGCGCCTCGGTGTTTTCCTTGTACCCGGCGATGGTGTCGAGCACGATGTCCAGCACACCTGCCGATTCACCGGCGCGCACCAGGTTGATGTAGAGCTCGTCGAAGTGGACCGGATGCTTGCTCAGCGCCTCGGACAGCGACGAACCGCTCTCGATCTCGACCTTGATCGAGGTCAGCATGTCCTTGAGGCGCGGGTTGTTGGTGCCACCCGCGATCATCTCGACGCTCTGTACCAGCGGTACGCCGGCCTGCATCATGGTGGCCATCATGCGCGAGAAAATCGCGATGTCCTGGCCCTTGATGGCCTTGCCGGCCTTGCCGAAGATCGACTTTTTCTTCTGGACGACCTTGGTCGCGTTGATGCCCTGCTTGCGCAGGTGGGCCTTGACCAGGTTGGCATTGCGCCCGAGCTCTTCGCCCTTGAGCTTGTGCCCGCGCTTGTCGGTACCAGTCCAATGGAATGTCTGCAGCGCTGAAACAGTAGCGCGCGACGCCGTTCGTGCGGTTGCAGTAGCCATGCGCCTTAATCCTTGGTCACGCGGTTCATCTCGGCGAGCGAGAGCAGCCCGTTCTTGGCTTTCATCAATGCGGATTGTCGCAGATCCGGAATGCCGGCGCGTTGCGCTGCTTCACTGATCTGCATGGCATTACCGCCAGCGAGGATGATCCTGGAAATATCTTCGCTGAGTGGCATCACCTGGTAGATGCCGGTGCGGCCCTTGTAGCCGTCATTACAGCTGGAGCATCCGACCGGTTCAAACAATTGCATCGTTGGAATATCGGCTTCCGAAAATCCTTCGGCGAGCAACGCGTGCTTGGGCAGGGACAGCGGCCGTTTGCAGTCGTGGAGCCGGCGCGCGAGCCGCTGGGCAATCACCAGGGTGACCGACGAGGTGATATTGAACGGCGCAATACCCATGTTCATCAGGCGCGCGATGGTTTGCGGCGCGTCATTGGTATGCAGGGTCGACAGCACCATGTGGCCGGTCTGCGCGGCCTTGATCGCGATTTCTGCGGTTTCCAGGTCGCGGATCTCGCCGACCATGATCACGTCCGGGTCCTGGCGCAGAAAGGCGCGCAGGGCGGCAGCGAAAGTCATGCCTGCCTTCAGGTTCATCTGCACCTGATTGATGCCCGCAACACGGATTTCCACCGGATCCTCGGCCGTCGAGATATTGCGCTCGTCGGTATTGAGAATATTCAGCGCGGTATAGAGCGACACGGTCTTGCCGGAACCGGTCGGGCCGGTCACCAGCACCATGCCGTAAGGTTTGTTGATGGCATCCAGGAACAGCCTTTTCTGCTGTTCTTCATAGCCGAGCTTGTCGATGCCGAGCTTGGCCGCCGAGCCGTCGAGGATACGCAGCACGATCTTTTCGCCGAACAGCGTCGGGCAACTGCTGACGCGAAAATCGATAGCCTTGGTCTTGGACAGGTTGAGCTTGATGCGGCCGTCCTGCGGAACTCGCTTTTCGGCAATGTCGAGCGCCGACATCACCTTGAGGCGCGCAGCGATGCGCGCGTTGAGCTTGACCGGGGCGGAAGCGACCTGGCGCAGGATGCCGTCCATGCGGAAGCGCACGCGGAAGGAGTGCTCGTAGGGCTCGAAGTGGATGTCCGAGGCACCGCGCTTGATCGCATCGACCAGCGCCTTGTTGACGAAGCGGACGACCGGGGTGTCGTCGGCGCCGGAGACGTCGACACCGGTATTGCCGCCACCCATGTCGTCGTCATCGCCGCTGCCGGTCTCGAGATTCTCGAGGCCCTCGTCGTCACCGGCCTGGTCGGCGATCGAATCCGCTGCGGCGAGCGCAAGCTCGATCGCGCGGGTGAGCACGTTGTCGTTGACGATGATCGGCTCGACCAGCAGCTTGGACTGGAATTTGATGTCTTCCAGGGCGCGGTCATTGGTCGGATCGGTGATGCCGACGAAGAGGCGGTTGCCGCGCTTGTACAGCGGCAACGCACGATGCTTTTCAATCAGTGCCTGATCGATGATCTTGATCGGGGCCTGCGAGAGATCGAGGGCGCTGGCGTCCAGGATCGGCACGCCGAACTCGTGGCTCGCCGCGGCTGCCACAGCCGCGGCGTCGGCAATGCCGTTCTCGACCAGATAGGTCGCGAGCGAGAGCTTCTGCTTGGACGAGGCTTCCAGCGCCTTGCGCGCATCGGTCTCCGCCAGCGCGCCCTCGGCGACCAGCCGACGCGCGATACCGGTCAAACCGCCCGTCGATACAAACCCGGCTGAAGCCATTGTGGTCCGATCCCTCCGCTCGCTGTCCACACAATGTAGCGCACTCGCAAGGCAACGCCCAGCCCTTGCACGCTGCCGTGCCTCTGCACAAGGTGTTTGCGCTCACAATTCGACGCGCTGCAGCATTTCGAAACAGCTGCGCGCTCGTCGCGGCGCCGCCAGGGCGGCTATCTTCACGGCCTTCAGTTCAACAGGAGAGCGGCGCCTTGCCCGAAGCCATCCCGGTGCACAAGGCGCGCCTCGTGGTCGGCGCGCTCGCCCTGCTCTATAGCGCCGGCCATCTCGCCTGGTACGGAGCGACCCCGCTCGGCGGCTACCCGGTGCTCGACGGCCGCGAGATCCTCGAGCTGGCCCGGCTCATGGCCAGCGGCGAGCTGCCGGCCGAGCCGTTCTACCGCGCGCCGCTGTATTCGGCATTGATCGCGGTCGGTATCGAGCTCGGCGTGGCCGACGCGGCCCTGCCGGACCTGGCGCGGCTGATCAATCTGGTGGCGCACTTGATCTCGACGCTGCTGGTATTCGAGCTCGCGCGCCGGATGTGGGGACAGACGCGCGCGGGGTTGCTCGGCGGCGTCCTCTACGCGCTCTATCCGGTGGCGGTGCATTTTGCCGGCGACCCGCTCGACATCACGGTGGCGACCACGCTTGCGCTCGGTGCCACCCTGGCCATCTGGCGAGCGCATGAGCGCTTATCGTGGCAATTGGCGATGCTGTCGGCCATGTTGCTGGCGCTCGCGGCGCTGGCGCGGCCCAACTTCCTGGCCGCCCTCGGGGCCGTGCTGCTATGGCTCGGCTGGCTGGCGCTGCGCGATCGCGGCAATTGGCGGCTGCTCGCCGGTGTCGCGGTCGGCGCTGCACTCGTGCTCGGGTCGATGGGGTTCATCAACCTGCGCCTCGGCAACGAGTTCCGGTTGTTGCCCTGGCAAGGCGGCCATGCCTTTTTCGACTCCAATGGTCCGGGTGCCAATGGCCTGTTCTATTCGCACTCGATCGATATTCCCGACCTGGTCCCCGGCAACAATCCCGCGCGCGCCGAAGCCCAGATCCTGTATTGCCGCGACCGCGATTGCAGCGGGCCACTCGATATCGACGACTTCCAGACGTACTGGCGCACGCGCGCGCTAGAGCACATCACCGCCCACCCGGGCGCCTTCTCGCGGTTGCTCGGCGAGAAGATCTTCTACCTGGTCAACAACTACGAGCAGTACAACAACAAGACCTACTGGATCCACAAGGAGCGGGCGCCCTGGCTGCGCTGGAACCCGTTGTGCTGGAGCCTGGTCCTGGCCCTGGCGGCGGGCGCCCTGTGGCTGCCGCTCCCGGCACGGGCACGCTGGCTGCTGCTGCTGCTGGGCTTGAGCTATGCCGCCACGCTGCTGATCTACCTGGTGAGCGCACGCTTTCGCGTGCCCCTGGTCGGCTGGCTGTGCGTGCTGGCCGGCGGCTGGGCATTGGCTTTCGCCGGCTCCCAGGCGCTGGCCGGTCGCAGGCGCGCGCTCGCCCTCGGCACCGCCGTGCTTGCCGGTGCCCTGGCACTCTTGCCGATCGTTTCGACGCTGCGCGAAGGCACCATTACCGAAGACTGGATGCTGCTCTCGAGCGCCGCACTCGCGGCGGGCCGCCCGGACGAGAGCGAGGAATGGGCGCAGCGCGTGCTCGCGCGCCTGCCCGACCGCAATACCGCGCATGCGATGGTGTGCTCGGCGCGCCTGCATTTGTGGGAACAGGCACCCGCGTCGACGTTGCCACCGCGCGCTTGGCTGGAAGCATCCCTGCTGCATTGTGCTGCTGGCGCGGAAGGCTCGCACCGGTCGGCGTACAACGCGGCATTTTTCCTGAGCGCGCTGTGCCGGCGCGCGGAAGGCGTTGCCCTCTGGAACGGGTTGCGCGACTCCGCGCTGGTCGGCGAGCTCGCGCGCAGCGCGCTGGCGGCCGTCGGCCAATCGGTGGCGGTGCCGGCCGACGCCAACGTCGGCCTGTTGAAATTGCAGCAGAGCCCGATCGCGGATCGCACGCCAGGCCAGCAGTCGATACTCGCCGCCGTGCTCGGGCAGCAATGCGCGCCCGCAGGCGGCAGCACCCTATGATGCGGGCTGCTGGGGCCAGGCACGTGCAGCGACCAGACATGGATGACCGGATCGACTTACCACGGGTCAGCATCGGCGTTCCCATCTACAACGAGGAACGCTTCCTCGATGCCAGCCTTCTTTCCTTGCGCGCACAGGACTATCCCAACCTCGAGATCCTGATCAGTGACAACGCCTCGACCGACGGCACTTTGGCAATCTGCGAGCGGCACGCCCGCGAGGACCCGCGCATCCGCGTATCGCGCGTCGAGGTGAACTGCGGCCCCGTGCCGAATTTCCAGCGCGCGCTGACACTGGCCAGCGGCGAATTCTTCATGTGGGCGGCCGGCCACGACGTTTGGTCCCCCAACCTGATCAGCGAGTGCGTTGCCCTGTTGAAGGAGAACCCCGAGGCCAGCCTCGCTTTCGGCAGCTCCTGCTGGATCGATGCGGAGGGCGCCCCGATGGAGCGGTTTTCCGGCTGGACCGATACCCGCGGCATGGCGCCCATCGCCCGCCTGTTCACGATTTTCTGGGGCAACATGCATCCGGTGCTCGGCCTGATGCGCGCCGCGCAGCTGCGCGCCTGCGCGCCGATGCCGAACCTGGCTGGTGGCGACCTCGTGTTGCTCAGCGAGCTCGCCCTGCGCGGCGACTTCCTGCATGCGCCGCGCGCGCTGTGGTCGCGGCGGGAATTTCGCACGGAGCGCACCTATGACGACAAGCTCAAGCGCTATGCCTCGACCAGCTCGCGCATTTCGCGCTCGCGCCTGCAGCGCTGGTTTCCGCTGCTGCGCTTGCCGCTGGCACTGGTTCAGTCGGTCCGGCGCTCGCCATTGACGACCTTCGACAAGCTCGCGGTCGTGCTGGTGCTGCTCTGCTCCTTGCCGTTGCGCTATCGCGTGGGCCGGCGCAGCGCGTCGGCGAGTTGACCCGATGGCCGTCGACGCACTTCGGTCCACGCTGCAGAAGTCGCTGGCGGCGGCGCGCTGGCTGGTGGGACCGCTGGCGCTGCTCGCGCTCGTGCTGGCCGGGTGGCACGCGCGCGCGCCATTGTCGGAACTGCTGGCGACTGCCCGGGCGGGGTGGCTGATCGCGGCGTGTCTGCTGTGGGCGGTATTGCACGTCCTGGCGCCGGTGTTCAGCTGGATCGTGCTGCGCGCCGACGGGATCGCGGTCGGCTATCCCGAACTGCTGCGCGTACATGTCCAGCGGCTGCCCGCGCGCTACCTCCCTGGCGGCGTCTGGCATACGGTGACGCGCATGCTGGATCTGTCCGCGAGCGGCATCGAGCGGGTCGCGCTTGCGCGGCTGGTGGTCCTCGAAAATACCTTGCCGCTCGCCGTGGCAGCTGCGCTCGGGGGCTTCTTCATCTGTCTCGCGAACGGACCGCAGCTGGCCGGACTGGCAGCGATCCTGTCCGGGCTCGCGGTGCTGGCGCTCGCGCATTTCGCGCTCACGCGCCGTGGGCTGCGTCTGCAGCGTGCGTTGCCGTGGTCGTCCTATCTGCACTTGCTGGCATTGATGACGGTTTACTGGCTGCTGGCCGCGAGTGCCTTCGATTGCTATTGGCAGGCGTTTTCAGCGGCGCCCGCAGCCATCGGCACCTTCGAGATTTTCGGTATCTACCTGCTGGCCTGGAGCGTGGGCTTCGTCGCCATTTTCGCGCCGCAGGGTCTCGGCGTGTTCGAGGCGGTGGCCGGCCACTTCCTGCAGGGCGACCTCGGTTTCGTTGGCGCGGCGGTTTTCGTGGCGGGTTTTCGCGTGATCGTGCTTGGTGCCGACGCTGCCGCCTGGCTCGCGCTGCAGGCGTACGCGGGTGCCAGCCGCGGGTTCGCGAGGGCGCGCCGTTGACACCTTTCTCAAGGCTCGGGCCTAATCGTTTTTCACGCGGGGTAACGGCCCTGGATGAAGCCGAACCCCGCGGAACGATCACCTGAGGATGCGCAGATGAAGGCAGTAATCCTCGCGGGTGGCTTCGGTACCCGGATTTCGGAAGAAACCGCGTTGCGCCCGAAACCGATGATCGAGATCGGCGGCATGCCGGTGCTGTGGCACATCCTCAAGATCTATTCGCATCACGGGATCAATGATTTCGTGATCTGCCTCGGCTACAAGGGTTATCTGATCAAGGAATATTTCGCAAACTATTTCCTGCACAGGTCGGACGTGACCATCGACCTGCGCAGCAACAGCATGGACGTCCATCACAAGCACGCCGAGCCTTGGCGCATCACCCTGGTCGATACTGGCGAGAGCACGCAGACCGGCGGCCGGCTGCGCCGCGTCGCCGGCTATCTCGACGGCCCTTTCTGCTTCACCTACGGCGACGGCGTCGCCGATGTCGATATCGGCGCGATTGTCGCGTTTCACGGCGAGAAGCGCACCTTGGCAACGGTGTGCGCGGTACGGCCGCCCGGGCGTTTCGGCGCACTCGACATCGAGGAAGGCCGGATTACCCGGTTCGAGGAAAAACCCTCGGGCGACGGCACCTGGATCAATGGCGGCTTCTTCGTGCTCGAGCCTGCCGTGATGGACTACATCGATGGCGACGACTGTATCTGGGAACGCGCGCCGCTGGAGCGGCTGGCGCGCGAGGGCAATTTGTCGGCATATGCGCACCACGGCTTCTGGCAGCCGATGGACACCTTGCGCGACAAGCTCAAGCTCGAGGAACTCTGGCGCAGCGGCAAGGCGCCATGGAAGCTGTGGCCATGACAGCGCTGTTCGGTGGCGTGTACGCCGGCACCCGCGTGCTGATCACCGGCCACACCGGCTTCAAGGGCTCCTGGCTCGCGCTCTGGCTGCAGCAACTTGGCGCACGGGTGAGCGGCCTGGCGCTCGCGCCCGAGCGCACGCCTGCCCATTGGGACCTGCTCGGGCTCGACGACGTGCTCGACCTGCGCGTCGACCTCACGGATTTGCAGGCAGTGCGCAGTGCGGTCGAGCGCGCACGGCCGCGCATCATTTTCCATCTCGCCGCCCAGCCACTGGTGCGCCGTAGTTACCGTGAGCCGGCCTACACCTTCGCGGTCAATGTCACCGGCCTGCTGCACCTTTTCGAATCAGTGCGTGCCGATGGCGGCGTGCGGGCGCTGGTCAACGTGACCACCGACAAGGTTTACCTCGATCGCCCGGTCGGTGGGGGTTATCCCGAAGCGCATCCGCTGGGCGCGCACGATCCCTACAGCACCTCCAAGGCGTGCTCGGAGCTGCTCTCGCAGTGTTACCAGCAGGCGTACTTCAGCAACGGCCCGGCGCTGGCCACGGCGCGCGCGGGCAACGTCATCGGTGGCGGCGACTGGTCGGAAGACCGGCTGCTGCCGGACCTGGTGCGGTCGGCGGTCGGTGGCACCCCGTTGCGCGTGCGCAATCCGGAGGCGATCCGCCCCTGGCAGCACGTGCTCGAGCCGCTGTCAGGCTACCTGCGCCTGGGACAACGGCTACTCGAGGGGACGGACGCGATCGGTGCCTGGAACTTCGGCCCTGACGCGAGCGCGAACCTGCGCGTACGCGAGTTGGTCGAGGGCGTGCGCCAGCGCTGGCCCGGCATCGAGGTGGAGACCGAGCTTGCCGGGCAACCACACGAAACCGCCATCCTCGAGCTCGACTCGAGCAAGGCCCGCGGGGAGCTCGGATGGCAGCCGGTGTGGGATGCGCCGACCACGATCGCACGCACGGTCGACTGGTATCGCGCCTGGCACCAGCGGGGAGAGCTGCGCACGCGCGACGACCTGTCGACTTACGTGGCCACCGCTCGCGCGGCCGGCATCGAGTGGGCAGGCACGTGAAGCTGCTGCCGACACCGCTCGCCGGCCTGACCCTGATCGAGACGACCGCGATCGCGGATGCGCGTGGCCGGTTCGTGCGTGTTTTCTGCGAGCAAGAGCTAGCCGCAATGACCGGCGGCAACCCCATTGCGCAGGTCAATCTCGCGACCACCCATCGCGCCGGCAGCATTCGCGGCCTGCATTTCCAGCGTGAGCCGGCGGCCGAATCGAAACTGGTCCGCTGCCTGCGCGGCCGCGTGTACGACGTCGCCGTCGATCTGCGCAAGGGCTCGACGACCTTTCTGCACTGGCACGCGTACGAGCTCGACGCGAGCGGGCAGCGTCAGGTGTACATCCCGGCGGGTTTCGCGCATGGCTTCCAGGCGCTCGAGGACGACGTCGAGCTGCTGTATCTGCACGGAGCGCGCTGGAGCCCGGCGCACGAGGGTACGCTGCGTTTCGACGATCCAGCGCTCGGAATCGCCTGGCCGCTGCCGATCACGCAGGTCTCGGACAAGGACCGCCAGGCGCCGCTGCTGGGCGCCGGGTTTTGCGGGATTTCCGCATGAACTGCCGCTTCTGCCAAGCCGCATTGGACACCGGCCTCGACAATGTGTTTCTCGATCTCGGCGCGGCGCCACCATCCAATGCCTACCTCAGTCGCGCCCAGCTGGCCGCGCCCGAGACGTATTTCCCGTTGAAGCTGCGCACCTGTCCGCGCTGCTGGCTGGTCCAGGTCGACGAGGTGCAGGCACATACGGCGTTGTTCGCACCGGACTATGCGTACTTCTCTTCGTTCTCGCGCACCTGGCTCACGCATGCCGAACGCTATGTCGCACAGGCGGTGGTGCGTGCGGGCCTCGGCAGCCACAGCCTGGTGATGGAGATCGCGTCCAACGATGGCTACCTGCTGCAATACGTGGCGGCGCGCGGGATTCCCTGCGTGGGCATCGAGCCGACTGCCAGCACGGCGCAGGCCGCGCGCGCGAAGGGCATCGAGACCATCGGAGAATTCTTCGGTGCCGCGTTTGCGCGCGAATTCGTAGCCGCACGCGGGCGCGCCGACCTGATCGTCGCCAACAACGTGCTCGCACACGTGCCCGACCTCAACGATTTCGTCGCCGGCCTGGCGCTCGCGCTCGCGCCGGCGGGGACGGTCACCGTCGAGTTCCCGCATCTTCAGCAACTGGTCGCGCAGCGCCAATTCGATACTGTGTACCACGAGCACTTTTCCTATTTCTCGCTGCACACGGTACGCGCGGTGTTTGCCGCGCACGGGCTGCGCGTGTTCGATGTCGAGCTGCTCACGACGCATGGCGGCTCGCTGCGCCTGTGGGCCGCGCACGCGGACCGGGCCCAAGCTGACGACCAGGGAGTCGCCAGCTTGTTGGCTGCCGAGACGGCGGCCGGCATGCAGACGATGGATTACTACCGCGGTTTCCAGGCACAGGCGGACGCGGTCAAGAATGAGCTGCTCGCATTCTTGCTCGAACAGCGTCGCAACGGGGTTCGCCTGGCCGCGTACGGTGCCGCGGCCAAGGGCAACACCTTGCTGAATTACGCGGGCGTACGCGCAGACCTGCTCCCGTACGTCGTCGACGCTTCCCCGCACAAGCAGGGCCGCTTCCTGCCCGGCTCGCGCATCCCCATCGTCGCCGAGGAACACCTGCTGCGCGAACGCCCGCAGATGGTGCTGATCCTGCCGTGGAACCTGCACGCAGAAATCGTCGAGCAGCTCGCGTACATCCGCACCTGGGGCGGTCGCTTCGCCACTGCCGTTCCCGCCATGCGGATCCATTGATCCTAGGATGATGCGCATCGCGCTGACCGGAGCCAGCGGCTTTCTCGGGCGTCACGTGCTGACTGCGCTGCGAGCCGAGGGCGCGGACGTGATCGCCATTTCCCGTCATCCGGACGTGCCGGCGCTCGACGGCGTGACGCCGCTGGCGCTCGATATCGGCGCCGTCGGCGGTGATGTATTCACGGCCCTCGGTCGGCCCGACGCGCTCGTGCATCTGGCTTGGGGTGGCCTGCCGAACTACCGGTCGGGCGTGCACCTGGAGACCGAGCTGCCGCGCCAGATCAGCTTTCTGGATGCCTGCATCGACAGCGGCATCAAACGCCTGGTGGTTGCCGGTACCTGCCTGGAATACGGGCTGCAGGGCGGTGAGTTGGATGAAACCCGACCGCTGCAACCGACGACCGCCTACGGCGAGGCCAAGCGCCGGCTGCTCGAACATCTGGAAGGGCGTCGCCGGGAGCGTGAATTTGCGCTCGTGTGGGCGCGCCTGTTCTACCTCTACGGATTTGGCCAGGCGCCGAGCTCGCTGTACGCCTCGTTGCGTGCCGCGGTGGCGGCCGGCGCAAGCAGCTTCGACATGTCGTCAGGCGAGCAAACTCGCGATTTCCTCGCGGCCGAGCAAGCGGCCGCGTGGCTGGCGGCGCTCGCGATGGATTCGACCGACGCTGGTATCGTCAATGTCTGCAGCGGCAATCCGGTGAAGGTGATCGACCTCGTGCGTGGCTGGCTATCCGAATGGGGCGTCGAGATCGAGCTCAATCGCGGCGTCTTCGCGGTCCCTGACTTCGAACCACTTGCCTTCTGGGGCGACGGGCGACGCCTGCGCTCCATGGTCCGCGAAAGCGTTCGCGCACAGCGCAGACCCACAACAGCAGGAGCGCCCGATGAGCGAACGTGAGCTGCTGCGCGTGGAGGCGATCCCGATCTACCAGAACCGCATGTATGCGAGCGCTGCCGCCGCGCGCGCCTGCCCGCGCGGTGAAATGGTGCTGGTGCAGGATCTCGCCAGCGGGCTGACGTACAACCGCGCGTTCGAAGCCGGGCGTCTGGTCTACGATCCGAGCTATCAGAACGAGCAAGGTCATTCGCAGGCCTTCCAGACGCATATCGGTGAGGTGCTCGAGCTCCTGGGGCGCCATTTCCAGGGAAAGAGCGTGCTCGAGATCGGCTGCGGCAAGGGAGGTTTCCTGGAGCTCCTGCGCGCCGCCGGCCACGACGCGCGCGGCATCGATCCAGCCTACGAGGGCGATTCGGAGCACATCGTGCGCGAGCATTTCGCGCCCGGGCTCGGCATCCGTGGCGACGCGATCGTCATGCGTCATGTACTGGAACACATCCCGCAACCCGCCGACTTTCTGGAGCAGGTGCGGATTGCCAATGGCAGCGGCGCGCTGATCTACATCGAGGTGCCGTGCCTCGACTGGATCATCGAACACCACGCCTGGTTCGACGTTTTCTACGAGCACGTCAATTATTTCCGGCAAGCGGATTTCCTGCGCCTGTTCGAGCGCGTGGTCGCGGCCGGCACGCTGTTCGGCGGCCAGTATCTGTACGCGATTGCCGAGCTCGATTCCCTGCGCGATCCGCGGCTCTCGCCGGCGCCAGTGGCACCCGTGGAAATGCCCGCCGATTTCTTCGCGAATCTCGAACGCTGCGCGCAAGCGGCGCGGGCGCATCCGAACCGTGCGGTATGGGGTGCGGCGGCCAAGGGCGTCATGTTCAGTCATCACCTGCAGGCGCGCGGGCTGGCGCCGGCGCTCGCGATCGACATCAACCCGGCGAAACAGGGACACTTCCTGGCCGGCAGCGGCTTGCCGGTCGTGGCGCCGGCCGCTGCATTCGCGCAGCTCGGCCCTGCGCCGGCCATCTTCGTGATGAACTCCAACTACCTGGCCGAAATCCGCGCGATGGGCGGGCCGGGCCCCAACTACATCGCGGTGGACCAATGAGTAATTTCGAGGAAGAGACACGGCAACGCCTGATCACCGCGCGCGCCAATACGCGCTTGCTGGCGGATGCGCAGGCGTTCACCGAATCGTCCATCGCCGCGCAGTACTCGTACAACCTGAGCTGGCTGGGGCGGCCGATCATCCAGTATCCGCAGGACATCGTCGCGATGCAGGAGTTGGTCTGGCAGACGCGCCCGGACCTGATCATCGAGACTGGCATCGCGCATGGCGGCTCGCTGATCCTGAGTGCATCGCTGCTCGCGCTGCTCGACTACACCGACGCCTGCGCGAGCTCTGAGTTGCTCGATCCGCGCGCGCCCCGGCGGCGCGTGCTCGGGGTCGACATCGACATCCGCGCGCACAATCTCGCGGCGATAAAGGCGCACCCGCTCGCGAATCGCATCGACATGCTGCAAGGCTCTTCGACTGCGCCGGAGATTGTCGATCAGGTCGCCGCCATCGCCCGTCGCCATGAGCGGGTGATGGTCTGCCTGGATTCCAACCACACCCACGCGCACGTGCTGGCCGAACTCGCGGCCTATGCGCCGCTGGTCACCCGGGAATGCTATTGCGTGGTCTTCGACACGGTGATCGAGCACTTGCCGCCCGGCCTGTACACGAACCGCCCGTGGGACGTCGGCGACAACCCGAAGACCGCAGTCGCGGCCTTCCTGTCCGGGCACCCGGAATTCGTCGTCGACGAGGAGATCGAGAGCAAGCTGCTGATAACGGTCGCGCCAGGCGGCTACCTGCGACGGGTCGCGTAAAGCTGAAGGCCCGACAGGCTGCTAGGCGTTGCGCCGATAGGTCAGCGCGGTGACCTGCTCGGAGATCAGCCCGATCAGGAAAATGATGACGCCGGCACTGAACAACAGGACGCTCATGTTGGTGAAGCGACCCTGGGTCAGGTAGGTGTAGGCGTAATACCCGCAGCCGGTCAGGAAAAAGGCGAGGCTGGCCGGCACGAATAGCTTGAGCGGCGAGAACAGCGTCGCGATCTTGAAGATGATCAGCAGGAAGCGCACGCCGTCGCGCAGCGGGCGGATGTGGCTCACGCCGATGCGCTTGGCAACCGGGATCGGCACGTAGGCGACTGGGAAGGCGCTGCGGAAGAACGCCATGGTGATCGTGGTCGGATAACTGAAGCCGTTCGGTAGCAGATGCAGGAACTCGCGAAATTTGTCGGCGTGAACGGCGCGAAAGCCCGAGGTCAGGTCGAGGATGCGGGCGCCCGTCATCCAGCTCGCGATGCGGTTGTACAGGCCATTCGCGAGACTGCGACCAGCGCTGGCCTGGCCGCTGCGGTCGCGCGCGCCGACGACCATGTCGTACCCCTGTTCGAGCGGCGCGAGCAGTTGCGGAATGAAGGCCGGATCGTGCTGGCCGTCAGCGTCCATGAACACCAGGATGGTGCCGTTCGCGGCCCGGGCCCCGCGCTTGATCGCCGCGCCGTTGCCCATCGAGTAGGGCGTGCTGACCACGCTTGCACCCATGGCGCGCGCAACCTTCGCGGTGTCGTCGGTAGAGCCGTCGTCGACGACGATGATCTCGGCGTCGGGCAACATCGCGCGCAGCCGCGGCAGGAACGTGGCCAATCCGGCAGCCTCGTTCTTCGCCGGCAGCACAACGGAGATCGAAATCGGCATCGGAGCGGGGACTACCTGCGAGACGGGGTCGTTTCAATCAAGCATGCCATTTCCCACGCGTCGATGCAGGGCGCCAGGCCGCTGTCGTGAGCTGCTTCAATCTGCTGCGGGCGACCGCGCGCGGTCCTCTTCCAGCAGCGTCTGCAGCCGGTCTAGCTCGCGCTGCCAGTAGCCGTCGCGCTCCATGATCCGGTCGCGCAGGCGCAAGATCCAGGTGTACGCCGGCGCGTCGCCGAGCGCCGCACCGGAACGGTAATGCTCAAGGTGGCGCAACGCCGCCGCCGGGCTGCAGCGGGTGACCAGGAAGCCGACTTGCTCGACCGCCGCTTCCGGCCGGCGCTGAATGTCGAGGCGGCGATTGAATGCGTCCACGGCGACATCGCATTGCCTTTCGCGCAGGGCCCGGAAGGCGGCCAGGCGCAGCAGCCGCGACTCGATCTCGGCATCGCGCTTCGGGTGCGCCTGCAAGGCGGCGAGCAGGCCGTCCGCCTGTGCTGGCGTGAGCTCGCGGCAGGCCGCGCCGGGACCGCCCTTCAACACTCCGACCAGCCACTGGTGCGCGACATCGCTGCCAACGCCGGTCGCTGCCATCGCGCGCTCAGCTCTCGCCACCATGACCGGGTCGCTCCGGCCTTGGGCACAAGTCGCATTCATCAGCGTCAGTGCGTACTGGACTTCGTCTGGATTGCGTTCGGACAACGGTGTCAACAGCGCGACCGCGTGCTCGTGGTGGCCGACCGCAAGCAGGTGTACAGCGGCATTGGCCTGCGCGCGCGCGGAAGCGGGCTGGTCGCGGGCAAAGTTCAGTGCCAGCTCGAGCGGGCGACCCCAAAGGTCGGCGCGCGCCAGGGTGATCACCGTCAGCAGCAGGAGCCAGGCGACTGCCGCAAACTGGCGCACTCGCAGCATCGGTCCCGGGCGCAGCAGCCAGGTAGACAGGGGCCAGAACAACAGCAGCGCGGGCAGGTAGTTGCGGTGCTCGAAGTAGAGCTCGAGCGGCAGGATGGTGCTTTCGAGCAGGTGCCCGACCAGGAAGAACCCGAGCGCTGCCGCCGCGATCGGCTGGCGTCTGCGCAGCCATGTCGCGAGCGCCGCCAGCGCGAGCACCCCAAGCCACGCCGGCAGGGTCGATGGCGGCGTGAGGAGCCCCCGCGAAACGATGTAGCCATCGGCGAATACGCCGCTCGAATAAGCGGTCGGCAAAGCCAGCAACGACAGGTAGTCGAACAGCACCCTTGGCTGGGTGAGCGCACGTTCGCCGATGCTCCAGGCGCGCGCTTCGTGGTCTCCATTCCAGGCCATCAGGGCAATGCCGAGCAGCATCAGCCCACCCGGAAGGATCAGCAGCAGGCGCGTCGCCGAGGTCGCTGCAGCCGTGGACCCGGATGGCACCGTGCGCAAGACCGTCGCCTGCAGTACCAGCAGCAGCAAGGGCAACAGGAAGCCGTTCGGCTTGCTCAAGCCGGCGAGCAACCCGCACAGCCCCATCGAAGCCAGCGCCAGTGCCCAGCCCCGGCCGGGGCGGGCAGCGGCGAAGGCCTGCTGTGCGCGCGCCCAGAGAATGATTCCCGCCAGGACGAACGTGGTCGCGAGCATGGCGTGGCGCTGAACCACATACAGGACTGTCGATACCCACAGCGGGTGCAGCGTCCACAGCGCGGTGGCAAGCAGCATCGCGGGCCTGGCTTGCGGCGCCCGCGCTCCGGCCAGTGCGCTCAGCGCCAGGTAGAGCAGGCAGCCATTGAGCAGGTGCAACAAGACATTCGTACGCTTGAAGGGCCACGGCGATGCGGGCCAGTTGTTGGCGTCGACGAGAAAGCTCAGCATCGCTACCGGGCGACCGGTGGGGTCTGCGATTCCGGACGTCAGGTAGCGCAGCAGGGCCGCAAAGTCGTCGACGGGGCCGTAGCGCCCGAGCGCCGGCAGGTTGGCGAAGTCGTCGAACAGGAAGGCGCCGTTGAGGCCCGGGAGATAGATCGCGAGTCCGACCGCGCAAAGCAGCGCCAGCGGCCACATCTGGAGCAGTCGGGCGCGCATCGACGACGCAGGGATGCTCATGGCTGAGGTGCCTGGGCCGGGCTTGCTGATCCGCCAGTATAGGCACTTGCGAACCGGTCCAATCGGTCGTGCCCACCGCATCTGCTCACTGCACAGGCGTCGCCGGGAGTGGGTGCGTCGCGCGGCGACGGTTGATCAGTTCGCGCAATTGCTGGCTCTTGCTGCGATAGCGACCGATCCGGTCGCCGGCGTCCAGGCGCTCCAGCTCCAGCAGCGCAGTGTCCAACTTGCCGGCCACTGCGAGAATCCGTGCAAGGTTGAACCTGCGGGTTGGATTGCGCGGATCCCGTTGCAGCGCGTCGCGCGCCAACTGCTCCGCCAGAGGTGCGTCGCCCAGGATATCAATCGCCAATTCCGCGTAGGCGGAAAGGACATCCACGTGCGGCGGCTGTTGATTGGCTGCAATGTTCATCGTCACCAGCAGCTGCTCCACTGGAAAAGCGCATTCACCGACGATCTGGCATCGCACCAGGTTGAAGATCGCGCCTGCGGACTGGACGTCGACAGGGCGCGATCGCAAATTCTGGTGCAGCAGCTCCCATTGACCTGCCGACACCGCTCGCCCGGTCAGCGCCTCGCTCAGGATCAGCCCCTGCGCCGGCATCGCTGAAGATCCGGCAAGACGCGCGGCGCGCTCGAAATTGCGCTGCGCGGCCGCGAAGGCCGGGGTCGTCGGGTCCTTCTCAGCCAGCACGAATTGAACGCGCGCAAGCTCGTAGACCGCGCGTGGGGACTCCGGGTTGCGGGCCGCCTCCGCCTGCGCATGGCGCAGCGGGCTCGACCATTCGTATGCGCGCAACGCGGCGATGCTCATCTGTGCGCCCAGCCACAGGCCGAGCGCCAGATTCGCAAGACGACGTATTTTTTGCGACTGTTGGCACAGCCGCACATACACGGGGATCCACGCCAGTAGCAGCCCTGCGGACGCGAAGTAGTTCCGATGCTCGAACACGAGCTCCAGTGGCAGGACGGTCGCAGTCAACGCATGCGCGATCACGAACCAGGCGACCCCCAGACCAAGCAGCGAAGCCCGCAGGCTCAGGCGTGCCAGCAGGAGGATGACGGCAAGCCAGCCGGCAGCGGCAAGCGCGGTCGTCGGTGGATGCAGCCACCCACGCGAGATCTGCAGGCCGTCGTGATAGAGGCCCATCGAGGAAAGATCGGGAAGCAGGGTCCAGCGGACGTAAAGCCAGAGCACCCGACCTTCGGTCAGCAGTCGCTCCGGAAGGTCGAATGGCCGCCATTGCCAGGCGCTCGAATCGAGATACCGCGGCAGCAACAGCGCGGTTGCCAGCAGCCCCATCGAGACGATCAGGCCGTGCACGCCGGCGAGCACACGCGACGCCTGGCCGTGCGCCGCGAGGAAGCGCAACAAATAGATCTCGAGCGCCAGGGCGTAGATCGGGGTCAGGATTGCCGTTTCTTTCGCGAGACAGCCGAGCGCGGGAATCACCAGCAGCCCGGCCACCATCCGCCACCAGGCGCCCGCGCGGTTGTCGGACAGCCGCATGCGGCCGCGCAGGTACAGGATCAGTCCACAAATGACGAAGGTCGTCGCCAGCAGCTCCATCCGCTGGACGATCAACAGGATCGCGCTGGTGTGGATCGACAACGCGCTCCAGGCCATCGCCAGGAACAGGGCCGTACGCGCTGGTTCAAGATTGACCGAGCGCAACGCGCGATCGGCCGCGGGTTGTCGCAAGATGTCGCGCAGGAGCACAAACAACAAAAAACCGTTGACGGCATGCAAGGCGAGGTTGGTGAGCTTGAAGCCCAGCGGCGTCAACCCGCTTGCATGAAAGTTGAGCAGCAGGCTCAACATGGCGAGCGGACGGCTGAGATCGCTCGAGGGCGAGGACCAGATCGCTTCCCACCAGTCGCGCGCGCTGGTCAAGGGCGAGGCGAACGCCGGATTGACCAGGATGTTGCTGTAGTCGTCGAAGACCCAGGATCCGCCCGCGCCGAGCAGGAAGGGCGACATGGCCACCACGATCAGGAGAAAGACAACCCCAGTCCCAGAAATGAAGAAGGGGGCTTTCGCCCCCTCCGATGCTACGTTTTCAACACCAGCTATCAACGGCACTGCGTCGGCAGGTAACGATCAAGGATGGCGGAGTCGCAATCCCACTCGATCGAGCCGCCACGGTCCGTCGGGCTCAGCGAGACGGTCGAGCCGCTGATCACCGAGTTGACGCTGTAACCGTACACCACGTTGATCACGCCGCCAGCGACCGTAACGGTGCTGACGAAGTTGCCACGAATGGCCGTCGCAGCCGCCATGCCGGCGGTCGCGTTGTCCGTCGGGTACGCACCACGGTTCTGGTAATACTCGGCAACCGCCGTCTTGCCGCCGCTCGCCAAGCTCAGGCCATCCGAGACCTGGGCGCGGACGGTGTAGTCCTGGTAGGCCGGGATCGCGATGGCAGCGAGGATGGCGATGATCGCGACAACGATCATCAGTTCGATAAGGGTAAAGCCTTTCTGCATTTTCATGAGGAGCCTCTTCGGTGTGGACTAACCTAGGTTGGAACGCACCGCCCTTCGTGAGATGGGATGCGCGTGGTGCGTCAGGGGGATAAGAGCATTATCCGTGCCACCTTTCCAGACTCCAAACCGCCTCACGCCGCTCAATTTTGGCCCCGTGCGATCCTGCGCTGCTGGGCGCGGCGCGTCACACGAGGCTGATCGGGTCTGAAGTAGCCCCTTCGCGTCACGTGGCCAGGCGTCTGGCCGCGTGCGCGAGGGGCCGAGCGCGATCTCAAGCGATCGACGCTGGCGTAGCTATCAACGGCACTGCGTCGGCAGGTAACGATCGAGGATTGCGGAGTCGCAATCCCATTCGATCGAGCCGCCGCGGTCGGTCGGGCTGAGCGACACGGTCGAGCCACTGATGACCGAATTGACGCTGTAGCCGTAGACGACATCGATCACGCCGTTGGCGACGGTCACGGTGCTGACGAAGTTGCCACGAATGGCCGTCGCAGCCGCCATGCCGGCGGTGGTGTTGTCCGTCGGGTACGCACCACGATTCTGGTAGTACTCAGCGACTGCTGTCTTGCCGCCACTGGCCAAGCTCAGGCCATCAGACACCTGAGCACGGACGGTGTAGTCCTGGTAGGCCGGGATCGCGATGGCCGCGAGGATGGCGATGATCGCGACAACGATCATAAGTTCGATCAGCGTGAAACCTTTCTGCATGCTCATGAAAAACCTCCAAGGAGAATGACCTGGACGCCCCGGTCGGGGAGTGACCGGGAAGCGTCGGGGGAGGTTGAGCATGACGCGTGCCAGGGACACGTGGCGTTAATGCTGGACACGCCCCCGCTGGAGTTTCACGAAAATTCGCAAACATGGGCAGGCTTGGTCGAACACTGCCCAGGCACGTCACTTCAGGCTAGGGTCGGGTCCATGCAAATCGCGGGCGGTCCGCCCGGCATCTCAACGACATTGCGTCGGGAGGTAGCGGTCGAGAATCGTCGTGGAGTCACAGACCCACAGGATGCTGCCGCCGTTGTCGGTCGGCGAGAGCGTCAGGGTTGATCCAGACACCGCTTGATTGACGCTGTAGCCGAAGGTCACTTCGACCACGCCGGCGTTGACGTTCACCGAGGAAACGAAGTTTCCACGAATGTTTGCCGCTGGCGTGAGACCCGCTGAAAGATTGTTGAGCGGAAAAGTGCCGCGGCCGGAGTGGAAATCCCAGATCGCATTCTTCGCGCCGCTGGCCAACGTGATTCCCTCTGCAATCTGGCCGCGGATCGTGTAATCCTGATAGGCGGGTATCGCGATGGCCGCAAGGATGGCGATGATCGCTACCACGATCATGAGTTCGATCAACGTAAAGCCGGCATTTATCGCGCGCATTGATGACTCTCCGTCAGATACGACGGAAGTAATGCAAAAACCGCGCCAATCACCGTTCCCTGACGGCCAGTTTGCTTAACCCTCGTCCTTCGGCAAGGCGACCCATGGATCCAGCTGGATCACTCCCACCATTTTCGAATCGGAAGTGTCATAGACGATGGTGCTGTCCTGCTCGGGATCGCGGCCGCGCAGGGGCTGGAATCGAAGCCGCTCGATCGGGATCTCGTGGGCCGCCACGAATTGGTCGACCGCCGTGCGCGCACCAGGGATCGCGGCAAGCTGCGATAAAGGTGTCGACGCACTGATCAAGGCCGGGCCGGCACTGGCCAGTGGCCTGAAATATTTCGGCTGGCGATCGATGTCCTTGCCGACCATGCTCGAGAACAACAGGTCCTCGCGCTCCTTGGGATCGGTCGGCGCCGGCGCTGCGACGTATATCGGTCCAGTCCAGGAGCGCGTCCGCAAGCTTGGGTCAGGAGCCGTCGCCAGGTCGGCGTCAGAAATTGAGCGATTGGCGACCAGGAAGGTCATGTCGTCGCTGAGCACGATAAAAATCGGGCGCGACTGCGCAATCATGACCATCCCGTAGATCAGCGCGGCCAGCTGCACCGCGCCGATGAAGATCAAGTCGAACCACATGCCTTTCTTGCCCTGCTTGTAGACGATCAACGTCAGCAGCGGGCCGAGCACGAGGTCGATGCCGATCAGCAGCATGATCAGGCGATCCGCCCCGGCGGCTTTGGTGTAGGGAGAGGGATACCAGACGCCGAAGAGCAGCAGGCCGGCCAGCAGCGCCAGGATGGCGGACAAGGCAAGGTGCACACCGGCAGCACGCCAGCGAGTCACCGGTCGAACGGACGTTGCGTTCATGGGATTGACCAGTCACGGTTGGACATGCGCGCACATGTAGGTAGACAGCGGCCGGATTTCAAGAGCCCGCGGCGGCGGGCAGCCCGGGTCTTCAATCGATGCCGAGCTTCTTCAGGCGGTAGCGCAAGGCACGGAAGGTGATGCCGAGCTTCTTGGCCGCAGCGGTCTTGTTGTAGCGGCATTCCTCGAGGGCCTTGTTGATCGCCTCGCGCTCGAGCCCGTCGATATAGCTCTCGAGGCCAAGCTTCTGGGCGCCGATCGCGGCGGCGTGCTCGGCCGTTGATGTGCCGCTGGAGGTCGCGGCCAGGCTTGCCGGTTCTGCGTCGATGCCGGCCCCGAGCGCGCGGGGCGCGAGCTGCAGGTCTTCAGCGCGAATGACGTCGCCATCGCTGAGCGCGACCGCGCGCTCGAGAATATTCTCGAGCTCGCGCACGTTGCCGGGGAAATCGTAGGCCATCAACGCCGCCAGCCCCTCGGGAGCAAGCCGTGGGCGCGAAATCGACCATTCCGGCGCCAGCTTGTCGAGATAACGCTCGGCCAGCAGCACGACGTCGTCGCGACGCTCGCGCAACGGCGGCATGCGCAGCTCGATGACGTTGATGCGGTAATAGAGGTCCTGGCGGAACTCGCCAATCTCGACCTGGTGCGAAAGTTCCTTGTGCGTGGCGCTGACGATGCGCACATCGATCGGAATCTCGGCGCGGCCACCAATCGGGCGCACGGTCTTTTCCTGGATGATGCGCAGCAACTTGACCTGCATGTGTTGCGGCAACTCGGCAATCTCGTCGAGGAACAAGGTGCCGCCATTGGCCGCCTGGATCAGCCCGTCCTTGTCGCCATGGGCGCCCGTGAAGCTGCCTTTGCGATGGCCGAAGAACTCGCTCTCCATGAGCTCGGTCGGGATCGCGCCGCAGTTGACCGGCACGAAGGGACCGACGCCACGCGGGCCCTGCTCGTGGATCGAGCGCGCGGCGAGCTCCTTGCCGACGCCGGATTCACCGGAGATCAGCACCGGCGCCTGGCTGCGACTGAGCTTGCTGATGGTGACGCGCACGCGCTGCATGGCCGGCGAATCACCGAGCAGGCGCGTCTCCAGCGGCCCACCGGGCACGCGCTCGCCGCGCAGGCGCAGCGCCGTCTTGACCAGGCTGCGCAGCACATTGAGATCGACCGGCTTGGAAACGCAGTCGAAGGCGCCAGCGCGCAGCGCCTGCACCGCAGCCTCGGCGTTGCCATAGGCGGTGATCATCGCCACCGGCGTATCCGGATGCTGGCGCGACATCTGCTCGATGAACTCGTGCCCGTTGCCGTCCGGCAGGCGCATGTCGGTGAAGCACAGATCGTAGTTGTGTGCCCCGAGCAACGCGCGGGCCTCGCTCAGGGAGGCGGCCTGATGCACTTGCAGGCCGAGCCGGGTGAGCGTCAGCGTGAGCAGCTCGCGGATGTCGGCCTCATCGTCGAGGATGAGCGCGTGTCCCTTTTCCATTGATTACTCCGCGTTCCGCAACTCGATGAGCGCACACCACGCTGAAAGCCCGGGTGTGCCGGAGAGTTCGAGGATAACGCGAGCACGCACGGTGTGGCCAAGCTTGTCAGCTTCATCTCGGCAGCAGCGGCGGATCGGAAAACGTCTCGGCAGCGACCGAGGGTGGCACCAGGTCCGGCGCCATGTCGCGCTGCGGCACCGCGAGCTGGATCCGAAAGCAGCTGCCGCCACCGGGCACCGAGACGTATTCGATACTGGCCTGGTTGGCGCCGAGCAACTGCTTGCAGATGTAGAGGCCGAGGCCGGTGCCGTCGGCATGCGTGGTGAAGAAGGGCTCGAACAGCTGTCGTTGCAGGCTCTGGGGAATGCCCGGCCCGCGATCGATGATCTCGACCAGTGCGCCCTGGGCCGGGTTGGCCTGGCGCACGCGGAGGCAGATATCGGCGGCCTGGTCCGGCTGGCGGCCGTAGCGGATCGCGTTGCGCACCAGGTTCCAGACTGCCTGCGTCAGTTGCGAGGGATCGACCAGGGCGCGCGCATCGCGCTGGTCGACCACGCAACGCAACTGGTCCTGCCCGAGCGGATGTGCCTGGCGGAAATCGTTGACGAAGCCATGGGCCCACGGTGCGAGCGGCACGCACTCCGGACGCGAGCGTTCCCGCCGCGAGAGTTGCAGCACGTTTTCGACGATGCCGTTCACCCGGCCGCAGTGGTTGAGGATGATCTCGATCAGACGTCTATCCGTCTCCCCCATGTCCTCCGACTCGGCCAGCAACTGGGCCGCGTGCGAAATGGCTGCGAGCGGGTTGCGCACTTCGTGGGCGATGCTCGCCGAGAGCCGGCCGAGCGAAGCCAGCGTGAGCTCTTCGGCGCGCCGGTAGACCATGCTCTCGTCTTCGAGAAAGCACAGCGTGGCCGCATCGTCCTGACCGGACAGGCGAGTGAAGCGTGGCACCACCGCGGGCACCCCCTGGGCCACCTGGATCGGCACGTTGTTGTGCTTGGCGGTGGTGATCCAGTAACGCCAGCGACCGTAGAGGTCAGGCGACAACTTGCGGACCTGGGTTTCCTGCATCGGTGGCGTGCCGAGCAGGTACCAGCCCGACTCGTTGAAGCGCCGCACTTCGCCGCGCCCGTCAATGACCAGGATGCCGGTGCGCATGCGCTGGATGATGAGCTCGTTGATCTGCGCCAGGTTGGCGATGTCGACCCCCTGGCGCTCGACCAGTTCCTGGCTCTCCCGCGTGAGCCGGGCGAGCCAGTAGAAAATCGCGACGGTCGCGAAGAACGCAGTGCCGAGCAAGGCCGCCTGGGCGAGATTGCGCTCGCTGGTGCCTTCCACGGTGAGCGCATAGAACGATTCGGACAGCAGCGCGAAGGTGGCGACCGCTGCGGTCAGCAGCGCCAGCCTTCCCGGCAACAACAAGGCCGACATCGACACGGTGATCAGCAGCAGCACGCCGACGCCGCTGCTGAGACCGCCGAAGACGAACAGCAGCAGCGAGCCCATGACCAGGTCGCAGCCGACGCCCACGAGGGCGAGCACGGTGACGCTCGAACGGCGGCTTTCGCTCGCCACGAATACGGCGACCGCGAGCAGCGCATAGAGAATCACGCCGACTTGCCCGGCTCCGTAGATCGATCCGCTGAGACTGAAATAGCGCGCCGTCGCGCTGGTCAGCAACAACACACCGAAGACCAGCGCAACCAGGATCCGGTAGAGATTGAACAGGCGCAGCTCGTACCAGCGCAGCGCCGCGGGCGTCATCAGTTTCTCGTTGACGCCGATGCTGGAAATGCGCATCTGCCTTCCTGCGTGCGCGAGGCGGGAATCACTATAACATTGGCTCCCGGATGCGCTTTTCGTGGATCCCAAAGATCCATTTTCGAGCCCGTCGGCACACACGGCAAATACGCGGTGGATCGACTTTTTTCGCTCCTCGCACTTGCGTTGAAATCGCTATGCGGAAACACTTGGCGCGGCGCGGGTGTTTCATCACAATACGCGCCAATTTGGAACAGCCCGGCGCACAACTTTCGCCCTCGCGACAAGCGAGCGTCGATCAGGAGACAGGATGAACTTTCACGAGTATCAAGCGAAAGAACTGTTCACGCAGTTCGGCATTCCAGTGCCGCAAGGGCAAGTCGTCGTCACGCCCGATGCGGCAGTCGAAGCAGCGCGACAGATCGGTGGTGACCAGTGGGTGGTCAAGGCCATGATCCATGCCGGCGGGCGCGGCAAGGCGGGTGGCGTCAAGATCTGCAAGACGCTGACCGCGGTGCGCGATGCGGCGCAGAAGATGCTCGGCACGCGCATGGTCACCTACCAGAGCGCGGGACGCGGCCTGCCGGTCAACCAGGTGCTGGTGACCGAAGCCACCGAGATCAGCAAGGAGCTCTATCTGTCCATGCTGATCGACCGCACCAGCAAGGCGGTCACGTTTATCGCTTCCCCGGTTGGCGGCGTCGACATCGAACAGGTCGCGCGCGACCACCCGGAAAAAATCTTCACCGTCGAAGTCAATTTCATGCAGGGCCTGCAGGCCTTCGAATGCCGCAAGCTCGGCTTCGCCATGGGCCTCGGTGCCAAGCAGACGGCGCAGCTCGCGAAGATCATGCTGTCCATGTACCAGCTCTTCTATCACTACGACATGAGCCTGATCGAGCTCAACCCGCTGATCATCAACAGCGCCGGTGACCTGATGGCGCTGGACGGCAAGCTCAACTCGGATGACAACGCGCGCTTTCGCCAGCCCAAGCTCGAGGCGATGTTCGACGTCACCCAGGAAGATCCGCTCGAGGCCCAGGCGGCCAAGCACGATCTCAACTACGTGGCGCTCGACGGCAACATCGCCTGCATGGTCAATGGCGCGGGCCTGGCAATGGCGACCATGGACGTGATCAAGCTCTATGGCGGCGAGCCGGCCAACTTCCTCGACGTCGGCGGCGGCGCCACCACCGAGCGCGTCACCGAAGCCTTCAAGCTGATTCTCGGCAACGACAAGGTCAAGGCGATCCTGGCCAATATCTTCGGCGGCATCGTGCGCTGCGATCTGATCGCGGAAGGCATCATCGCGGCAGTCAAGGAAGTCGGTATCAACATCCCGGTCGTGGTCAGGCTCGAAGGCACCAATGTCGAGCGCGGTCGCGATCTCCTGAAGTCCAGCAACCTTTCGCTCATCCCGGCCAGCGACCTCGCCGACGGTGCGCAGAAAGCAGTTGCAGCGGCGTCGGTTTGATTACTCGGACTTCTTAGGAGCGAAACGGTTATGGCGGTTCTGGTCAACAAGAAAACTCGGGTGATCTGTCAGGGCTTCACCGGCACGCAGGGAACCTTTCATTCGGAACAGGCGCTCGACTACGGCACCAAGCTGGTCGGTGGCGTGACGCCTGGCAAGGCTGGCAAGGACCACATTGGTCTGCCGGTGTTCAACACGGTGCAGGATGCAGTCGAAGAAACGGGTGCCGAAGCGAGCATGATTTTCGTGCCGCCACCGTTTGCTGCCGACGCGATTCTCGAAGCCGCCGATGCCGGGATCAAGGTGATCGTGGCAATCACCGAGGGCATCCCGGCACTCGACATGCTGCGCGTCAAGCACGTCCTGATGAACCATTACCCACAGACGTATCTGATCGGCCCGAATTGCCCCGGCATCATCACGCCGGGTGAATGCAAGATCGGGATCATGCCGGGCTTCATCCATAAACCCGGCAAGGTGGGCATCGTGTCGCGATCCGGCACCTTGACCTATGAAGCGGTCTACCAGACGACCAAGGTCGGACTGGGTCAGAGCACCTGCATCGGGATCGGTGGCGATCCCCTGCAGGGAATGAATTTCGTCGATTGTCTGCGCCTGTTTCAGGATGACCCGCAGACCGAAGCCATCATCATGGTGGGAGAGATCGGTGGAAGTGCGGAAGAGGAAGCCGCGGAGTTCATCGCGGAATACGTGACCAAACCTGTGATTGCCTACATTGCGGGAGTTGCAGCGCCCGTGGGTAAGCGCATGGGGCATGCCGGCGCCATCATCGCTGGCGGCAAGGGCACGGCAGCAGCGAAGTTTGAAGCACTGGAGCGTGCCGGAGTGACGACGGTACGGTCTCCAACGGAGCTCGGCGAAGCCGTCGTAAAACGACTTTCCGGCGCCAAACCAAGATCGTCATCATCGAAGGGGAGTGCCATAGTGAAAACAGAAAACACTGCGCAAAACACGTCGGCTACGCCGGCGCCCGTCGTCAACGACAAGAAGAAACCGGCCGCCAAGAAAGCGGCAGCCAAGCCGGCAGCCAAGAAAGCCCCCGTAGCCAAGCCTGCTGCTGCCAAGAAGGCCGCTCCGGCACCTGCCGCGAAGGCCGCAACCGGGAAGTCCGCCGCACCCGCAAAGGCTGCAGCACCTGCCAAAGCCGCCCCGGCGAAGAACGCTGCACCGGGCAAAGCGGCTGCACCTGCCAAAGCGGCCCCCAAGGCTGCTGCTAAAGCTGCACCAGCGAAAGCTGCGCCGGCCAAGGCTGCTCCTGCAAAAGCTGCAGCAAAGCCGGCTGCCAAGCCGGCTGCCAAGGCCGCTCCGGCCAAGGCAGCTCCGAAAGCCGCAGCCAAAGCCGCTCCGGCGAAGGCAGCTCCGGCGAAGGCTGCACCAGCGAAGGCCGCTCCGGCCAAGGCTGCTCCTGGCAAATCCCCGTCGGGAAAAGCCACCGGCGCCAACAAGGCTGGTGCATCGAAGATGAGCTCAGACAAGGGCGCCGCCAAGAAGCCTGCAAAGAAGTAAGAATGTTTTAGCGCCGGTTGACTGGCGCACGCAGGACTAGGGGCGGCGCATGCGCCGCCCCCTTTTGTTTCTGCGCTTGCATCACGCTCCTGCGCGCAAGAAAAATCAGGGCGTCGCAGCCATGGCTGCTCCCACCAATCGAGAACTTCACTGTGTACCGAATCGCTCTGGCGCAGCATGACTTCCCGGTCGGCGCCGTGCCGGCTAATCGGTCCCGGATCGCGGAGCTGCGCGCGGCTGCCGGTACTGCTGGAGCGCAGTTGCTGGTGACACCGGAGCTCGCGTTGTCCGGCTATCCACCAGAAGACCTGCTGTTCCGGCCGGGTTTCCAGATGCGCCTCGACGAGGCGCTCGGCGAGCTCGCCAGCGCGGATAGTCCGGTCGACGTCCTGGTCGGTCATCCGGAAAAACATGCGGGCCTGCGCTACAACAGCGCGAGCTGGCTGAGCGGCGCAGGGCAACTTGCGCGGGCTCGCAAGCAGCGCCTGCCCAACTACACCGTCTTCGATGAAAAGCGCTACTTCCATGAAGCGGTCGGCAGCTGCGTGGTCGAGCGCGATGGGCTCAAGATTGGCGTGCTCATCTGCGAGGACGCCTGGTTCCCCGAGCCCGCCGCCGCCGCGTGCGCGGCCGGTGCGCAAGTGCTCCTGGTGCTGAATGCTTCGCCCTATCATCAGGGCAAGTCTGGCGACCGCGAGGCCGAAATCGCGCTGCGTGCGCGCGAGCAGGGCGTGCCGCTGATCTACTGCAACCTGATCGGCGGGCAGGACGACCTCCTGTTCGACGGCCAGAGCCTGCTCATCGATGCGGACGGCAAGGTGCGTGCGGTCGCACCGGCTTTCGAGGAGCATCTACTGCTGGTCGACGTGGCCACCGCAGCCGATGGCCGCGTGCGCGTGATCCCGGTCGACTGGCCCTCGCGCCAGCCCGCCGAGGCGGAAGGCGAGGTCTATCGAGCGCTGGTCCGCGCCACCGCCGACTACGTGCGCAAGAACGGCTTTCGCGACGTGCTGCTCGGCCTCTCCGGCGGCATCGATTCGGCACTGACACTCGCCATTGCCGTCGATGCGCTCGGCGCGGAACGAGTGACCGCGGTGTTGCTGCCTTCGCGCTATACCTCCGACCTCAGTAACCGCGAAGCGCTCGCTCAGGCCGAGAAGCAGGGCGTGCGCACGCAGATGCTGTCGATCGAGGCGCCCTTCAATGCCTTCATCGAGACGCTTGCGCCGGTGTTCGCCGGACGCACCCCGGATGCCACCGAAGAGAACCTGCAGGCGCGTTGCCGCGGCGTGATCCTCATGGCCATGAGCAACAAGTTCGGCGGCCTGCTCCTGACCACCGGCAACAAGAGCGAAATGGCGGTCGGCTACGCCACCATCTATGGCGACATGTGCGGTGGCTTCGCGCCGATCAAGGACGTCTACAAGACCGAGGTCTACGCGCTCGCGCGCTGGCGCAACGAGCAGTCAGCGGTCATCCCCGAAGCCGTGCTCACGCGCGCGCCCTCGGCGGAATTGCGCGAGAACCAGACCGACCAGGATTCACTGCCGCCGTACCCCGTGCTCGACGACATCCTGCGCCGCTTCATCGAGCTCGACGAACCGCGCTCCGCGATCGTTGCCGCCGGCCACGACCGCGCCACCGTAGAACGCGTCGCCGCGCTCGTGCTGCGCAACGAATACAAACGCCGCCAATCCGCCCCGGGTCCACGCGTGACGGCGCGGTCGTTCGGGCGCGATCGCAGGTTTCCGATCAGCTCGGGGTATCGCTGATTCGTCGAAAGTTTTCCTGCGGAAAACTTTCGCCGGTTGAGCGAGCGGTCCGCGGAGCAAAAACGTGGTTTTTGCTGCGCGACGGCCTGTACGCAGTGAACGACTCGCTCCCCTCTCCCATGCTTTTGGGGAGAGGGGTGGGGGAGAGGGCGCTTTTGAAACTGGCAGTGGAGCTGCCCTCTCTCCCAACCCCTCTCCCCAAAATCGCAGGAGAGGGGAGCACTCGATCGCGCGGCAAAAATGACATTTTGCCCCGCGGGCGAGATCTGCTTCAGACCCGGCTTGAATTCTCCGCAGGAGAATTCAGGACGAACCAATTAGAAAGGCCAGAGCTTGCTCATGAAGCCTTCGTCGCCTTCTTTCACGCCGGTCAGGTACGGGTGATCGGGGGCGTTGAGCTCGAGGGTGCGTTTGGCGTCGGCGGCGAGATCGGGTTGGCCGAGGGCGGCATAGGACTGCGCCATGATCGCGAGCGCGTCCGGGACCTGCTGTGCCTGCTGGTAGTTCTCGATGATGAACTTGGCGCGACTGGCGGCGCCGACGTAGACGCCACGGCGGAAGTAGTAGCGCGCGACCGCGAGCTCGCTGCCGGCGAGGTCGTTGCGCAGGAAGACCATGCGCTGGCGGGCGTCGATGGCATAGCGCGACTGCGGGTAGCGGCGCAGGAGCTCGCCGAAATCATTGAACGCGCGACGCGCAGACTCGGAATCACGATTGCCGGCCTGGCCGGGCAGGATGCGATCGATGTAGCTGCGATTGCGATCGAAATTGTTCAAGCCACGCAGGTAGAACGCGTAGTCGATCTTCGGATGCGCCGGATAAGTCTTGACGAAGCGGTTGATGGTGCTGATCGAATCGTCGTATTCCGATTGCTTGTACTGCGCGTAGGCGAGATCAAGCTGGGCCTGTTCGGCATAGTCACCGAACGGAAAGCGCGAGGTCAGGCGCTTGTAGTAGCGCACCGCGCGCTCGTAGTTGCCGTTATCGAGCGAACCTTTGGCCTCTGCATACAAGGGTTCCAGCGCCAGGGTTTCGGTCTCTTCCTTGCTCTTCTCACCACTACAAGCTGCCAGCGCGGCGAGGGCGAGACCCAAAAGCAACGGGCGAATGAAACTGGACGCGAAAAACCGCATGAGGCGAGAGACCGATTTGGGCAAGGTCGGCGATGATAGCCTACGTCGCCCCGCCCCCCGCCCTAAGGCGGGCAGTCGCGATTCAGGCAGGCTTGATACATGAGCAATGAAATCCTCGAAGGGCAAGTTCCATTCGCCTGTGCCGGGCTGCGCTTCGATGCCGCGCTCGCGCAGACCTTTCCGCAGTTTTCGCGATCGAAGCTCGCCGGCTGGATCAAGGAAGGGCGGGTGCTCATCGATGGGCGCGTCGCCAAGCCACGCGATGGCGTCAGTGGTGGCGAGCGCGTGCGCGTGGAGACCATCGCAGAGCCGGTGCTCACCGACGTCGGCGAGGATATCGCGCTCGAAATCCTGCATGAAGATCCCGATTTCTTCGTGCTCAACAAGCCCGCCGGTTTGGTGGTGCATCCGGGTGCCGGCAACCGCAGCGGTACGCTGGTCAACGCGCTGCTGCATCACGAGCCCGCGCTGGCGGCAGTGCCGCGCGCTGGGGTTGTCCATCGGCTCGACAAGGACACGAGTGGCGTGATGGTGGTCGCGCGCACGTCCGAGGCCCACAACTCGCTGGTCAAGGCGCTCGCGGCACGTGACGTCAAGCGCGAGTATTTCGCGCTGGTCTTCGGCAAGGTGATTGCCGGCGGCACCATCGACGCACCGATCGGACGCCACCCGACGGATCGCCTGCGGATGGCCATCGTCGACAACGGCAGGCCGTCGGTCAGCCATTACCGCGTCGTCGAAAAATTCCCCGCGCACAGCCTGCTGCGGGTGGCGCTCGAAACCGGCCGCACCCACCAGATCCGGGTACACCTCGCGCACTTGCGGTGGGGCATCGTCGGCGACCAGGTGTACGGCGGCGGCCTGCGGTTGCCCGCCGGCGCCGGTCCGGAACTGCGCGTCGCGCTGGGCAACTTTCGCCGCCAGGCACTGCACGCACACACCTTGAGTTTCGCGCATCCGCGCAGTGGTGAAGCGGTCACCGTCGAGGCACCGCTGCCGGCGGATTTCGAGGCTCTGCTGGCGGTGTTGCGAAGCGATGCGCAAGCCCGCGCTTGATTTGCATGGTGCTGCGTGGGTTCGGACCTTGTCCGAACGCTTTTTCGCCCAGACTCGGAAGAGCGTCCAGACATGGTGCGGACCCGCGCGCCGCACGCCACATGAGAGGTCGCGATGATCGGCTGGATCGAGGCCACCGGAATGCCCAATGGCATCCGTGCCGGCACCGCCACGCGTACCTTCTCCGGCGTTTCTCTCCCACCTTTTGGCCCGGCCAATTTCGGTGACCGCTGCGGCGACGATGCGGCTGCGGTGATGCGCAACCGCTCGCTGCTCTGTGACCGCCTCGAGTTGGCCGGCGATCCTGCCTGGCTGCACCAGGTCCATGGCATCCGCGTCTGGATCGATGATCCGGCCGCAACCCAGGCCGAACGCATTGCCGATGCCTGCGTCCTGCGGGAATCAATGCGCGCGGCCGTGGTCCTCACTGCCGACTGCCTGCCGATCGTGCTCGCGAGCAACGATGCACACGAAGTCGCGGCGATCCATGCCGGATGGCGCGGACTTGCCGCCGGCGTGATCGAAAGCACGCTTGCGCAGATGCAATCGTCGCCCGCGTGTTTGCACGCATGGCTTGGACCGGCCATCAGCCAGGCGGCGTTCGAAGTCGGCCCCGAGGTGCGCGAGTCGATGCTCGCGGCCGATCCGGGTTGCGCGGAATGCTTTCAACCAGGCCGCGACGACCGCTGGCAGGCCGACCTCTACGCACTCGCGCGGCGGCGCTTGGCCGCTGCCGGGATCATCGCCATCAGCGGCGGCGAGCGCTGCACCTTCAACGACCCGTCCCTGCATTCGCATCGCCGCGATGGCGCCAGCAGCGGGCGCATGGCGACGCTGGTGTGGTTGAAGCGGTAGCGTTGCTCCCCTCTCCCATGCTTCTGGGGAGACGGGCTGGGAGAGAGGGCGTTCCTCCGAAAGTAAAGGCGCCCTCTCCCCCGGCCCCTCTCCCTGAGAGCATGGGAGAGGGGAGCAAATCCACGGCACCCCAGGGCTCACCCTGACGCATCTGCTCAACTTCCCCGGGCGTATCCTCGGACACCAAGCCAAATCGAGTACTGCGCGATGGACGGTTCCATGCCCGATCTGCTGTCCGGTCTGATGCGGCGCCAGCGCGAAGCGCATGCGCGGCGGGTGCCGGATTACGCGCAGCGCGTCGATGACTTGAAGCGCCTGCGCGCGGTGGTCAAGCGCCGCCAGGAAGAAATAGTCACCGCCATCGCCGCGGATTTCGGCCGACGCTCACGCCACGAGACCCTGATCTCGGACGTGATGACCGTACTGCACGACATCGATTACGCGGTCGGCAAATTGCGCCGGTGGATGAAGCCCAAGCGCGTTCCGACCAGCCTGCAGTTCCAGCCGGCACGCAGCGAGATCCGCTACCAGCCGGTCGGCGTGGTCGGGATCATCTCGCCGTGGAACTACCCGGTGAACCTGGCATTGATGCCGCTCGCCGCGGCGATCGCCGCGGGCAACCACGTGATGCTCAAGCCATCCGAGCTGACTCCGCGCACCTCGGACCTGCTCAAGTCGTTGCTGGCGGAGGTGTTTCCGGAGGAGCGCGTTGCGGTCGTGCTCGGTGGCCCCGAGGTGGCATCGGAATTTTCGGCGCTGCCCTTCGACCATCTGTTCTTTACCGGCTCGACCCACGTGGGGCGGCTGGTGATGCAGGCGGCGGCGAAGAACCTGACGCCGGTCACCCTGGAGCTCGGCGGCAAGTCGCCAGCGATCATCGCACCGGGCTACCCGATCGCGACTGCCGCCGCGCGGCTTGCGGCCGGCAAGTTCCTGAATGCCGGGCAGACCTGCATCGCGCCCGACTACATCCTGTGTCCCGAAGATCAGATCGAGCCGCTGGTCGATGCCTTGACCCGCGAGATTCGTGAGCGCTACCCGAGCCTCCTGCTGACGCCCGACTACACCTCGGTCGCCAACGATCGTCATTACGCCCGGCTCACCACGTTGATCAGCGAAGCGCAGGCCGCCGGCGCGCGCGTGATCAGCCTCAATCCGGCGAACGAAACGCTCGATCCTGCGACACGGGTGCTGCCGCCGACGCTCATTCTCGGCGCCAAGCCCGAGTCACGGCTGATGCGCGAGGAAATCTTCGGACCGATCCTGCCGATCCTGCCCTATCGCAATCTCGACGAGGCCATCGCGTACATCAACGCGAATGACCGCCCGCTCGCGCTCTACCATTTCGATCTCGACAAGGACCGCACCGCGCAGGTGCTCGAGCGCACCACTGCAGGCGGCGTGACCGTCAACGACTGCGTACTGCACATCGCCCAGACCGCACTGCCTTTCGGCGGCATCGGCCCGTCCGGCATGGGCCACTACCACGGCCACCATGGCTTCCTGACCTTCTCCAAGCAGAAGCCGGTTTTCTACCAGGCCCGCTTCGCCTCCACCGCGCTGCTCAAGCCGCCGTACAAGGGGCTCGCGGATTTTTTGGTGAAGTTCCTCACGAGGTAAGCATGCTCTGGTAGGTCATGTTGGCCGCGCAAGCGGCCTACTTGACGGCTATTGCGGCAAAAGGGCGTCAAGTAGACCGCTTGCGCGGTCAACATGACCTACGAAAGCCACGCATCAGCGCTTCAACAGATCCCTGATCTCCCGCAACAGCAGCACGTCCTCGGACGGCTCCGGCGCCACTTCGGGCGCGGCGGCCTGTTTGCGCTTCATGCGGTTCATGGTCTTGATCACCAGGAACAAGGCCCACGCGACGATGATGAACTGGATCAGCGCGTTGATGAATTCACCGTAGCCGAGCGCAACTTCGGGGCGGACCACGGTAGCGCCCTCGAGCAAGGCATCCTGGATCACAAATTTCTTGTCGGCGAAATCGATGCCGCCCATGACGTAGCCCAGCGGTGGCATCAGTATTTTGTCGACCACCGCGCTGACGATCTTGCCAAAGGCGCCGCCGATGACCACGCCGACTGCCAGGTCGATAACGTTGCCGCGCATCGCGAAATCGCGGAACTCGCTGAAGAAGCTCATGGGCTGCTCATGGGGGTTGGGTTGCTCCAGTCTAGATCTGCACTGCGGTCCTGGTTTCGGTTTCGGTTGTCGGTTTCGGAAAAGCTCTTGCGCGCCGCGAGGTCGGGGCGCTCCGCTTTTACCGAAACCGATAACCGAAACCGACACCAACCCCGCCGTTGCAACTTCCTGTCACGCATCCCGTGCTAGCCTTTTTCCATGAGCACGCGTTCCTCCAGCTTGCGGATCGTCGGTTGGCGCGAATGGCTCGCGCTGCCGGAGCTCGGCGTGCGCGAGATCAAGGCCAAGATCGATTCGGGAGCGCGTTCGTCCGCGCTGCACGTGGTCTGGCAGACGCGCACCACACATGCAGGCATGCCCTGGGTGCGCTTCGCGGTCGAGCCCGATACCGCCAGCTCGAGCACCATCGAATCGGAAAATCCGATCATCGACGAACGCGACGTTACCGATTCGGGCGGCCACACTACGCGCCGCCCGTTCATTCGCACGCGCCTCGAATTGGCCGGCAGCCAATGGGAGGTCGAGATCAATCTCGCCGATCGCCGCCGCATGCTGTTTCCGATGCTGCTGGGACGCACCGCGATGAGCGGGCGGCTCTTGGTCGACCCGGCACTTTCCTTCACCCTGCCGCGCCCGCTCACCGGCGTCGCGTCGGCCACCAGTGGCACTGAACGACATCCATGAAGCTCGCCATCCTTTCGCGCAATCGG
The DNA here is from genome assembly GCA_031425695.1 of Rhodanobacteraceae bacterium. Classification (GTDB taxonomy): domain Bacteria; phylum Pseudomonadota; class Gammaproteobacteria; order Xanthomonadales; family SZUA-5; genus JANPJV01. Next base: position 23,466 of record JANPJV010000232.1, on the reverse strand, counting down.
CAGCTGTATTCGACCCGGCGCCTGATCGAGGCCGGGCGTGTGCGCGGCCATATCGTCAAGGTGGTGGATCCGCTGCGCTGCTACATGCGCATCAGCCCGGGCCTCGCCGAGATCCACTACAAGGGTCGCGCGCTCGAGGGCTTCGACGCGGTGATCCCACGCATCGGCGCCTCGATCACGTTCTACGGGACCGCGGTGGTGCGCCAGTTCGAATCGATGAACGTGTACACGGCGAACACCTCGGACGCGATCCAGCGCGCGCGCGACAAGCTGCGCTCGATGCAACTGCTCTCGCAACTCGGCATCGGGCTGCCAACCACCGTGTGCGCCGACAGCCCCGACGACACCGAGGACCTGCTGACCATGCTCGGGGAGCCTCCACACGTGCTCAAGCTGGTCGAAGGCACGCAGGGGAAGGGCGTGGTACTGGCCGATTCGCGGTCAACGTCCATGAGCCTGGTAGAAGCCTTCCGCGGCGTGCGTGCGCAGTTCCTGATGCAGGAATTCATCGCCGAGGCGCAGGGCACTGACCTGCGCGCCTTCGTGGTCGGGGGCAAGGTCGTCGCCTCGATGGTGCGGCGTGCCCGGGAGGGCGAGTTCCGCTCGAACCTGCATCGCGGCGGGCATGCGCTGCAGGCGCGCATCACCCGCGAGGAGCGCGCGACGGCCGTGCAGGCGGCCGCGGTCATGGGCCTCGACGTTGCCGGTGTCGATCTGTTGCGCTCGGAGCGCGGTCCGCTGGTGCTGGAGGTCAATTCCTCACCCGGTCTCGAGGGCATCGAGGGCGCCTCGGGCGTCGACGTGGCGAGCCTGGTGATCGAACATGTCGAACGCGCGATTGCGCGACGGCAGCGTGCCGGCGGAACACCCAAGCCGGCGTCGAGCCGAAAAATCGTTAAATGATTGTTATCCAAAAGAAAACAGGGTGTGCGACGGGCTGGATTTTCACAAAATAAGCGTCTTCACCGGCCATTCTCACCGCGCATACATACCTTTCTCGCTCGTGTGCGGGACTACAATGCGCCGCATTCCATCTGCGGTGATCTTTCCATGCGATTTCTCTTCCGACTGGCCTCTGCCGCGCTTCTGCTCGCGCTGGCGCCTGCCGTTTCTGCCGCCATGCTTTCCGGCCAGTTCAAGGGCCGCTACGGCGCGCTCGAAATCTACGATGCGCAAAGCAAGCTTTCCTTCCGCGTCAATACGCCGCGGCTGACCGAGCGGCTGCCGCCGTGTGCGACCTACCTGGTCCCGCACATGGTGATCGCGCTCGGTACCGGCGTGCTCAAGGAAAACGACGTGCCGTGGGCCTTCGACCCGACCAAGTACGCGGATGCGCCGACCTGGCCGATGTCCTGGCAGCGCGAGCAGACCTTCGACAGCGCGCTCAAGGATTCGGTGCGCTGGTATGCGCAGGAGCTCGCGGTGAAGATGGGCAGCGCGCGCATCTCGCAGAACCTGAAGCGCCTCAAGTACGGCAATGCCGACATTACCGGCAGCCTCGACAAGTTCTGGATGTCGAGCACCCTGCTGGTCAACTCGTTCGAGCAGATCGACTTCATGAAGGCGCTGCGCGACGGCAAGCTCGGCTTCAATCCGCGCATTCACAAGCTGGTGCAGGACGCGCTGATCGTCGAGCAGACGGTCGATTACAAGATCTTCGGAAAGTACGGCTCCTGCCCGATGCCCGACGGCACCTACCTCGGCTGGCTGGTCGGCTACATCGAAAGCGCCAACAAGGTCTGGTATTACGCGCTCAACCTCGATGGCAAGTCACTGGCCGACTTCAGTGGCGTGCGCCTCGACATCGTGAAGGGCTCGATGATCGAGCTTGGCTTCCTGCCGGCCCCGGCCGAACCGCTGGTGGCACCGGCGATGGCTGATCCGTTGGCGCCAGCCGCGCCGGCCGCAGTGGCCCCGACGACGACCAGCGCGGGTGGGACGAAGTAAGCCGCGTTCTGTTGTCCTGCGGTAGGCCGGGTCCCATGCGCCCGGCCAGTCCTGACTTTCGCGGACATGTGTCGAGCGCAAGGCGCCCGGCTCTCACGACGGAGCCGATGTGCGGTGCTGGGAACCAGATGCGAAGGATCAATCCGCTCCGTCGCCACAGCCGGGCGCCTTGCGGTCGTGCTGCAGCGGGGAAATTCGAAGCGGCGGGCGCATAGGACCCGGCCTACTTCAGACCCGGGCGCGCGCTTTGGGTTTAGGCGCATCGGGGCCATGACCTATGGCAGGGTTGCCTCGCTTAACACCCCTCGAAGACCCTCTTAACTTCGATTTAAGGTCGCCTTCGCTAGCGTCGCACCCATCGTAGTGAGGCCGTCGCTTTGGTGAGGCTGAGATTACGGTAATCGGGGCAGTACTTTAAAAGCCCGGGCTGGCGGATTCCCCCAAGAACGCCCCCCGGGCTTTTTTTTGCCTTCAAGTTCCGGGTCCTTCGCATGAATCGATTTGCGTGACGGGCTCCGAACGTCTTTTGCTGGTGGTGGGTCTGCGCTGCGCGCGGACGCTTTTCAGGCATTCTCGTGCGCACCACGTCAACTCGTACAAGATCCGCCCATCCCGCGCGCGCCGCGTGCCAACTTTTGAGCCTGCAAATGCGCATCCTGGTCATCGAAGACAATCCGGATATCGCCAGCAACATCGGCGACTACCTGAGCGACCGCAGCCACGTGGTCGATTTTGCCGGTGACGGCATCACCGGGCTGCACCTCGCCGTGGTCAACGACTACGAAGTCATCGTGCTCGACCTGATGCTGCCCGGGATGGATGGCCTCGAGGTCTGTCGCAAGCTGCGCCAGGAGGCGCGCAAGCACACGCCAGTGCTGATGTTGACCGCGCGCGACGCCCTGCAGCAGAAGCTCGCCGGCTTCGAGACCGGTGCCGACGACTACATGGTCAAGCCATTCGCCCTGCAGGAGCTCGAGGCGCGGATCATGGTGCTGGTCCGCCGCAGCAAGCCGCAGCAGGCACGCGTGCTGACCGTGGCCGATCTCGCCTACAACCTGGACACGCTGGTGGTCGTGCGCCAGGGCAAGAGCATCCAGCTCAACCCGATCGCGCTCAAGATCCTGCAATGCCTGATGGAGGCGAGCCCCTCGGTGGTGACCCGCCAGGAACTCGAGATGCGCGTCTGGGGCGAGGAGCTGCCCGACAGCGATTCCCTGCGCGTGCACATCCACACCTTGCGCGCGGCGATCGACAAGCCCTTCGACAAGCCGCTGATCCAGACCCGCCATGGCATCGGCTATCGGCTGGTCGAGCCCGAATCGTGACTCGGGCGGAAGTCTGCGACTTCCGCCCGGTTGAAATCTTTCGTGCGGAAGTCTGCGACTTCCGCCCGGTTGAAATCTTTCGTGCGGAAGTCTGCGACTTCCGCCCGGTTCAAAGCGGAGTTCGCCCGCGGAGCAAAAACGCGGTTTTTGCTGCGCGACGGGCCTCGTTAACCTAAACGAACTTTTTCTGTGGGCCTTGTGTCAGTCGGAACGATTGTCGGTAAGCCATGTACGCCCTGACTACTGCGCGCCATCGCCAGCGGCTTCGCACCCGCATCATCATTTCGTTTGCGCTGTTCGGCACGACGCTGACGGCGCTGTTCGCGGTTGCGGTGGTACTGCTGCGTGGCTATCTCGAGGACGGGCTGATCGGTGACACGCTCGAGCGCGAGCTGAAGGCGTTCGCGGAGGCCTATTACCAGGAGCAGCAGCAGGGCAAGGGTCCCATCTACTTCAGCTTTTCCAAGATCACGGGAAAAATCGTCGGCCCGGAGCGTTTTGCACGCCAACCATTTGCCTGGCAGGCGCTGCCCAACGGAGTGCATCGTGTAAGCGAGAACACCTCGACCGGGACGATCACGTACAAGCTGGCGGTCCGCAAAGAGTCGAACGTCTGGTTCTTCCTGCAATACGACATCACCGAGGAGGAGCGTGGTCGCGAGCTGCTGATCTGGCTGCTGTGTGCGACCGTAGTCTCATTCTCGCTGCTCGCGCTGGCGCTCGGATTCTGGTCATCCTCACGCGTCATGGCACCGGTGGCCGAGCTCGCGCGACGGCTCGAAGCGATCAGCCGACGCGGTCGCCATGAGCCGTTGGCACCGCACTTTGCCGACGACGAAATCGGGCAGATGGCGGTCGCACTGGACAATTACGCCGGACAGCTGACCGCCCTGGTCGAACGCGATCGCGAGTTCAATTCGGACGTCAGCCACGAGTTGCGCACGCCGCTCGCGGTGATCCAGTCGTCGATCGAATTGATCCAGTCGCAACCGGATCTTTCCGACAAGACCCGCGATCGCCTGAAGCGCATCGAGCGGGCGTCGAAGCAATCCACCGAGCTGATCTCGGCGCTGCTGCTGCTTTCGCGCAGCGAGCGCCAGGGACCGCAGGATGGCGAGGTCTCGGATGTTGCCAAGGTAGCTGCCGAAGTGGTCGAGGCGCATCGCCCGCAGATCGGCGGCAAGCCGGTGCGCCTCACGATCGACGTCAACGCCAAGCCCGAGGTGGCAGCGCCCGAAGCGGTGATCGCCGTGGTGCTCAACAACTTGGTCGGCAACGCGGTCAAATACACGCGCGAGGGCGAGGTGCGCGTGTGCGTGCACGAGCACGGCGTGGTCGTCGAAGACTCCGGCCCCGGCTTCACTGATGAGGAAGCCGCCGGACTGTTCGACCGCCACGTGCGCGGCAGCTCGTCCGGCGGTACCAGCGGCGCCGGCCTCGGCCTCGCCATCGTCAAGCGCCTCTGCGCCCTCTACGGCTGGACCGCCGAGCTCAAGCCGCGGCCCGAGGGTGGGGCCAGGGCCTCGCTGCGGTTCCATGCGTAAGCGGGGGGTTGGTCGCAATCGGGATGGCGCAGATCAGAGCTCTGATCTGCGTGCGTCCAGTTTGCGACAGTCCCGCACCCAGGCGTCACACCCTGCGGCATCATCCAGGGTGACCTTCAACGGCCGACCTGCATGAACACGCCTACTGTCGTTCCCGAGCACTGGCCCGTCTGGGCCAAGCGGTTTGCTGACCTGTATTACGCCGGGACGTCGGCGATGTTTCTCTTGCACGGCAACACCAATGACCTGGTGCCGTGCGGGACTGGCGAGAGGTACGGCTCACTCAACGAGTTCCTGAGCGGGCAGGTGTTCGGGCGCTATGACCTGGTCGTCAACTTCGATCTCGCCCATGGCCTCAAGGCCGGCGGTGGCGGCGATGTCGAGCGTCAACGGTTGATGGTCGGCGTGATGTCGCGGCGGCTGGGCGATCCCGAACGCTTGCCGCGCGATGCGACCCAGGCCTTGCTGCTACTCGATCGTCTGGTGCTCGACCTGTTGACGGCCAAGGAGGAAAACCGCATCCGGGTTGCGGTAATCATCGATTTCGCCTCGTTCGTGGTGCCCGACAGCGAGCGCGGCGGGCCGGCGACAGCAACCCATCTGGTCATGCTGCTCAAGTGGGCTGCCAACCCCTATGTCAAGCGCGCCAACCTCGCCTTTGTGCTGATCGACGAGCGCCTCGCCGATTTCAACGATCGGCTGGTGAGCTCGCCGCACGTCAACGCGATCGAGCTGCCGCTGCCGGATGAATCCGAGCGGCTGCGCTTCTTGAAGGTGCTGACGGCCACGATGGACGTGCCGTCCTTCAGCGATTACACGATCGAAGCCCTCGCGCAGCAGACTGCGGCCGTGACGCTGGCCGACCTCGCGGTGTTGGTCGAAAGCGCACGCAAGAGCGGGCAGCGGCTCGATGAAAAACGCTTCAAGGCGCGCAAGAAGCAACTGATCGAACGCCAGGCGCAGGATCTGCTCGAGTTCATCGAGCCCAAGTACGGCCTCGAGCGCGTGGTCGGTCACGACGCGGCCAAGAAGCGCCTGCTCGACGACGCCGAGATCATCCGCCGCGGGCGCCTCGACGTCGCGCCCATGGGCTATCTCTTCAACGGCCCGGTCGGCACTGGCAAGACCTTCCTGGCCACTTGCCTCGCCGGCTCGATCGGAATTCCGTGCGTCAAGCTCAAGAATTTCCGCAGTAAATACGTCGGTGAAACGGAAGCCAATCTCGAACGCGTGCTCGGCGTGCTGCGCGGCATGGGTCCGGTGATGGTGATCATCGACGAGGCCGACGCCATGCTTGGCCAGCGCGACCAGGGCGGCGATTCCGGCGTCGGCAGCCGGGTCTTCGGCATGATCGCGAACGCGATGGGCGACACCGACTACCGCGGCAAGATCGTGTGGATGCTGCTCACGGCGCGCCCCGACCTGCTGCCGATCGATCTGAAGCGCCAGGGCCGCGCCGAGATCCACATCCCGCTGTTCTACCCGCAGACGCAGGAAGAGATCCGGGCGTATTTCGTCACCATCGCCAAGAAATTCGGCGCGCCGCTGGCCGCCGAGGAAGTGCCCGACGTCAAGTACGTCGGTGACCTCTCCGGCGCCGACATCGAGGCACTGGTCGGCCGCGCCTGGCGCGAGGCCCTGCTTGCCGGCGAGACTGCGCTCACCAAGGCACGCGTCGCCAGCACCCTCGACGGCTTCATGCCCTCGACGCAATCGCTCGAACGCGAAATGCAGGAGATCGCCGCGATCATTGAATGCACCGACCAGGCCTTCCTCGTCCCCACCGCGCTCAAACTCCTCGCCGACCACGGCGACCGCGAGGGATTGCAGATGCGGTTCAAGGAGATCATGCGGCTGCTGGGGAAGTAACGGTTTCGGTTGTCGGTTTCGGTCTCGGAAAAAGCGGGAGTGCCGCTCTTCCGACACCGACAACCGAAACCGAAACCCGCGTTTCGTCACTCCCGCGTCTTCAACACCTCGACCAGGTCCAGGTGCCGGACCCGCACGATGATGACCAGCGAAGCGAGGATCGCGCAGACCAGTACTACCACGGTGGCGCTGGCGAAAGTGGCGGTGGTGACGTGGGCGGGGACGCGGAAGAGTTCGCTCTGCAGGCCGGAGACGACGATCAGCGCGAGGCCGTAGCCGACCAGGCAGCCGACCGGAATCGCGGCAAACGTGAGCACGCCAATCTCGCCGACCAGGATGTAGGCGACTTCGCCGCGGGTGAACCCGAGCACGCGTAGCGAGGCGAGCTCGCGCCCGCGTTCGCCGAGGGCGATGCGCGCGGTGTTGTAGAGCACGCCGAACGCGATCAGCGCCGCGAGCAGGGTGGCAATGTAGGTGAAAATCAGCAGTGACTCGGCCATGGTCTGGTAGAAATTGTCGATGGCGGCCTTGCGGGAACCGACGGATGCAACCCCGGGCCGCTCTTCGAGGGTCTGGTAGAGGGCAGCCGACTGGTCCGGATCGACGCGCATCAGGGCATGCGTGTAGCGCTCGCCTTCCATGAGCAGGCGGTTCATCGCGTCCAGCTCCATATAGGCGGAAATGCCGATGTACTCGCTGACGGTACCGGCCACCGGAACCATGAAGCGCCGCCGCGCACCTTGCAGCTGCTCGATCTCGACGTGGTCCCCGCGCTCGACGCCGAGCATGCTGGCCAGGTGGTCGGTCAGCATCACGCCGCCGGACGGCGGGCTGCGTGGCTTCGCGCGGTCGTCGAGCACGCGCTTCAGCGTCGCCTCCGCATCCATCCCTTCGAGACTGGTCAGCACCTGTCGTTGCCCGTGGCGCAGGCGTACACCGACCGTGCGCATGCCTTCGACGCCAAGGACGCCCGGTAGATTACGGATCTCCGCCAGGGCATCCGGTCCGCGCGCCTCGACGAAGCTCGCGGACAGGTCATAGCGCTGGGCGAGGCCAAACTGCTGGTCGACCATGAACATCAGCGCGTCTTTCTGGAACATGCCAAGCGTGAGCACGCCGCACGCGAGCGCAATGCCGAAAACGGTCGCCAGCGCCTTGCCCGGGCGTCGCGAAAGCTGTCGCAGGATCATGCGTGTCGGCTGGTCGAGCCAGCGCCGCGGCAGCATGCGCTCGAGCCAGGAGCGCTGGTAGCGCGGCGGTGCCTCCGGACGCATTGCATCGGCGGGCGTCATGCGCATCGCGCCGAGCAGGGAACGTGCCGCGCCCCCGCCGGCTGCCGCCAGCGAAATCAACACGGCGAGCGCGATCGCCTGCGGGGCGACGACGAAGTCGAGATAAGGAAAACGGTAGAAGCTCATGTACAGCCCGGCGAGCAGTTTGCCGAGCACCAGCCCTCCGGCAATGCCGACCAGCGAGCCGAGCAGGATGATGATGCTGACCATCGCCGCGTAATGGCCACCGATGGCCGCATGCGTGTAGCCGAAGGCCTTGAGGATGGCAATCTGGTCGCGCTGGGTGGCAATCAGGCGGCTGAAGACAACGTTGAGCAGGAACGCCGCGACGCTCATGAACACCACCGGGAACACCGTCGCCATCGTCTTCAGCTGGTCGAACTCTGTCTGCAGAAATTTGTGACTGAGCTGGTTCGCGCGGGCAATGGCCCCGAGCCCGCCGTAGGGCTCGAGCAGTGGGTCGAGACGCTCGATCACGCGCTCCGGACTTGCGCCAGGCGCAAGCGCGATCGCAACGCTGTTGAAGGCGCCGTCCATGCCGAACGCCGACTCGAGCGCGCGCTGGCCGGTCCAGGTCACCGCGAAGCGCTCGAAATCAGGGAAGGCCGCACCCGGCTGGATTTGGTAGACGTACTCGGGCGAGATCGCGATCCCCACCACCTCGAAGTCCTGCGCGCGGCCGTTGATCACCAGCGGAATGCGCGCGCCGGGCCGCAACCGGTGCGCCGTGGCAAAGGCCTCGCCGAGCACCAGCTCGCGGGTCGCATACGGCGCCGGCATGCGCCCCGCGCGCAGATACAACTGGTTGAGCGCCTTGTTGCCAACGTCGGGCACCGAGATCATCAGGCCGCGAATCGGGTCGGCGAAATCCGGCAGGCGGATGCGGATCGGTGCCTTGATGGCGAGCTCCACCCGCCCGACGCCAGCTATCGCCGCAATATCCTCACCCACGCCCAAGGGCGCACGCTTCAGGACCCCGAACACGTCCGCAAACCGGTACTCCAGATAAAACCGCTCCCGCGTCGCAAACAACGAATCCAGATTCGAGACCGCCATCAGAAACGTGGCGATCCCGCTTGCCATCACCAACACGATCGCCAGCACCTGGCTCTTGACGTGCCAGAGATCGCGGAAGAGCTTGGTGTTGAGGGCCGAGAGGCGCATCGCTTCGTAGTGGGTTTCGTTTTCGACGCAAATGAACGCTAAGGGGGCAAAGGACGCAAAAAAAGGCTTTCGATCGGGATCAGTGGCCATCAGCAGTCATTTTCGCGCCTGATTCGAAGAAGCGAACGGGCAAAACGGTGCACACGGCAACGCGCATCGAGGCTGAGAACTGCAACCGTTTGCCCCTTTTGCGCCCCTTTGCTCCCTTAGCGTTCCTTTGCGTCAAAAAAACTAACACCCGGACGGAGCGAAGGCTCACCACTCGATCTCGCCCGGGGCCTTGCGGGTGGCGTTATGGTCGATGCGGATGATGCGGCCGTCGGAGAGGTGGATGACGCGGTGGGCCATGGCGGCGATGGCGGCGTTGTGGGTGATGATTACAGTGGTAGTGCCGAGGCGGCGGTTGACCTCCTCGAGAGCCTCGAGCACGCGGACGCCGGTTTCCGAGTCGAGCGCGCCGGTCGGTTCGTCGCAGAGCAGGACTTCGGGTTGCTTGGCGATGGCGCGTGCGATCGCGACGCGTTGTTGCTGGCCGCCGGAAAGTTGCGCCGGGAAGGCATCCAGGCGGTCACCGAGGCCGACCAGCGTGAGCGCCTCGGCGGCTGGCATCGGCCGCGCGGCGATCTCGGTCACAACCTCGACATTCTCCTGCGCGGTCAGGCTCGGGATCAGGTTGTAGAACTGGAACACGAAGCCGACGTGCTCGCGCCGAAAGCGCGTCAGCGCGTCCTCGTTCGCCGCCGTCAGGTCGAGCGCCCGATAGCGCACCCGGCCCGAGCTCGCCAGGTCGAGCCCACCGAAGATGTTCAGCAAGGTCGACTTGCCACTCCCCGACGGCCCCAGCAACACCACGAACTCACCCGCATACAGATCGAGATCCACCCCGCGCAACGCATGAATCTCCACCTCCCCCGTGCGATAGACCTTGGTCAGGCCGGTGGCGGAGAAGACGGGGTCGGGGGACAAGGACATCAGCCGTTATACCGCTGCGGAAGATCCGGGCGCAGCTGTGCGTGGGTCCGGACCTTGTCCGGACGCACGACGGCAAAAGCCGGGGCTCGCGCTAGACTGAGTGGATGACCGAAGCCGCCACCGACCTCGAGCCTGAAGCCACCCCCGAACCGGTGATCGAGGTGCATGACCTCGTCACCTATTACGGGAAGCGGAAGATTCTCGATCAGGTGGATTTCACCGTCCAGCCGGGTGAGATCCGCGTAATCATGGGTGGGTCGGGCTCGGGGAAGAGCACGTTGCTGCGGCACCTCCTGGGCTTAGTCACGCCAGCGGGAGGGTCGATCAAGATTCTCGGGCGCGATATCACCAAGCTCACGGCGCTGGAGCGGCTGGCCTTCAAGCGCAAGATGGGGGTGAGCTTCCAGAGCGGCGCGTTGTTCACCTCGATGAGCGTCGGCGAGAACGTCGCGCTGCCGCTGCGCGAGCACTTCAAGCTCGACGAGAACACCATTCGCATCATGTCGCGGCTGAAGCTCGAGGTGGTCAATCTCGGCGGCTTCCAGGACCTGATGCCGAGCCAGCTCTCGGGCGGCATGATCAAGCGCGCCGCGCTGGCCCGCGCGATCGTCATGGATCCGCAGCTGCTGTTCTTCGACGAGCCCTCCGCGGGCCTCGATCCGGTGGTCTCGGCCGAGCTCGATGAGCTCATCATCAAGCTGCGCGACGCCATGCGCATGACCATCGTGGTGGTGACCCACGAGCTCGAGAGCGCGTTCAAGATCGCCGACAAGATCACCGTGCTCGACCAGGGCAAGGTCCTGCTGACCGGCACCGTGCCCGAGGTCAAGGCCAGCCCCAACGAGCGCATCCAGGACCTCCTGAACCGCCGCCCCCGCCACGTTGAAGTCAACGTCGACGACTACCTGGAGCGGCTGACGGGGAGTGACGAGGACAAGTAGGTCTTTGACCGTGGGTCCGGACCTCGTCCGGACGCTTTTCTCGCAAATTCAATGAAAAGCGTTCGGACAAGGTCCGAACCCACCGACAACAGCCCCGCCGCAATGGCAGAATCCGCGATCAGCATCCACACCACGGGGTGCGTGAAGGGATCGCGTCGGCGTGAAACGTGAAAGTGTCAATTATTTCCTGACCGGAATCGTCGCGCTGGTCGCACTCGGGCTGCTGCTGGTGACGCTGTTCATCATTACCGGGCGCAGTGGCTCGACGGATGATTACCTGGTGCGCTACAAGAACGTCGCCGGTCTCGCGTTCGGCACGCCGGTGTTCTACCAGGGTTATCGCATCGGCCAGGTCGAATCGATCGAGCCCGAGCGCGAGAGCGATGCGACCCGTTTCCGGGTGGACTTTTCGGTGCAGGAAGGTTGGCAGATCCCCGTCGACTCACAGGCGCAGCTGATGTCGAGCGGCCTGCTGTCCGATGTCTTCATCTCGATCAAGGAAGGCGCCGCCAAGTCTTTCCATCCGCCCGGTGCGGAGATTGCCGGACGCGAGGCAGCTGACCTGTTTGGCGCGGTCGGCGAGCTGGCCAGCCAGGTCACCTCGCTCACGCGTGACAAGCTGACCCCGCTGGTGGAGCGCCTGGGCAAGAAGCTCGAGGCGATCGGCGGCACGTTCGAGCAAGGGGCGCCGGTACTGATCGAAAAGGCCACCGCGCTCGCCGACCGGCTCAACACGAGCGCCGAATCGCTGACCCGCATCCTCGGCCCGGCCAACCAGGAGCACGTTGCCGACCTGCTCAAGGAATCCAGCGCAGCGGCCAGCAACCTGCGCACGCTCACGGGCGAGCTCAGCGCCAACCGCAAGCAGCTCGATTCGATCCTGGGCGAGCTCGACCTGCTGGTGAAGGAAAGCCGCCCGGAAGTCGCCCAGGCGATTTCCGACTTGCGCATCACCCTGGATGCCATGGCCCAGCGCATCGATGCCATCACCTACAACCTTGAATCGGCGAGCCGCCACGTCGACGAATTCAGTCGCGAAATCCGCAAGGAGCCGACGCGCCTGATCTTCGCGCCCAAGGCCGATAAATTGCCGGACGAGAAATGATGAAACTTGTGACCCGCTTGGCTGCGACCTCGGTGCTGCTGCTCGCGGCCTGCTCGACGCCGGACACGATCCCGGACTTTCGCTACTACCGCCTGGCGCCCGTCGGCAGCGTAACGGCCTTGCCGGCGCCCCTGCTGGAGCGTCCGCTGGTGCTCGACGGCTTTCGCGCCGACGGCGTGCACGGCGAGCGGCCGATCCTGTACGCCAACGACGCCGACAGCCTCAAGACCAGCCAATATCATTACCAGTTGTGGAACGACCCGCCGCCGACGATGGTGCAGCGGCGCCTGCAGGAGATTTTCACCAAGGCCGGCGTGGCCGCGTATGTGACCGACCGGCTTGGATTGCGCGAACCGGCTTACCGGCTGCAGGGATCGGTCTATCGCTTCGAGCGCGTGCTGGTCGAAGGACAGCCGCAGGAGGTCGTCGTCGGTATCCGTATGCGCCTGCTCGCCGACACCGGCAGCAAGCCCTATCTCGAGCGCGACGAGCTCGTGCGCATGCCGGTAAGTGGTGATCGCGTCGAGGACTCCGCGATCGCCCTGTCGGCCGGCGTCGACGAAATTGGTCGGCGCTTCATTGCGGCGCTGCAGTCGCGCCGTGAGCAGGCCGACTGATGGAGCTCACCCACCAGGCTGCGCCGACGTGGAGCGCACGGCAGCAACGCGTGCTGGCGTCCATGGAGGTGGAGCGCTATGTGCGTCGTGCGCTGCCGGCGTCGTCGCCTGGCCCGGCGCCGCCCGGACGCTGGAGCGAGACTGATTGCAGCTCGCCGCTTGCCGTCGCCTTGGCACGCGCCGCGGGCGCCGCGGACGTCACCCAGTTCGGCGCGAGCTTTGCACCGCTGCCGGACCTGGCACAGCTGCGTCGGGAGCCCGCTGCCAAGCGCGCGCTCTGGCGTGCCTTGCGGAGCCATCGAAGCCGCGCATGAGCGCCCAGATCAGGCCGCCGGTCCCACAGATCCGCCCGATGCGGATCGATGACCTTGGCGAGGTCGTCGCCATCGAAGTGCGTGCCTACGAATATCCGTGGACCGAAGCGATCTTCAAGGACTGCATGAAGGCCGGTTACAGCCTGTGGGCACTCGACAGCCCCACCGGAATGCTCGGCTACGGCGTGCTCTCCGCCGCCGCGGGCGAAGCGCACATCCTCAACCTCTGCGTCGACCCGCGCCACCAGGGCCAGGGACTCGGCCGCCGCCTGCTCAACCGCTTGATCGACCTCGCGCGCTGGCACCAGGCCGAACGCGTCTTCCTCGAAGTGCGCCCCTCCAACACCCGCGCCATCGCCCTCTACCACCGCGCCGGCTTCTGCGAAATCGGCCACCGCCCCAACTACTACCCCGGCCGCGGCCGCCGCGAAGACGCCATCGTCATGGCCAAGGAACTGCTTTCGGAGTTGTAGGGGTAGAAGAGCAAGATCAATCTCTAAGCATCCACAGATTACATGGATGAAAAGCGGATGACGCAGATTAAAGCGACGGAAATTGTTGGGTTTCGTGCCCTTGCGGCTGATCAGCGCGAGGGACCGGAACTCGCGCACAGCAGCCCGCATCCTCGTCTTTAATCAGCTCTTATCCGCTTTTCATCCATGTAATCTGTGGATGCTTTGAGTTTGATCTTTCTTTTGCCTGCCGCCGAGCTTCCCCCGGCGGCGAGGCGGTCACTCTTTACTGCGGCACGCTCAGCAGTTCGTACGGGACGTTGCTGCGGGTGAAGCGACCGCCTTCGGGCCCGCCGTAGGTGACGTCGAAGCCGATGCGGTTGGCGCCAGCCTGGCCCTGGACGGGGCTGGTGAAGCTGGTGGTCATGGTGCCGATCTGCGTGTCTACGATGGACTCGGTGCAGGTGCGGCAATAACCACGGCGCTCGAAGACCGGCAGGCTCTGGCCGGGCTGGTAGTTGTCGGTGCTGACGAAGGCCCAGCGACCGGCGCCGTTTGCGTCGGGGTAGTACAGGGTCGAGAACAGCAGCCTGCGGTCACTCGGAAGCGCCGCGGTGGCCACGCTCGATCCCCAGCCCGAGTCCGCTGCGCCGCCGTACCAGGTGCCGGTGAGATCCGGCGCGCGGCGCTGCGTGGCCGGGATCAGCTCTTCCATGCACCAGGCGCCCGAGGTGCCCGCAAGGTTCCAGCGCATCATGCCGAGGAGGCTTGTGCTACTGCGCACGGTGCCGTCATTGCAGGCTGGTGAATTGCGGGCTTGATTGAAGTCGATATGGATCTGGCCGCTCTCGGCGGCGACCGCCTGCAGCGTGTTCAACCCCTGGTAGCGGTAGCGGACGAGGCCCTTGTCAGCGCTGTCCAGCGACGCGGCGAAAACGCCGTCGACCAGCGGCCCGACGGCGATGAACCATTCCGGTCGACCGCTCGCATCGTAGGTGTAGAACAGAAGCGAATAGATGTCGAAGCCGGCAGCGTCCGTGTAGACGCGCTGGAAATCGATGCCGTGGCCATTACGGTCACGCTCGAACCAGAGGCCGGCGTACGGCGCCGGCGCGACCGGGAACGTCGTCGGCGCCGGATCCCAGCCGACGGCATAGAGCATCGGCACGGCCAGCCCGAGTTGACGCGAGCCGAGCGAGAGGTTGAGCCGTGGCGTCATCAGCTGTCCGGAATAGGTATCGGTCAGGTGCGACAACGACGAACCGGGCTGCACCGGATTCGGGGCGTACATCAGCACGCCGGGATAGCTGGACTGAGTATTCAGCGGCGAGTTGGCGGCCCGTGCATCGATCCAGCTGACACCGCTCACCGAAGTGATCAGTTCCTGCCGGCCCGCATCATTCAGGCTCGAGAACGTGGGCATGGGAAATACCCGGTTGTCGATGATCTGCCGCGAGAAGATGTCGTCGCGACCGAGTGGCTTGGCGCCGCTCGATACCGACACCAGGCTCACGAAACCGAGCCCGTGTCCGAGTTCGTGCACACTGACGCCGACGAAGTCGAGACGCCCCGCCGGTGCAGCCCCGTAGCCCAGGTAGAACTGTGCTCCGCCGAGCACGCCGGCCTGGCCGATGCGCTTGTTGTAGAAAATCTCCATGTCGGTGACGTCGGTGCAACTGCCGCCACGGATGCGGCAGGCGCTGCTGCCGCCGAGGCGCGCCGCCGGCGCCGAGGAATAGAACGCGTACTTGTCAGGCAGGAAGGCGGCGGGGCGGAAGTTGCCGCCGCTGCTGAAGACCAGCGACTGGTCGTCGATCATGAAGTCGCTAGGGGAGGCCGCGGCCAGGGTAGCGCTGCCACCCGTTCCAGCCGGGAAATCCTTCCAGCAGGCACGCACGCTGATCGGGGACTCGCTGTCGAGACCCGCGGCCAGCTGGCGCACCGATTCGAGCACCGCATTGCGTCGCTGGGCGCCGAGCGTCGTGCCGGGATTGCCGCCGACGGGAGCCACGCTGGTGGCGTCGTTCCACGGCGCGACATCGCATTCCTCATCCGGCAGGTCGAAACGCACGTCGAACACCACGGGCGTTGCGCCACCGGTGAAGTACTCGACCTTCAAGCGCGCGTCGGTCGGTGCTGCGGCGAAATTGAACACAGCCAGGTGCCAGCGTCCGGCGCGGATGGGCCGGTAATTGCTCTTGCCTACGGCAATGAATTCTTCATCGCTGCTGCCGACGGAGTGGTACTGCGACTGCTGCTGCAGGCTGTCGAAGCTCTGCGGACGGCCATAGGCGTTGACTGATGAAAAGGCGTTGCCATGGCGCAGAAACAGGTCGACATCGACCTCGCTATCGCTTTCCAGTGTCACCTTGAAGCGCGTGGCCCCGGCCGGAACATCGAAATGGACCGAGGTCGTATAGCCATTCGCCGGCAGGGTGAAAGTCACCGGCTGCGCGTCGATCAGGCCGACGCTCTGCGCGTGCGCGGTGCCGGCACTGAGCAATGCCAGGCCAAATGCTCCCAGGAGCTTGCGCATGGGTTACTGCTCCTCGTGGGAGTGGGGTTTACCCTGACGCCCGGAATCGGCGTGATCTTCGACGCAGTCGTACTGGATCGAGCCGTCGGGAGCGATCTTGGCGCGCGCAGCGAAGCTGATGCCGACCGCCTTGTCGGACGCCTGGATGCGCTTCGCCTTCGCGTTCACCGGAGTGTCCGATCGATGCGTCTCGACCTGCACCTTCGTCGCCGCACTCAGGGGCGCGGCCATCAGGCCCAGCACGCCGCACGCGGCGGCAACCAGCAGAAAACGAGACATGCAATCTCCAGGAAGGCTCGGCGATGTCGCCGATGCGTGAAATTTACCGCGCTATGCATTAACCCTGCGCGAATTCACGCGACCATTCGTCGGCCGCGTTCAGCTCTTCGTAGCACGGATGCGAAGCAGGGCCACAAAGAGCACATCAACCTCAAAGCATCCACAGATTACATGGATGAAAAGCGGATAAAAGCTGACTAAAGGCTTTCGATTTAGCGTCATGCGTCTCGCATTCAGGCATCGTCTCCGAAACGACAACACCACCCGAGAGGGCTCTCAATCTGCGTCATCCGCTTTTCATCCATGTAATCTGTGGATGCTTCGGGTTCGATTCTGCTCTTCTTTCAAGGGCTTGGCTCAACGAGCAACCTCACCCGATCATCCAGCCCCACGCGAACAGCCCGACCATCAGGCACGCGATCACCAGCTTGGCGACGGTGCCGAAGAGGAAGCCGAGCCAGGCGCCGACGCCCGAGCGAGTGGCCTGGTTCATGCCACTTCCGCTGGACAACTCGCCGACCACGGCGCCGGCAAACGGGCCGATCAGCAACCCGGGCAAGCCGAAAAAGATGCCGACGACCGTCCCGAGCGCCGCGCCAAGCACGGCGAGCTTGCTGGCGCCGACGCGCTTGGCGCCGAGCAGCGACGCAATCAGGTCGACCGCGAGCCCGAACAGCATGAGAGCGCCGAGGATGGACAGTGTCGGCCAGCCCACATGGGCGAAGCCATCCGCCCAGGCAGCCAGCAGCAGGCCGCCAAACACCAGCGGCAGGCCGGGCAGCGCCGGCAAGATCGAGCCGAGCACGCCGACGATGACCAGGATCGCCGCGAGCACGTACCACAAGGTGATCGACATGACGCCTCCGTTTTAATCTGGTGACCATAGCGGAACGCCTGGAAAAGGAAGGTTTCGGTTTCGGTGGTCGGTTTCGGAAAAGGCGGCCCAGTGTCTGCCAAGGTGTGCTCTGCAAACCGAAACCGAAACCGACAACCGAAACCGCTGTTCGCGCCTCTATAGTGCTCCGCTCAAACCTTGCCGGAGCCGCCCCATGACCGCCGCCACGCCCTTGAACGCCACCCACCGCGCACTCGGCGCCAAGATGGTCGATTTCGGCGGCTGGGACATGCCGCTGCACTACGGTTCACAACTCGACGAGCACCACGTCGTCCGGCGTGGCGCTGGCATGTTCGACGTCTCGCACATGACCGTGGTCGATCTCACCGGCGCGCGCGTGCGCGAGTTCCTGCGGTACCTGGTCGCCAACAACGTCGACAAGCTGAAGACTCCCGGGAAGGCGCTCTACACCTGCATGCTCAATGAGCAGGGCGGGGTGATCGACGACCTCATCGTCTATTTCATGCGCGAAGATTTTTTCCGCCTGGTGGTCAATGCCGCCACGCGCGTGGCGGACCTGGCGTGGATCACGCCGCGTGCCGCCGAGTTCGGCGTCGCGCTTCAGGAGCGACGCGATCTCGCGATGGTGGCCGTGCAGGGGCCGCAGGCGCGTGCCGCAGTCATCGGCCTGTTGCCCGATAGCGCCCGCGCAGATGCCGAAAAGCTGGGGCGCTTTGCCGCGCTGGAAGCCGATGATCTCTTCATCGCCCGCACGGGCTACACCGGCGAAGACGGTTTCGAAGTGATCGTCCCGGCCGGGCGCGTGGTTGAGTTCTGGAACGCGCTGCTCGCAGCGGGCGTCAAGCCGGCCGGTCTCGGCGCGCGCGATACCCTGCGGCTGGAAGCCGGAATGAATCTCTACGGCCAGGACATGGACTTGAACACCAGTCCGCTCGAAGCCAACCTCGCCTGGACCGTTGCCTTCGAGCCGGCGACCCGCGATTTCATTGGGCGCGCGGCGCTCGAGGAACAGCGCCGCGCTGGCGTGAAGCATGCCCTGGTCGGCTTGCTGATGGACGAAAAGGGCGTCCTGCGGCACGGCCAGCGCGTGGTCACCGAACACGGCGACGGCGAAATCCTCTCCGGCACATTCTCACCCTCGTTGGGCAAGGCGATCGCCATGGCGCGCGTCCCCGCCGCAGCTGAATCCAGCACCTCCGCGCAAGTCGACATCCGCGGCCGCCTGGTCCCGGTCCGCATCGTCAAGCCGAGCTTCGTGCGCGAGGGCAAGCCGCAGGTGTGAGCTTTGCTCCCCTCTCCCATGCTTCAAGGGAGAGGGGCGGGGGAGAGGGTGCCTTCAGCTGCAGACAGCAAATGCCCCTTTCCCCCAGCGCCTTCCCCAACAGCACGGGAGAGGGAAGCACAACACCCCGCGCGCACACCCCGTCCGCAGTCCCTTTGCTATGCTGGTTCCTCGACCCCTAAGCCATACAGTCCCAAGACTCCCATGAGCGAGATTCCAGGTGATCTCAAGTTTCTAAAATCCCACGAGTGGGCGCGCAAGGATGGCGATGGGTCGATGACGATCGGCATCTCCGATCACGCGCAAGGACTGCTCGGTGACCTGGTCTATGTCGAGCTGCCCAGCGTGGGCGATCACGTAGACGCGGGCACGGCATGCGCCGTGGTCGAATCGGTCAAGGCTGCCTCGGACGTGTACTCGCCACTGTCGGGTACCGTGGTCCGGGTGAACCAGGCACTGACCGACAAACCGGAAACCGTCAACGAGGATGCCTACGGTGAAGGCTGGATCTTCGTGATCAAGCCGGACGATGCGGCCGAGTACGACGACCTGCTCGATCCGGATGCGTATCAGGAACTGGTCGACCAGGCTTGAGCGGTGTGGACTGCGCGTCGTAGCGTCACCCTTACATAACGATTAACATTCCGCGCCTTGTTGCAGACGCCTGCTGGTGGAGAGTTGACTGATGCGCTCATTGATCGAGTTTTTGCTCGCCATCGTGATCACGATCGTGATCCTTTTGTTGATCGGGCTGTTCCTGCCCGGAGGTGATCACGGCCATGTCGAGCGCTCGATCATCATTGAGCGACCCAGCAGCCATGTGTTCGATGCGCTGAACAGCTACAAGCGCTTCAATGAATGGTCGCCCTGGGCCAAGAAAGACCCGACGGCGAGCTACACCTTCGCGGGTCCGGAGTCGGGCCAGGGCGCAACCATGAGCTGGCAGGGCGCCAAGTCGGTGGGCTCGGGCCGCTGGGAAATCCTGGAAAGCACCCCGACCTCGCTGGTCAAGATGATCCAGGTGGTCGAGAACGGCCGTACCGCGACCGTGGTGTTCGATGTTGCGTCCAGCGACCTCGGCGTCAAGGTCAAATGGAGCTACGACACCGAGCTCGGCACCAACCCGATCGAGCGCATCAAGGGCCAGTACCTGGATTCCTCGGTCGGCAGCGATTTCCAGTACGGGCTCATGCGCCTAAAGGCCTTGCTCGAATCGAGTGCTTTTGCGCGTGATTACAGCGACGTCACGATCACCCAGCAGGATCTGGTCGCGCAGCCTGGCCTGAAGCTGGCCAGCCTGGTCGAGGTCTACAGCGCCGACGAACAGACTGACCTGACCGCCGGTGTGGTCGAGAGCCTCAAGGCCGTCCAGGCCGTGGCGGATCGCAACAACCTCATCGTGACCGGTCCGGCGCAGGTGACGGTCACCCTGAAGGAACGCTATCGCCTGGCCTTCGATGTGGTGCTGCCGGTCGATCGCAACGACGTGCCGATGGCCAATAACGTCGAAGCCGTGCAGACCCTGTCTGGCCCGGTCCTGATCGCCGAGCACGTCGGCGAGCGTGACAAGAGCAAGGTCACCGTCGAAAAGATGCAGGCCTACGCAACCATCCGCGCGCTGCCCTTCGATCCCACGGTCAAGCCGGTGATCGAGATCCTGCCCGACCGCCCGGCGCCGTTGTCCGATGTCGCCGTCGCCGAAACCACGCCGGTTGCACCGACGGATGGCAGCGCTCCGGCGGCTGACCCGGCCGCGGCGGAGGTTCCGATGGTGCAGGTGACGCGCATCTTCGTACCGCTGCTGAGCGCACCGCTGGCGCCGCTCGATCCGAACGCAATTCCGCCCGCTGCGCCGGTCGAAGCTCCGGTCGACGCCCCGGTGGAAACCCCGGCACCTGCGACGGAACCGGTGCCTGCGGACGGCTGATCGCCGTCAAGGCTCGATCGATGACGCCCGGCTTGCCGGGCGTCGTCGTTTTGGGGGTCACCCGGGGCATCAGAAGAGCAGCCGGCGCACAAAACGCAAAGATGGAGCGGACAAAAACGCATCAGACGAGACCGTCGCAGGCTGCATGGGCGCAGATCAGAGCTGGAGCGAAGAGCCTATCCACAGATGACGCAGATGAGAGCAAGCGCATTCAATTTGATGATGCTTTGCCTTGCCTTCATCTGTGTCATCTGTGGATAGGTTTCTAGCTCCTGCTCTGATCTGCGCCCATGCCGATCGCGATGGGGCTGCCGTTCACTCTAACAACGTGGATATCCACCATGTCGCCCACAACACCCTTCACCCCGCCCGATCTCGCCGCCATCTGGCGCGCGGCGACGCGGATTGCACCGTATGCGCAGCGCACACCGGTACTGCGCAGCAGCAGTCTCGATGCCGAGACCGGCGCGCAGATTTACTTCAAGTGCGAGAACTTCCAGCGCATCGGCGCGTTCAAATTCCGCGGTGCCTGCAACGCGGTGTTCGCGCTCTCCGAAGCTGACGCGGCGCGTGGCGTCGCCACCCACTCGTCGGGCAACCACGCTGCTGCACTCGCGCTGGCGGCGCGACTGCGCGGGATCCCTGCGCACGTGGTGATGCCCGAGAACACGGTCCGCGTGAAAATCGATTCAGTGCGCCGGCTCGGTGCCAGCATCGTCTTCTGCGAACCCAACCACGACGCGCGCATTGCGACGCTCGAACGGGTGCAGGCGCAGACAGGCGCAGTGCTCGTGCATCCGTTCGCCGACGCGAACGTGATTGCCGGACAAGGCACGGCGACGCTTGAGCTGATCCGCGAGATCGGTCACCTGGATGCGCTGGTCGCGCCGATCTCGGGCGGTGGCCTGCTCTCCGGCAGCGCGATTGCGGCCCGCGGACTGCTCCCGGAAGTATCGATTTTCGGTGCCGAGCCAAGCGGCGCCGACGATGCCGCACGCAGCTTCGCGAGCGGCGAGCTCCAGCAGAACCAGGCCGTCGACACCGTCTGTGACGGCTTGCGTGCTGACCTCGGCGCGCCGAATTTCGCCATCCTGCGCTCGCACCAAACCCGCATCCTGACGGTCAGCGACGCCGACACCATGGCCGCCCTGCGGCTCGTCTACGAGCGCCTGAAAATCGTCATCGAACCCAGCTGCGCGATCCCGCTCGCCGCCATCTACCAGCATCCGGAGGAATTCCACGGCAGGAAAGTGGGCGTGATCTTCTCCGGCGGCAACGTGGATCTCGCGGCGCTGCGCTTTTGATGCAGCCTGCGAGGGAGTTGATTTGACGCAAAGGAACGCAAAGGGAGCAAATAAAAGCCGCAAAGTAAGCGGGACGGATGACACGCTTTTTTGCGTCCTTTGCTCCCTTAGCGTTCATTTGCGTCAAAATTTTGGAGCGGGATCGGAGCAAACCGAACAACGCCGCCGCCGGTTGAGCCCCAACCGTCCCTGGTGCAGTCTTGCCTACCTTGGGTGGCGCGGTTTGCGTGCACCGGCAGGAGATGACGATGGCGGTGTACAACAATGTTCTGGAGTTGATCGGCAACACGCCGATGGTGCGCTGTCAGCGCATGGATACGGGAGTCTGCGAGCTTTACTTCAAGCTGGAGTCGACTAATCCCGGCGGTTCGATCAAGGATCGCATCGGCTTGTCGATGATCGAGGATGCCGAGCGCCGGGGCGTCTTGAAGCCGGGTGGGACGATCGTCGAGGGCACGGCTGGAAATACGGGCCTGGGCCTGGCGCTGGTGGCACAGCAGAAGCGCTATCGGCTGGTGCTGGTCGTGCCCGACAAAATGAGCCGCGAGAAGATCTTCAACCTGAAGGCCATGGGCGCCGAGGTGGTGCTGACGCGCTCGGACGTGACCAAGGGCCACCCCGAGTACTACCAGGACCTTGCGCGTCGCATTGCCGAAGAGGCGCCGGGCGCGCTCTTCATCAACCAGTTCGGCAACGAATCGAACCCGCACGCGCACGAATTCGGTACCGGCCCGGAAATCTGGCAGCAGATGGGACACGATCTCGATGCGGTGGTCTTCGGCGTGGGCTCGGGCGGCACGCTGACCGGCCTCACGCATTTCTTCGGTCGCGCCGCGCCGCATGTCGAGCTGGTGCTCGGTGATCCGGTCGGCTCGGTCCTCACCAAGTACGTCAATGAAAAGCAACTCGACAAGAGCGGCGGCAGCTGGACAGTCGAAGGGATCGGCGGCGATTACCTCACCGCGATCAGCGATTTCAGCATGGTCAAGAAGGCCTATGCGATCAGCGACCGCGAGAGCTTTACCGTCGCTCGCGAGCTATTGCGCTCCGAAGGCATTCTCGGTGGCTCGTCAACCGGTACCGTGATTGCCGCGGCGCTGCGCTACTGCCGTGAGCAAACGACGCCGAAGAAAGTGGTCACCTTCGTTTGCGACACCGGCAACAAGTACTTGTCGAAGATGTACAACGACTACTGGATGCGCGACAACGGTTTCATCGAGCGCGAGCACACTGGCGACTTGAGGGACCTGATCAACCGTCCGTACTCGGAGAAGGACACCATCGTCGTGCGCCCGAGCGAAACACTTACCGTCGCCTATCAACGCATGAAGCTCTACGACGTCTCGCAACTGCCGGTGGTCGACGACGATCGCATCGTCGGCATCCTCGACGAATCCGACGTGCTGATGAAGGTCTACAACAACCCGTGCCAATTCCAGTGCGCGGTGAGCGAGGCCATGATCACCAAGCTTGACCAGATCGAGATGTCCCGTTCAATGCAAGACCTGCTGCCGATCTTCGAACGCGGCCACGTCGCCATCGTCATGGACGGCGAACGCTTCATCGGCCTGATCACGCGCATGGATCTGCTGAACTACCTGCGCAGGCGTCAGTAGTTTCAAGGCCACGCGTACGCGGCCCTGAAACTACGTAGGTCATGTTGCCCGCGCCAGCGGGCTACTTGACGTTCTTCCCCGAAATCCGTCAAGTAGCCCGCTGGCGCGGGCAACATGACCTACG
>JANPJV010000231.1:0-4329 GCA_031425695.1 Rhodanobacteraceae bacterium | reverse complement strand
GTGCGCCCCGGGTGCGCTGCGCTTACCCGGGCTACCAAGGCCGCAAGCTACCGCCGCGTACATGCTTCCCGTCAAGCCGAAGGCGCACCCGTGAGATCCGGTGCGGCCCGGGGGTGCGCTGTGCTTACCCGGGCTACCAAGGCTGCAAGCCACCACCGCCGTACATGCTTCTCCGTGACGCGCCCTACCCTGCTCGCAGGTCCGCGACGATGGCATCCGCGAATTGATCAGCCTCGCGCGGGTCGCCGGTGAAGAACAGGCGCGGCTCGATGACCTCCAGTTCCATGAGCAGGAAGCGTCCGTCGACGATGACGCCGTCGACACGCGCATAGGTCGTCGGACGAAAGCCGAGCGTGGCGATCGCATCGAGCACGCGGCCCGCAGCCAGCGTGACTTCCGCAGGCGCGTCGAGAACGTCGAAGCGGCCGCCGAAATCGCTCTGCACGCGCCACTCGCCCGCGCCTGCGCGCTTGGCGACGGCATGGCTCGGCTCGCCGCCAAACCATAGCGACGACCACTCGCCATCACGCGTCACCTCGGGAACGAACGGTTGCACGAGATAATCCAGGGACGTCGGTGCCGCGGCGATCACGGCAGCCAGCGCCGGATCGTCGCGCCGGCCGCGGAACGCACGCCAGGCGCCGCCGCTCACCGCGGGCTTGGCCACGAACTCGTCATAGTCCAACCGCGCGATCGTGTCCGCCAGGCCAGCCCCGGAGACGAGCGTGGTGGGCACGACGGGTACGCCGAGGGCTTCCAATTCGAGCAGGTAGCGTTTGTCGCTGTTCCAACGCAGCAGTGCGTTGTCGTTGAGCGTACGCACGCCAAGCGACGCCAGGCGTTCGAGCCAGCTCAGGAACTCAGGATAGCGACGGAAATAGTCCCAGATCGTGCGGATCAGGACCGCGTCGTATTGGGACCAGTCGTGATCGGGATCGCTCCAGATGGTCACCACCGGATCGACCCCGCGCGCACGCAGCGCAGCGACGAGGCCGAGATCCTCCTCGTAGAACTGCGGCATTTCCGCAGACGTGGCATAGGCAATACGACGGGAATGATTTGTCGCGGACATGACTCAACCTCCAGCGTTGGCGGTTGGGGCTCTTTAGGTGAGCGCATTGCCGAGCGTGGCGGAAGAGTGTGTGTCCCATAAACATCTCAAATCACCTGCGGGACAGCACAATCCACTCCGTCGCAGCTCCCCTCGGCAAGCGCGCGCGAGACGCGCAAACAGAATATATCGCTTTATCGCGATTAATCGATAGATGCCCTCGCCCACAGGGCCGGCCTGCGCGTGCGCCGCAGCGCTTATTCGAGCGCTGCTGCGACTCCCCGCGCTTGCTCGCCCGTGGGGTGAAGACCTACAGTGCAACGCGACAATGGCGTTCAGCGTGGGGTTCTATGACCGGTCAACATTCGCATCGGCAGGTGTGGTTGCTCATCGCGGTACTTCTCGCCGCGCCCGGCTGCGACGGCCCGAGCGATTCCGCTGGACCCGGAGCCGCCGGCGCACCAGCGGGTGCAGGCACGAGAAGCGCCGCAGAAGCAGGTCGTTTCACCGGCCGCGTCGCCCTGGTCGATGGGTCGCCGATCACGTTGCCGGGCGTCAAGTACGCCGTTACGATCAATGGCGTCACCGCCGTCGGCGAGCGGAACTCGTTCTCACCGAAGGTCGGCCCCGACGGCACGTTCAAGCTCGAGCTTCCGCCGGGAATGTTCTACCCACCGTTCGGGACGATCACCTTCCCGTTCGAAGGCAAGAACTACGTTGCCCCGCTCGAGCCGCTTGATCCCGTCGAGGAAACGCGCGACGGCGCGGAAGGCATCGTGCAGAACTTCGCCTGGCGCCTCACCGGTCCCAAGGCGAGTGTGTTGAACCCGGATCCAGCGAACGCGACCCACTGGTACGGCATTTCGATTCCCGTGCTTCGCTCGATTTATCGGGAGGACACGAAGGCGCCGCAAACGCCGCCGAGCGACGGCACACGGATCACCTGGACGCTCACACCAACGTCCAAACGCATCGATGGCGCGGATGCGGTACCGGTGACGATGGAGCGATCCACGGGGCCAAATGCGCCGGTCTCCGACGCGCTCCACGACCTGCCCCCGGCCAACTACGAGGTGTCCGCCGTCGCGACGCTCCCGGACGGCTCGACGCAGCGGGTGCTTGTCCTTGCTGCCGCCTCCGGCGCTTACCAACCCACGGCCAACGTGATCCTCGAGCCGTACAGCAACTCGGGCGAAATGGTGACGATGCGGGTTTACTGGGTCCTGGAATGAGTCCCCAGCGGTTGGTCCGATCGTCGCGTGACCGCGAAGATCGGACCAGCTGTGACGTGGGTCCGGACCTTGTCCGGACGCGTTATGCCGGACCGACCTCCGTCAAAGCCCACCCAGGCCGCTCGGACGCGTCGGACCCGGCTCCGGAGGCGGGACACAAGCCAGCACCGGAATGAATTCGATCGCACCGATGTCGGCGCTGGCGTCGCGGCTGACGCTGAGGTAATCCTGGAGCGGCGCGCGGCCGATGGCTGCGGTGTTGATCAACGGCGAGCCGGCGAGCGGGCGCGGATCGAAATGGGTGTAGAGCCGGTTGGTGATCAGTGGCGATCCGGTACACGCGCTGTTGCCAGGGCAGGCGTTGTTCTTGACGCCCGTAACGAAGTTACGATCCCAGGTCACCACTTCGGTGCCTTCGGTGTACATGGCGCATGAGCGCTCATTCGGCTGGCGCCAGTCGACCTCGCCGATCATCAGGTTGTTGGCGATGGTCAGCCGCGCGCCGGTCGAGCCGCCGCCGCTCAGGATCAGGCAATCGCCCTCGCTGCTGATGGTGTTGTTGACGATGGTGGCCTGGCTGGTGGTGGTCAGCCCGATCGACAGCGCGTTGCCTTGCGCCCGGCAATGATCACCACTGTGCAGGTTGTTGCCAGCCACCCCTTGGAAGTAGGCGCAGTTGCCAACAATGACCGAGTTCTCGATGAGCGAGTTGCCCTTGGTCTTGAGCTGGTTCCCCGCGTTGCCTTCGGCCCAGGTGCGTCGCACGGTGACGCTGCCACCCGCGCTCATGTAGAGGAGGTCGAGGCCATCCGAGGTGTTGTGATGGATCATCGAGTCCTCGATCACCCAGTTGCCTGCGGTCGCCCCAGTGCCGAGACCGTCGCCGTAACCGCCACCGCCCTGCCCCCAGCAGCCGAAAATTTCGCCGCTCGGATAGCGTTCGCCACAGCCATTCCACGCCAACTCGAGACGGGAAAACTTGATCTGGCCGCTGTTGGAGCTGTTGCCGCCGATGTCACCGTCCCAGCCCGCCCAGCCATTGGCGCGAATCTTCATGCGCTCCATGGTCCAGTCGGTCAGGCGGCCGGCAACCACGCCACGGTGCGCCATGCCGTGGACATTGAGATCCTTGAGCCACACCTTCATCGAGTCACTGGCCTTGATGCCGACGCCGGCCCACTTGCCCCAGGGTGCCGTGGCGCGGTTGCAGGCAAGCACTTCGCCCGTGCACGAGCCATTGTGGCAATGCTGCTCGATGCAGCTCTCGCGATCGGTGATCTCGAGGCAGGCGACCTCGATATTCGAGCTGCCCTGCAGGTTCAGCACCATCGACGCGCGCTCCGTGCCCCAGAGCTGCGGCGCGATTGCGCACCCGGCATCGTGGCCCTGGCCGAGAATGCGGGTCGGCTGCGTCGCCGACGGGCCGCTCGGGATCGGCGTCATGAAGCAGTCCCAGCTGTAGCTCTGGTGGCACCGGGTCGCGCCCGACGCGCCGAGCCCCATCATGTAGCTGCCGGATCCGATGATCAGCGTGTCGCCACCGGCAATGCGCGCCGGACCGCCTGGCGGCAGCGCCTGGAACGGGTGATTCCACGCGCAGGCTTGCGCACTGCCCGTCCCCCCATACGGCGTGTTGCTGAGGCCAGTGCACTGGGCGGCAGTGCCACCATCGGTACGGATGTAGCGCGTCGCAGCGTCGGCGTCTGTTGCCCAACCGGCAAGCGCGATGGCGCAGACAGAAAGGTACGTGCGCAGCGCACGAGTGGATACGATCGACATGGGTTGTTCCTCACAGGACTTGCACCCATTTTCGACAAAGACATCACTTACAAAGTGAGACGCACTCCGCTTCTGGAAGCTGCTGTCGCATAGTTTCCAAGAGTGAAGAACCCGGCTGGAAAATCCGCTGCTGCGCTGCAGTTCTCCACCGACAGCGGTGGCCGTTCTCAACCGTCACTGCGCGCGCACGGAGATCAAAATTCTTCGTCGCGTACAGTCATCCACAGCTGGTGCGCGTACGCCTGCAGCAACGGCGCCGATTTGAAC
>JANPJV010000230.1:0-33141 GCA_031425695.1 Rhodanobacteraceae bacterium | reverse complement strand
ATCGGCTGGTGCTAGCCGCGACACTCGGAATACCGTTGAGTTTGCTCATGCTGGCGGTGGTCTATCGATTGTTGATGCGCGAAAACCGCGATCGGCGAGCCTCCGAGCGGGCGGCCCGAGATTCCGAGGAACGCTTGCGCAAGCTCTCTGGCGACATGGAAGCTTTGAGCAAGTACACGGGCATGCTCCAGACCTGTGAGGGCACCGCCGAACTGCTCGCGCTGACGAGCCGAGCGCTGTCTAGTCTGGCGCCGAGTTTATCGGGCACGATTTACCTGATCCGCGCCTCCAGGGATCACGCGGAGGCGTCGGTCACTTGGGGACTGCACCTGGCGACCAGCGACGTCTTGCCGTTGCCATCGGATTGCTGGGCGGTGCGCCGAAACAAGCCCTATTGCTGTCACGACGTTGCCGCGGATATCAAGTGCGCTCACGTCGAGCTTCCTCAGTCGGGCATCTCGGTGGCGACGATGTGCCTGCCCCTGACGGCTCAGGGTGAACTGATGGGGTGGTGGTACCTGAGTGGCTGCGGGCCTGGCCCGCTCCCGGATTTTGATTTGGTGCTGTTGGCCGCCGAGCAATTTTCCCTTGCCTTGGCCAACCTCCGATTGCGTGAGGACCTCCGGCACCAGTCAATTCGAGACGCGCTCACGGGGCTATACAACCGGCGCTATCTCGAAGCATCGCTTGCGCGGGAGATCGCGCGTTGCGACCGACGCAAGCTCCCGTTGGTGGTGCTCATGTTCGATCTGGATCATTTCAAAAGCTTCAATGACCAGCATGGGCACCCAGGTGGAGACGCTTTGCTGTCTGCTTTCGGGCGACTTCTCCAGTCGCATTGCCGTCCTGAGGACATCGCCTGCCGCTTCGGTGGCGAGGAATTTACCCTGATCCTGCCCGAGGTCGAATCCGACATCGGAATGCAGCGAGCGCAAGCCATCCTCAGCGCCACCGAGCAAATGGAGGTTTCCCATCACGGCGTGCCGCTCGGACGCATCACGACCTCCATCGGCGTGGCCGCTTACCCCGCGGACGGCAATACCAGCGCGACGCTCTTAGAAGCAGCTGACAAGGCGCTTTACAAAGCAAAAACTGGTGGTCGCAATCGATTGTGCGGAGTGACTGAAATCTAGTGTGGGTGAGGTCTACGCCGGTTTAGCGGGGCCAGCGACAATTTCAATCGTCAGCGACTAGACCGATCAAGGCAAGGTCACGCGGAAGGCGGCAACCAGCGAAGATGTCCAGAGGCCTTTTGTAGCCTCGTGTCTGTATGTCGAGCAACCCCAGCACCGAATGGAACAGCACGTCATGGGACAGCGAGCTTCCACGATGTTCGCGCAAGCAGCCGGTATCGATGGCGAAGCGATCTGAAAATGTGGGTGAAATCCACAGGACCATGGGTATCTGGCTCTGCTCCAGGGGTGCCATGAACGACGGCGCCCCGTGCAGATACATGCCTTTTTCGCCAGTGGACTCGCCGTGGTCTGAGACGTAGATCATTGCGCTATCCAGACGGTCTTCCCGCTCGCGAAGCACCTCGATCACACCGGCCAAATTGTGGTCCGTATACAAAATGGAGTTGTCGTAGGTGTTGACAATTTCCTCGCGGGTGCAATCGTCCAGTTCATTGCTCTCGCAGGTCGGCGTGAACCGGCGAAATTCGGGCGGGTAGCGCTCGAAGTAAGACGGACCATGGCTGCCTTTCTGGTGGAGCACGACCACGGCAGGAGGCTCCTTTCCGTCCAGCACGTCGCGCAGGCGAGCCACCAGGATGTCGTCGTAGCAACCCTGTTCCCCGCAGTACTTCGGATCGCGATCGGCAGCGACGGACACCTCTCCGGAACGAGCAGCCAGGTTCTTGCTACCCGTGTTGTTGTCGATCCAGAGCGACGCCAGGCCGGCGCGCTTGAGGACATCGAGGAGACTCTCGCGGCCGCGCCCCGTCAGATCGGTGTAATTGGTCTCCCCGAGGTCGGTGAACATGCACGGGAGCGAGATGGCCGTACTGGTGCCACAACTGTGTACGTCGCCGTAGTTGATGACGTTTTCCTGGGCCAGACGTGGGTTGGTCTCCCGCGTGTACCCGTTCAGGCTGAAGCTGCTGGCCCGCGCCGATTCGCCCACGACCAGTACCAACAACCTTCGCCTGGCTGCACCGGTCCAGCTGGAGCCCAACTTGGCGTCGGTCAGCACCGGGATGACCGTCGTGGGGCGCGGGGCAACCAGCCGGCGTGCGTACCCGTAGACCGACTGCAGGACGGTCGTCGGGTTGATCATGTGCTGCAGTTCGCGATGATTGCGGGCGATCGTGGAGAGCTTGGGGAAGTACGTCAGGATCCCGGAGCCGATGACCGTCACGACGAGAACGATGACCCCCGCCTTGGCCACCAGCTCACGCGTCCAGGGCCGGAAGCTCAACTGCAGCCTGAGCAACCAGATCGTCGGTATGAGCGCCCCCACCACATACGGGAGCATTCTTGCGCTGAACCATTCAGAGGCCTCGCGCGGATCGGTCTCGAATACGCTCTGGATCGCAACGCGATCCACGACCAGTCCGTAGCTGTCCATGAAGTACGCCGCAGAGAACGTGATGGCGAGCAGGGTCACCCACGCCGGTTTGGCGACACCACGCCAGCCCAGCAGCGCGAACACCATCCAGAACAGCATGAGCAGCATGACTGCGACAGTGAACACGAACGGTGCATCGGCGGGCGTTACCGGTGCGAGGGCATGCCACACCGATCTCCAGAGCGATACGTTCGCGAGCAGCAGGACGTAGGCGGCTAGGAGCAGGCTGGCGACCGAAGTACTGAGCGTCGCTCTCGGAGTCGCAATGCCGGCATGGAGGTCTCCACGCTCACGTAGACCTATGGCACCACTGGAGGCGGTGTGCGTCATGCGCGTCGATTCGCTGATGCCAACATGCCAGGCAGCCGATACACCGGCCTTGTCCAAAGGTAGCGGGGCAACGAGAAGCTGGTCATGACGAGCGCGCTCTACTGTGCAATCCGCACAGCATCCGCGGTGCCCGTCGGAATAAAGTCGGAACCGCCAGGACTAGTGGTTCAGGCTGCTCGCGCCGTCATAGACGCGTGAGGCCGAAGGTCACCTCGGCGCTAAATACGTCTCCCTCGCTCAAAGTCAGCAGCTGCCAGCCGAGCTGGGTGCAGGTTCGATCGATCAGATCGAGGCCAAGGCCGATGTTCCCGCGCCATGAGGGAGGTGGCTCATTTCCTGGGGCGCTTTCGATACGGTTCGAAAACGAGAGGCCTTCTACCGACAGCCGGATGTCGACCGAGCCGACGCCGTGATCGCAACAATTCTGGATCAGGTTGTTGACCACGATGGCGCACAGCGAGGGTTCGGCATTTACGACGACCGGCGAAGCCACAGTCAGTTCGATGCGCATACCTTTGGATGCCAATTCTTGCTCGAAGAGTGCGAGGCTGCGCTTCAGTACCTCCTCGAGCGACACCGGCGCGTTGTTGACGGCGGACGGCTTGCGGTTTGAAAGAAATAGCAGGACCTGCGTAAGCTCGGTGAGTCCTTTCGCGGTATCCCGGATGCGCGTCAGCGCAGCGTGGCTGCGCGCTGCGCTCGCGCCCGGCAACTCGAGCACCTCGACCGCCCCGAGAATCACCGCAAGCGGCGTGCGCAGCTCGTGGCTCATCGTCTCGACGAACAACTTCTCGCGTTGGACGTGTTCGTGGATGCGCGAGACAAACCCATTAAGGGCGTCGACCACTGCGGTGATCTCGCGCTCCTTGAACTCGGTAACGACCGGCGTGGTTGTCGTCGGCAAGCGCGTCGCCAATTGTGCCGACAGCGCAGTCACCGGATCCACCGCCCGCCGTGCCAGCCAGTTTAACGCCACCAGAAGCAGGACGATGGCCAGCACCGTGACGACTATTGCCCAGGTCGAGAGCTCGGCTTCTTCGGATTCGAGCTCGGTGATGTCGATGCTGGCGGCAGCGCGCACGCCCGGCTGCTCGCGCACGAGCACGGCCCATTCGCGGCCGTCGTACTGGATGTTGTCGTGTAAACCTGCGGCGAGGGGCGCAATCTCTGGCGGTACTACTTTGGGACTATTGGCGAGGTCGGTGCGCCATACGTAGGAGTTCAGGACCCCGTGACGAGTGACCTCGCCTCGTGGCGCGCTCAAGTCGACATCCGCAAGCTCGGCGCTCAGCATCTGCTCCCAGAATTCCTGCTCCGCCCGTTCGTTGATGAAAACGCCGACGAGGATCAACGGGAACGCGACCAGAAGCGAAAAGAAGGTCAGATAGATGGCGATGCGCTGCTGCAGAGAACGTGGCCTCATTGGCTGTCGGCGCGACGAAGCACATAGCCGACACCGGAAACGCTGTGCAGCAACGTGGGCTCATCTCCCTGCACCAGTTGCCGGCGCAACTCGTGGATATGCCTTCGCAGCAGATCCGTCGTGGGGGGCGCACCCGCCCAGACCGCCTCGATGAGTCGTTCGCGGCTGACCACCTTCGGTGATTCCTGCATGAGCAAGGTCAGCAAGGTGCGGGTGACTGGAAACAGCGAGACCGGACGCTCGCCGCGCACACATTCGAAGGTGTCGAGATCGAGGCGCAAGTCGTCGACAGTCAGGACACGTTGGCGTCGTGGCTTGCGGTACGAGAGCGCCAGGCAGCGTAGCTCGAGCTCGGCCATCTCGAACGGCTTGACCAGGTAATCGTCGACTCCGGATTGAAATCCGACGATCTTGTCGTCCAGCGTGCTCTTCGCCGTCACCATGATCACCGGCGTTTCGAGGCCAAGGCCCGAGCGCATCTTGCTGACGAGGCCGATCCCGTTCAAACGCGGCATCATCCAGTCGATCACTACGACATCGTAGGTGTGCTGGCTCAAGAGATTCAGCGCGAGCACGCCATTCGCAGCGGCGTCGATGCGATGACCACGACTTTCAAAAAAATCGTAGAAATTGGCCACGAGGCCAGGATGGTCTTCGACGATGAGGATGTTGAGCGAGGCCGGGCTCACGTGGGGACGCACCCGGGAATCACCGCATCGCGCTGATAGATCCACCATTCGCGCCGGTTCGCATAACCAATAGGATGCGCACGCGTGCGATCAATGCATTCACCCATCGCCGCCTCGAGGATGAAAATCCAGCGCTTTTCTGGAGCGCTTTCCAGCCAGGTGTTGGCTGCCGCGAACTGTACTTTGTGAGGACGCTTGAATCCGAAGTCGGTCACTTTGCGATCCGCCATCAGCATGTTCTGCTCCTTCCAGGCGACCAAGCCCAACTCGGCGGTCGGTCCGATTGACATGCCGGCCTTGCGCATGACTAGCGCGGCTGAGTTTGAATCGTTGAGAACGGGATGCGCCCAGAAGCCATAGATGACCCACAACGTGGCGATGCCCGCTAGCAATGCATGCACGCCCCGGCTCGGCCGAAATGCTGCAGCGGACGCCACGAAGCCCGTCCCGATGGCGATGACCATCCACCACAACCAGCGCCCGCCCTCGGCGAGTTCGCGCTCGTTGGCCATCAGATTCGCCTTCTCGACCTTGCCGAGCAGCGCAACAATGCCGGCGGCGACGATGACGGTGCCGCCCACTGCGGTAATCCAGAAGGCAACGTTGCGCAGCCAGCGCGCCCGTAGCAGTTCTTCGAGATAGGGTGCGAGGGCCAGCGCCACCATCGGCAGCGCCGGCAGAATGTAGACGTCGCGCTTGCCGGTCGGAATGCTGAAGAAGACGACGATCAGGGCAGTCCACGCGAGCGGCAGCATGATCCGAGCGTCGCGCAGCTTCAGGTCGCGGACCCAGCGCGGGAATGCGCCGATATAGGCCAGCGAAAGCGGGAACCAGTTGAACAGCAGGATCGGACCGTAGTACCAGAATGGTTGCGCATGCGACCAGGATTCGGCGTAGCGCTTTGCCGTCTGCCGGAACAGGATGTCGTTCATATACGTCGTGTATTCGGGCGTGTTGCGCGCCATGACTGCGAGCACCATGGGCACCAGCCAGATGGCGATGGCCGCGAAAAACAGCGCAGGTCCGAGTAACCAGCGACCAAGCGAAGGCTCCGGGCGGGCGACCTCCCAGCCGCGTACGCGCGCGAACACGTATGGCAGGAACATCAGCAACGCAATGACGCCCACGCCTTTGGTGATCACGCCGAGGCCCGCCGCGAAACAGCCCATCCAGTAGGCGCGCCAGTTCGGCCCCTTGAGGAAGTGCAGCAGCAACCCGTAGTTCGCCAGCGTGATCAGCAGCGTGATCAACGGATCGATCTGCGCGCGCTTCATCTGATACATGAACTGAAAGGCACACAGCACCGCGACACCCGCGTACAGCCCAAATCGCGGATTCCACAGTCGCCGGCTCAGGTCGTAGGTGAGCGCGATCGTTCCGAGCGCCGCCACCAGCGATGGCAGCAAGAAGGCGATACGCCAGTTGCCGATGAGCGAATAGGCGAACGCTTGAAGCCAGAACAGCATCGGCGGCTTGTCCGAGTAAAGATCGACGCCGCGGCGCGGAAACAGCCAGTCGCCCGATTCCACCATCTGTTTCGCGACGAGGGCGAAGCGCGGCTCGTCAGAAGGCCACGGGTCGCGCAGACCCAAACCCGCGCCGAGCACCAGCAGCGCCACCAGCATCAGCAGCCAGAAATGGCGGCGCGCAACCGTGGCATCGATGGGTGAGTTGGGGCTGGAAATTTCTTCTGAAAAGGTCAACACGATTCCCGCACGTTATGGAGCCATCGGGGGACGATTGGCAGGAGGGAGGTGCAGCTTACGATCATGAGCTGCACGCTATGGCGGTCGTGTCGGGCTGAGGTCGGAACGGATGCGACAATTTTACGACATGGCACAACGAGACTGTCTGTGCTGTTCCCGCCGGCGATCGGCATCGGAACTTACTCCCAGGCGCAGCATCCGCGGGGAAGTGGCATCGGCGCTGCCGCTCGAACCCCAAGTGATGCCGGCGCCCTTTGCAATCGCCCGACAGGGCGCGCTATCGGCGAACTATCAACCTCGTCCCACTTGAGATGGCCACCAACGAACCCAGAGGGCCGCGGCAAATCCTGCGCGCACTGCGCTACTCGACGCAGGGGCTCGTTGCCGCGTGGCGCGTCGAGGCATCTTTCCGGCTGGAAATTTACCTCACCCTGATCCTGGTTCCTCTGGGGCTGCATCTGGGGTCGACTCCCGCCGAAAAGGCGTTGCTGGCTGCGTGCGTAGTCCTGGTGCCGACTCTCGAACTGTTGAACGCCGGCCTCGAGGCCATTGTCGACAAGACGACACCCGAGTTGCACGAACTCGCCGGCCGCGCCAAGGACATGGGTTCTGCCGCGGTGCTCTTCGCTATGGTCAACGCTGCAATGGTCTGGTCCGTGATCACGCTCTTCCGTTGAGCGTTACCGTCCAAACCTTGTCGGGGTGGCTGCGACTTTTTTAGGACGCCACGCGCCCAGTCTGCGCGCATCCCAGTATCGCGGCCTCCCTGCATGCTCTTGGTGCGTTCGTTGGTGGATGTGGAAGCGCAGCCGAACCTGGGCAATCCGCAATCGGTTCGAGTTTCTCTGCTCGCTGCGATCGGATCGCGGTTTCATCCGGTCTTCTGGCTTGGGATCAGTTTCTTGGCGATCTCCGCACTGACACGCGTTGCATTGCTGATCGCGACCGGCAATGGCGTCCCGGTATCGCCGCAAAGTTACCTGTATGCATTTGCGGTCGGGTTCGGCTACGACGTGCTGGCTTTTGTCTATTTCAGCCTGCCGCTGGGGCTGCTGCTCTGGGTGATGCCCGCAAGAGGTTTTGAGAAGCGTCGCTGGCGCGCTGCGGTCGCGACTTTGAGCTTTGTCCTGCTGTTCGTTGCGCTGTTCGTGGCGGTCGCGGAATGGACGTTCTGGGACGAATTCCAGACGCGTTTCAATTTCATCGCCGTCGACTATCTCGTCTACACCACCGAGGTCATCGGCAATATCCGCGAGTCCTACCCGATCGGCTGGATACTTAGCGGTCTCACTGTGGCCAGCTTGCTGGTCTTTTTCGGTACGCGCCGCTGGCGCCTGCCGCGGGTGACTCAGCCGACGAGCTTCCTGCAGCGCAGCGCGGTACTCGCAGCCTGGATCGGGCTCGCGGCCCTTGGAACGGTGTTCGTCTCGGCCTCGTTGAAGGAAACACGCAGCAACCAGTACGTCAACGAGCTGGCAGGAAACGGCATTTACCAGTTTTTTGCGGCGTATCGGATGGCATCGCTCGATTACGACCGCTTCTATCGCAGCCTGCCGCTCGACCAGGCTTTCCAGGTTCTCCATCAGGAGCTTGCGTCGCCCGATGCGCGCTTCTTGAGCAACGATCCGACGGGTATCCGTCGTCAGATCACCAACGCGGCGCCGGAGAAGAAGCTCAATGTCGTACTGATCAGCGTGGAAAGCCTGTCGGCATCCTACTCAGGCACTTTCGGACGCAAGCCCAGCCAGACGCCGCGGCTCGACGGACTGACGGCCGAGAGCTTGGTGTTCACGCGCCTGTTCGCCTCCGGCACGCGCACGGTGCGGGGGCTCGAGGCGCTCGCGTTGTCGGTGCCGCCTACACCCGGTGAGTCCATCGTCAAGCGGCCCGGCAATGAGGATCTCTTCAGCCTTGCGCGCGTGTTCAACGGCAAGGGCTACGAATCCAAGTTCCTGTACGGAGGCTTCGGCGCTTTCGACAACATGAACTACTTCTTCGCGCACAACGGTTACAGGGTGCGCGACCGTTCCGACATCGCCAGCGAGGACATCCACTTCGCGAATATCTGGGGCGTCGCGGACGAAGATCTCTACAGCCTGGCGTTGCGCGAATTCGACTCGAGCTACGCGAGCGGCAAGCCCTTTTTCGCGCACGTGATGACCACCTCGAACCACCGCCCGTACACCTTTCCGGAAGGCCGCGGCCCGTGGCCGCAAGGCACGCGCGAGAGTGCCGTCCGCTACACTGACTGGGCCATCGTCGACTTCATCGAACGCGCCCGATCGAAACCCTGGTTCGCCGATACGGTGTTCGTCCTGACCGCCGATCACTGCGGCTCCAGCTCCGGCCAGGCAGCGCTGCCGACCTTTCGATATCACATCCCGATGTGGATCTATGCGCCCGCCCACATCGCGCCCGGACGTTTCGATCGCATGGTCAGCCAGATCGATATCGCCCCGACGATCCTCGGGCTGCTTGGAATGGACTACGAGACCGAATTCTACGGCCGCGATGTTTTTCAGCAGCCACCGGGCGAGGAGCGCGCCTTCATCGGCACCTATCAGTTGCTCGGCTACCTGCACCCGCACGCGCTCGTGGAGCTGAGCCCAGGCCGTCGTGCACAAGCCGTATCACCAGCCTTTGTCTATGACACGCAACAACCGGCCATTTCCCTGGATCCGACCAATGAGCGCAAGGCCATCGCATTTTATCAAACGGCCAGTCATCGGTTTCAGCACGGCCTGATGCAGCGGCCACCTGCCGCCGAACCGATTGTCGGCCGCCGATGATGTGCTCGCGCCATTGCACCTTGCCCGTGTGGTGCGCACCCAAAGGAAGAGATCTTTTGTGCGATCCGAAAGCCAGCCCGTCTGCGGCGTCGCCCCAATGAACAAGGACGAGGATCGCGTCCGCCTTTTCTGCGTCATCGCCGCTGGCTCGTGCCTGTTCGCCTTCCTCGCGTGGCAGGTGCAAAGCGCTGGCGCTCTCTTCGCGTTGGATCAGTCGATCAGTGGCTGGCTACAGGCACACCGGACACCATGGTTTACGCAGCCACTCCTGGTAGTGACCCATTGGCATAGCACACCGGGAATATTGGCGATGACGCTGCTGATCGCGGCGATTGCCGGATACTGCAAGCGCTGGCGCGACGCGGCATTCGCGGTGACCACCATCGGCGGCGGAATGTTGCTCAACCTGCTGCTCAAGCAAGTTTTCGCACGATCGCGACCGGTATTCGATGCGCCGCTGATCACTCCCGATGGGTTCAGCTTTCCCAGCGGGCATGCTGCCGGCAGCATGCTGCTTTACGGGACCCTTATGCTCCTGCTGGCGGGCTCCCGCTGGAGAAACCTGGCGGTCTGGCTCGGGACTGCACTGGTCCTGGTTGTCGCATCCAGTCGTGTCTATCTTGGCGTGCATTATCTGAGCGACGTCGTCGCCGGAATAGCGGGTGCGCTTGTCTGGATCAGTGTTTGCTGGCTGACGATGGGTGGTCCATTGAAGCGAGTTGCATGAATGCTCCGCCTCGCAATCCGAGTCCCGACCAGGCTCGAATGCCAGGCCGGCTGGTCCTAAACGCGAGCCGCGACCGCTAGAGCCGCTATGAAATTGCTGATCGTCGAAGACAACCACAGCCTGGTGGTTAACTTGTTCGAGTACTTCGAAGCGCGGGGTCACGTTCTCGATGCCGCCCCGGACGGCGTGATCGGATTGCACCTTGCGCTTGCCAATCACTACGATGCGATCGTGCTCGACTGGGTCATGCCGCGCTTGGACGGTGTCGAATTCATCAAGCTGTTGCAAGCGGCCCGACCCACGAATGCCCCGATCATCATGCTGACCGCCCGCAATGAGCTCGACGACAAGCTGACGGGCTTCCACGCCGGAGCTGACGACTACCTGACAAAGCCATTTGCGATTCCGGAGCTTGAAATCCGGCTGGAGAAATTGGTCAATCGAGCGCTGCCGGCACGCTTACATGTCCTTGAGATCGAAGATCTACGGTTCGATCTGGACACGCTGAAAGCCACCCGGGGCGGGGTGACGATCCGACTGTATCCGGCATCTCGAAAGATCCTCGAGGTGCTCATGCGCGCTTCGCCGGCAGTCGTCAGCAGGGAGCAACTGGAGCAGGTGCTTTGGGGAGACGCGGCCGGCGATGTCGGTCGGTTGCGATCGCATCTGTACGACTTGCGCACCGCAGTCGATGGGCCCTTCGACCGCAAACTGATCCACACAAAGGCCTTGGCTGGCTATTGGATTGGTGCCCCGGATGACGACTAGACGCACCCTACGCACGCGCATTGCACTCGGTCTGCTGCTGTACTCGCTATTGCTCAGCGCCGCGATTCTCCTGCATGGCTATTTGACCAACGAGCGGATCGAAAGCGTCGTTTGGGAAGCGCTGCTCAGTGCCGAACTGGATCGATTGATTGAGCACCCGGCTCAAGGCCGCGTGCAGCCGATCCCCCGCACTGGGACGCTCGTCGGCTATAGCCGATCGCTTCAAGGGCCAGATGACGCCATGCCGGCGGAGTTGCGCGCCTTGTCACCGGGGCTTTACAACAGCATCGAGCTCGACGGACACATGGTCGCAGTGCTGGTCCGCGACGTCGGCACCGAGCGCATCTTCATGACCGTCGAAGTTGGGGAAATCGAAAGCAATGAGCGCTCCCTGTTTGGCTGGGTCGCCCTCTCATCCCTCGCTGGCGCAGTTTTGCTCGCGTGGGCCATCCACGTGCTTTCGGGGCGGCTGTTGCAGCCGGTATCGGAGTTTGCGGCGCATGTCGATGGACTCGATCCAGACACTCGCGGACACCGAATAGAGGTTGCAAGCCAAGCGGGTCACGAGGTCGCCACCATTGCTGCAGCGATGAACCGTTACCTCGAACGTATCGACGCGTTCGTTGAGCGCGAGCGCGGCTTTATCGAGAACGTCAGTCATGAGCTACGCACGCCAATCGCCATCATTGGCGGGGCCGCGGACATCCTCGAGGGACGCAGCGACCTTCCGGATGCCGCTCGAAAAACAGTGAGGCGGATACGGCAAACGGTCGACAACATCGACCAGTTGATCGCGACCTTGCTGGTGCTCGCAAGGGAACCCCATCGGATGCGGGACGGCGGCGAATGCCATCGAATCGAAGGTCTACTTCCGCAACTGGTGACTGATCACCTTTACCTCGCCCAGGACAAGGCGCTCCGTTTTGAGATCGGAACCACAGTGCCAAGCTCCATCATGGCACCCGCCCATGTCATTCAAGTGACGCTTGCGAACCTGCTGCGCAACGCCATTGAGAACAGCGATCGCGGAACGATTGAACTCTCGATACAGCCTGCCGGCGTCGTGCGCATTCTTGACCCTGGGCATGGCATGACGCCGGAAGAGCTGGGGCGTTTCTATACCGCAATGGCGCGAAGCGGCGTGGAGCGCGCCAGGTCAGGGCTTGGATTGGACCTCATTCGCAAGATCTGCGAGCACGTGGGGTGGACTCTCGACCTCCAAAGCTCGAGCGCGGGTACGCACGCGATCCTGGATATGCGCGCCTCGCTGCGAGTGTCTGATTTGATGCCGAACGCTGATGCCGGGTGAGGGTGTGGCGCGGTGCTCGGACAAATTTCTGACACGACAGAGCCTAGTTTGACTGGCATGCAGAAGCCTCGTACCACCGCAACCGTGCGCTCGAACTGGCTCAGCTCGATGGGGATGGCGCTGGCGTTTTGCTCTTTTCTTTGCAGCTCCTTGGCCGCCGCGGAAGCGCAATTCGATAGCCTCGGCGAGGCGCGGAGGGCACTCCAATCGGCTTGGCAACAGCATCCGGCCGCATTGGCTGCAGCGGCCTCGCTGGAGGCCGTGCGCGCGCGCTCGCGTGCCGCCGGTCAGCCCGTGTACAACCCCGAGTTGGAGCTGGAAGCCGACCATGAAGGCGGTGACGAGCTGCGTACGATCGGGCTGAGCCAAGCGTTGGATATCTCAGGCAAAGGCGAGGCTCGGCGCGAATTGGGCGACGCTGAGCGCTCATTGGGTGAGGCGCAGTACGCACTCAAGCGCGCTGAGTTTGTGCGCGACTGGTTCATCGGATGGGCTCGACTCGCCTCCAGCGGACGCCAAGTCGACCTCGGCGCCGAGCGCGTCATTCTCGCCAAGCGCATGGCTGATTTGGCCGAACGGCAGTTTGCAGCAGGGGATATTTCGGGCCCGGAACGCGATCTGGTCCTGCTTGCGCGCGATGAAGCCGTCGCCGAACAGGCGAGTCTCTTGGCCGACGCAGCGGCAGCGCGCGAGACGCTCGCCAGGGCCGGCGGAAATGTGTCGCTAAGTTCCGCACCGACGCTGCCGGACGACCCGCCGCCGGCACCGCGCGCGCTTGCGGAACTCGACGTCACCGACCTCCCGGAACTGGTCGTCGCACGGGCCGAGGAGGCAGCTGCCGAACAGCGCGTACTGGTCGCGACACGCGATCGCCACCCTGATCCCACCTTGACGCTTCGTGGCGGCACCATCGACGCCGGCGCTGGGAAGGAAACGGTGATCGGCGTCTCGATCTCGATGCCGCTATTTGTGCGTAACAACTATCGCGCCGAGACCGAGGCGGCGCGTTTCGATGTCGACAGCGCGAATGCGCTGTTCCGAAGTCAGCGCCAAGACCTGCTGGCGCGCGCTGAAAGTGCGTTCTCGACTTATGCCGCGATGCGCGACGCCTGGAGGAGTTGGCAGTCAAGCCGCGGCACGGATTTGGCGACGCGCTCGAATGCACTCGAGCGTCTTTGGACAGCCGGCGAACTCAGCACGTCCGACTACGTGCTGCAGCTCAAGCAGACGCTCGACACCGCTCTGGCCGGTGTAGCGCTCGAGGGACGCATGTGGCAAAGCTATTTCGAATATCTCCATGCCGTCGGCCAATTGGATAACTGGGCAAGCTTGGAAGACCAACCATGAGCCGACTTTACCTGCACGCGTGGCCGCGAGCCCGACGCGGCTCCCTCGGAGTCATCGCGCTGGTTGCCTTGGGTGCATGCTCCGATTCGACACCCGAGCCTGAGCACGCGGCACCAGCGACTGCCGCCAGCCAGCAGGCATCGCCCAGTAGCGCGGATAGCGAGGCCGACCAGGATCAAGGCGAAGCGCCGGCAGGTGTAGAGCTGCAGACCGTCGCCCTGACCTCGGTCAGCGCGCCGATCCGTTTGCCCGGCGAGGTCATCGAGAACGCAAACGCAACGACCCTGATCACCCCGCGGGTGCCTGCGTTGGTCCTGCAGCGGCATGCGCAGCTTGGCGACGAGGTGGTTGCCGGCGCGGCGCTGGTGAGCCTCTCCAGCCCGGATGTGGCCGATGCCCAGGCGACCCTGCAACTCGCCGAGCAAGAATGGCAGCGGATGCGCTCGCTGGGGCGCGAGCTGGTGTCCGGGCGACGCTATGGCGAAGCGCAGATTGCGGTCGAGCAGGCGCGGGCCAAGGCTCGCGCGTACGGGCTTCCGGGCAGTGCGCCGGGTCGTGCCAGCGGCGAATTCACCTTGACCGCACCGCATGCCGGTCGCTTGACGGAAGATGCGTTCATCGTCGGCCAGCAGATCGAACCGGGCCAGATCTTGTTCCGTCTGGTCGATGAATCCAAAGTCTGGATCGATGCGCGGATCGACGCCGAACAGGCTCGCCAGATCCCGGTCGGCACCCTCGCAAAGATTGTCGTCGGCAGCGACCAGTTGCCGGGCCGGGTCATGCTGAGCGGGCACCGCAACAAGGCGGACACGCGTACTACCCTCGTGCGCATCGAGGTCATCAACGAACACCACCGATTGCATCCGGGCGATCTCGTCGAGGCCCTGATCGCCGAAGCCGTACAGACGGAGCAACTGCTGGTGCCCACATCCGCATTGACCCTGCTCATGGGTCAGACGGTGGCTTTTCGAGCCGAAGCTGATGGATCGCTGGAGAGTGTGCCGGTCGAGACCGGAGAAATCGTAGGCAGCAATACCGTCGTCCTTGGTGGGCTGGCGGCCGGGGATCGCA
Organism: Rhodanobacteraceae bacterium; assembly: GCA_031425695.1. GTDB lineage: Bacteria > Pseudomonadota > Gammaproteobacteria > Xanthomonadales > SZUA-5 > JANPJV01. Next base: position 18,414 of record JANPJV010000230.1, on the reverse strand, counting down.
TCGCCATCACCGGACTCTACGAACTGAAGTCGCGGCTCTTGCGCTCCAAGCTCGGCGACGACGACTGATGGAGGTTCGCGCGTGCTGAACCGCCTGGTCGAATTCTCCCTCAGCCATCGCCTGTTGGTCCTGATCGCCTTTGCCGTAGTCGCTGCCCTCGGCTTGCGCGCCTATCAGACGGTTCCAATCGACGCGTTTCCAGATGTCACGCCAGTCCAGGTGCTGATCAATACCGACGCGCCGGGAATGGCGGCAGAGGATGTCGAGCAGCTGGTCACGGCCCAGGTGGAGTCCGCACTCGCCGGACTGCCGAAGGTGCAGGAAGTCCGTTCCGCCAGCACCTTCGGCTGGTCGGCAGTGACGCTGTATTTCGACGACGACATGGACGTGTACTTCGCGCGGCAGCTGGTGAACGAACGCCTGCAAGAGATTGGTGATCGACTGCCGGAGGGTTTGCGCCCCGAGCTTGGGCCGAACTCGTCGGGTCTCGGCCAGGTGTTCTGGTATTCGCTCGAGCGGGCCAAGGGCGTGACCGAAGCGCAGGTCAGCGATATGGATCTGCGCGACGCTCAGGATTGGATCGTGCGCCCGATTCTGCAGACGGTTGCGGGCGTCGATGAAGTGACGACCTGGGGTGGCGACGAGCGCCAGTTCCAGGTGCAGATCGACCCATCCAGGCTGGCGAGTTACGGCATCGGCTTCGCAGATGTCGTCGCCGCCGTGCGCGCCAACAACGACCAGGTGGGTGGGCAGTACCTAGAGCTCGGATCGGAGCGCTTCATCGTGCGCGGCCTCGGCCTGATCGAGAGCGAGGAGGATCTTCGCGCCATCACCTTGAAGTCGGATACCGGTGCCGCCGTGTACCTGCGTGACGTCGCCCAAGTGACACAGGCGCCGGCGCCCAGGATGGGTGCGGCCACCCGCGACGGAAATGGCGTAGTCCTCGGAATCACGCTCGCACGGATTGGCGAGAACGCCAAGGATGTCGTCGATGCGGTCAAGGCCAAACTTGCCACGGTGCAGGCGGCGCTACCGCAAGGCATCGTGCTGACGCCGGTGTATGAACGGACTGATCTGGTCGAAGCCGCGGTGGGGACTGCCAATCGTGCGCTGCTCGAGGGTTCGATTCTGGTCGCGGTGCTGCTGTTCCTGTTCTTAGGCGAACTACGATCGGCGATCGTGGTCATCGTCGCGCTGCCCATGGCCATGTTGATGGCCTTCATCGGCATGCAGTACTTCGGCCTCTCCGCCAATTTGATGTCGCTCGCCGGGTTGGCCATCGGCATCGGCATGATGGTTGACGGCGCGGTGGTCATTGTCGAAAACACTTTCCGGATCATGGCCGAGCAGCGTGTGCTCGGCGAGGCCTCCGGCATCCCGGTCGATAGGGTGGCAGCGGTACTGGCAGCGGCGAAGGAAGTCGGCAAGCCGATCGCGTTCGCCATCTTCATCATCATCGTGGTGTTCCTGCCGCTGTTCAGTCTGCAAGGGCTGGAAGGCAAGCTGTTCAAGCCCATGGCCGTGAGCATTTCTCTGGCGATGGCCGGCTCCCTGGTATTGAGCTTGACGCTGATACCGGTGCTTGCCTCGCTCGTGCTGCAACCCGGCAGGGAGCACGACACGCGTCTGGTGGCGTGGTTGAAGCGCGGTTATCGTCCGCTTCTCCAGGGTGCGCTCGCCCACAAGCGTGGGGTCGTTCTTGCCGCAGTCCTGGCGCTGGCCGCCGGCCTCTCGCTGTTCCCCTTCCTCGGCAAGGAGTTCATGCCGCTGTTGCAGGAGGGCGCCATCATGTGGCGGGTGACGTCGATTCCGTCCACCTCCTTGGCTGAGTCGATCAAGGTGTCGAATCGTCTCGCAGCCATCCTCCAGCAATTCCCCGAGGTGATCACCACGCTGACCATGATCGGACCGGCGGAGAAGGGCGAGACCGCGGATGTGAACTACATGGAGGTGTACACCGCGCTCAAGCCACTGTCGGAATGGTCCTCGGGGCGCACGCTTCCGGAACTGCAAGGCGCGATGCAGGCGGCGCTCGACCGCGGCCTGCCCACCGCCGTCGCCAGCTTTACGCAGCCGATCCAGATGCGTGTCGAAGAGCTGATATCGGGCGTCCGCGCCACCCTGGTGCTCAAACTGTACGGCCAGGATCTGGCCACGCTCGACCGCTTGAGCCAGCAGCTGAGCAAGGTAGTGGCCAAGGTCGACGGCGTCGCCGATCTGGCGCTCGAGGCAAACTTGGGCAAGCCGCAGATCCGTGTGCGCGTCGACCGTGCGGCACTCGCCCGCTACCGCATGAACGCGGAGGATGTACTGGACGTGATCCGCATGGGCCTCGGCGGAGACCCGGTCAGTGTCCTGCTCCAGGGCTCCCGGCGCTTCGACATCGCCGTTCGTCTCGACGACACCGTGAGAGGATCGGTCGATGAGCTGCAACGCCTGCCACTGCGCAGCAGCGACGGCGCGCTGGTGCCCTTGTCCGCGGTCGCCAAGATCGACGTCACCGAAGGCTATTCCTTTGTCCGCCGTGAGCAACTGCAGCGCTACGCGGTGGTGCAGATGGACGTGCGTGGGCGCGACGTCGATGGCTTCGTCAGAGAGGCCAATGCCGCAATCGCCGAGCAGGTGACATTGCCTGCCGGCTACTGGGTCGAATGGGGCGGCGCCTTCGAAAACCAGCAACGCGCGCTGGCCCGGCTCGCTTTGATTGTGCCACTGACGATTCTCGTGATCTTCATTCTGCTCTACACCGCTTTCGACGCGTTCAGCTACGCTGCGTTGATCTTGGCGAATATTCCTTTTGCGACGGTCGGCGGTCTGCTCGCGCTGTTCATAACCCGCCAGTACCTATCCGTGCCGTCGGCCATCGGCTTCGTTGCCGTGTTCGGCGTGGCGATGCTCAACGGCATCGTCTTGGTGAGCTTCCTCAACGAGCTGCGGGCCCGCGGCCTGTCGATTCGTGAGGCTGTGCTGCAGGGGACCGCGTTGCGACTGCGACCAGTCTTGATGACCGCCAGCGTCGCCATCCTGGGCCTGGTACCGATGCTGCTCTCCAGCGGCGTCGGCGCCGAGACCCAAAGGCCGCTGGCGACCGTGGTAGTTGGCGGCCTGATCAGCTCGACCCTGCTCACCTTGATCTTGTTGCCCGTGTTGTACGAGTGGATGGAAGGCCGTGCCGAGCGGCGTGCGCCGCAAGCATTGCGGACCGATCCGATTTCTGTCTGAACCCGCACACCGATTCCCACAGAGTGCCGCCATGCGCAAGTTCTGGATATACGTACTGCTGGCAGTGACGGCAGCGATCCCCGGGCTGTGGATGCGCCTGACTGGCACGCATGTGTCGGCCGTGTTCGACGCACTGATCGCCGGGATCGCCATCCTCGGGGCGGGATTCATGCTGTCCTGGGGAGTGGAAGCGGCGGAGGAGCACGTTTCGCGCGGGCTTTCGCTCGCGGTGCTGGCACTGATCACCGTGCTGCCGGAGTTCGCCGTGGACTTCTACTATGCCTATCAGGGCGGCCAGCAACCGAGCTCGGACTATGCGCAATTCGCTGCTGCCAACATGACCGGCGCCAATCGCCTTCTGGTGGGGCTGGGCTGGCCCGCCATCGTGTTGCTGTACTGGTGGCGCTCGGGGCGCCGAGCCGTGGAGTTGCGCTGGGACAGCGCGGTAGAAATCAGCTTCCTGACCCTGGGCAGCCTGTACTCCTTCGTGATCGTGTGGAAAGGGCGCATCGACGTATTCGACGCCGTCTTCTTGTTCGCATTGTTCGCGGCATACCTTTGGCGCCTGTCGAAGCTGCCCAAGGAAGACGACGATGACGACGAACCCGAGTTCGGGCCTGGAGCGGCGTTGCAGGAGCTTCCCCGAGCGCGCCAATTCTTGATCATCGGCGCGCTTGCTCTGGTCGCTGGCGCCATCATTCTCATCGAAGCAGAACCCTTTGCCGAATCGTTGATCGGCGCGGCCACGACCCTGGGCGTCAACAAGTTCCTGTTGATCCAATGGGTGTCGCCGCTGGCAGGCGAACTGCCCGAGATCATCATCATGGTGCTGTTCACCTTGAACCTGCGTCCCGGCTACGCGTTGGGCGCTCTGATCAGCGACAAGATCAACCAGTGGACCCTTCTGGTCGGGGCGCTGCCTTTGGTCTATTCCCTGGGCGCGGGATCCTTAAGCGCACTCCCCCTGGATGCGCGGCAGCATGAGGAATTCTTTCTGACTGCGGCACAGTCGCTGTTCGCGGTCGCGCTGCTGCTGCGACTGCGCTTCAGCCTGTTGAGCGCACTGATCCTGCTCGTGATGTTCCTGGGACAGCTCGGAATTGCGTTTCTTTTTCAGCACGATGAAGCCAGCACGATTACTTTTTTGACCGGATTTGCGTGGCTCTACTTGGCTTGTGCTGCGGGACTGTTCTTTTGGCAACACGATCGGTTGACCAGCTACGTTCGGACGGCATTCGGAAATACGCCTCGCTGACTGGGCAGCGTCACTTGCAACTAATCTGAGCGAGCGGCGATGAAACGCGAGCCAGATCGATCCAATGCAAGCTCAAGTGCAACTAAAGTGAGCGGGAGCCGTTCGCTAGCTATCCAGCCCAAAGGCATAGACTGAACAAGCTCGTTGATTCGCAGTGATCTGCATCTCTCGGGTAGGAGCGTTGATAGCCTCTGCAGTGAGGTTGTGTATGCGGACCGAGAGATAACTTGCCGCGAAGACGGAGACAATCATGAAAAAGCCGGCGAGACCAAAGGTGACCTTTGTTGCTGTAGACATGATCACATCCCGGAAATGCGCCAGACGCCATCGGCGTCCGCTTCGAAATTGGCAAAGAAGGCATCCGGCTCGTTTTGACCGGCTACCGGGCGGATGACCGTCAGTTGGGCCGAGTCTCGTCCGAGGACGCCATCGGCGACCACTCCAAGTTGAGCCGCTATAGTCGGCAACATGGCGAGATTTGCGGTCCAGAAGGTGTCGAAATCGGGCGCAAGGTTGGATGGAGCGTTGCGAGTGCGCCGGGGACATCTGACGCGGTCAATCGTGCGCGCATGCGCTCAAAGACATAGCAGAGCGTAGCTCTCGTGTAGTTGCTATTCACCGACACCACGGTGCGCGTGTCCACGTGGGTTGTGCTTTCCGGTGGAGGTGTGGTCAGGCGCACTCGTGCGCGGTAGACGCCCGGATCCCGATAGACGTAACGCGGCTTCGTTGTAAGGTCGGTTGTGTCCAACTCAAAGACGCCGTTGTCGTCAAAATCGACTTCCAACCTCGCAAAAGTCGTAGGTGTGGTCGTAGTCCACGAGAACGTGATCGGAATAGGCGCAAATCCGCCATCTCGATCTGCATCAAACTCGACGAGGTCGACGACCGCTCCAGGGTCTACGGTTACGTTGACCGTGGCTGTCTGTGACGCTCCTGACATCGATACGACGCGTGCTTCTATCGACGATGACCCAGCTGGCCAGGCTCAACGCTGGCAGCACGAACTGATTGCCGTCAATGAACGGCGTGCGACCGTTGATCCTGATTCCGGTGTTGGGAGGACCGGCAAACGTTCCCGTAACCTCAATATTGCTTCTGCTGGTTGTGAACCCAGTCGCTGGTGTGGTGATCTGAACAGCAAGCGGCGTTGTTTCAGGTGGAAGCGTGACCGGCGGAGGGGCGGCTTCTGGCGGTGGATACGCCCGGTCACGAGAGCCATCGTCGAACGCGACTCTGGCGGACTTCCACAGTTGGACTGGGCAGTTGAGACCTCGGGCACTAGGAGCGCGGCGATAACGAGAGCCCACGCCGCACCCTGCAACAGTGTTTCCTGAAAAGTCATTGGCGCGCCATCCTGTTGATCCTTGCGGAACTGTAAGCCCAACTGGGTTAGATGGCTCCAAAGCGTCGAATGTCCCAGGGCGCAGGCTGTTCTGTGTTTCTGTATTTACAGGCATACAGTTGGCTACGCCGGTCCGGTGGACCTGCGTAGGTTCCGTATACCTGATCGTCCGCGTCCACGATCGCGGCCCCGCCCAGCTTGTCACCATCGCTCCCGCGGCGACGGCTTCTTGATTCCTTGCTCACAACTGCTCCTTCCTCCACTTAGGATCAGCGTGCAAAGACATTTTGCAGCAACCTCTGCTGCACTAATCGAAACTCAGTTCAGCAGCAATTGGGTGCCACTGGGCAATTGTGCAAGCACTCCTTGCACTGACACTGAGGCAGTCGTCGGCTTGCCAGGCCCGTTTTAGGTGCCGTACAGCGATAACGCTCATATTCGCTCCGTACCATGCGGTGATTAACCGGAAAGACGCCATCATCCATGCCGCCCCGGCGGCGGGCGTGCGCAGCGCGCACATTGGCGCCATCCATGGCGCCTGGGCCGCTCCGCAGCCTGTCTGCGGGAATGGGCATCATTAGCTCCGTAGATTCTCTTGCAAGATGTTGCAGAACAGCGCCCCCTGGCCTAGTGCGTCATCCAGGGCCACGTGGGTATGCGGGATGGGATCGAACCATGATCTGGGCATGTTGCGTTTGACGCTGCGACGGTAGGGCTTTCGCATCACGGCCATGGCGTAGCTCTTGATGTCCAGTGCGGAGAAACCGTACGGACTGCGCCCGGCAAAGCGGATCAGATACCAATAGACAAAAAGGAAATCGAAACCTGCGGGATACCCAACGAACACGGGCCGCCCAGGCAATCGCTCGATCCAGGCGATGTAGCGCTCCATCGCGAGTTGCGGCGGCTGCGGGTCGACGCGGCAGGCCGCCCACGCCGCCGGCTGCGTTTCCCACCAAGCCTGCGTCTCCGGATGCGCTGAAGCACCCGGCAACGTCTCGAAGTTAACGCTAAACGTGCCGAGCAACTTTTTGTCGGCTGTGTATGCAGCCGAGCCCAGGCTCAACATCGAGTACGGCCCCGGAATCGGTCCATCGGCCTCAATGTCCGTGCTGATGTAGATCTCGTCCATCGTTTCCCAGAAAGCCAAATGCGTAAATACAGAAATACGGTAATACAGATTAAAGCCAGCACTAAGCGCTCAAATCAGCTCAGCTTCACCTCACTTGAACCAATTCTCGCCCTAGATTTTCACATCCCCGACCGAGTTGAAATCGCGTGACCCAGCAGCTCCAGCTCATCAAATACGGTCATGCAGGCGACGTCCACATCGCCAACGCCAGATAGCCTTGCGGGTCTTGCAGGGCGATAGCTCCGACGTCACGCTCTTTGCTTCGCGCACGGGTGCTGAAGCCGTCGCCAAGCAGATGGCGCAGACCAACGTCGCGGCTGGGAGATCTGCGGTGATCGTGATTTACAACGCGGATGGTTCGACCGACGCCCAGTTCGTTTACTGAAACAAGCCAGTGTTGGCCATCTGTTCCAAGCGACGGAAATGCAGAAACACGATAATGCAGCGACAGGCTACTTCTTATCTGCGTCAGAAGCATCACCAGCTCGAACCGCTATCAAGCGCGAAATCTCGGCATCTTTGTCGGCGCGGACCTGAGCAATTTGATCCTTGAGCGTATCGATGGTCCTCTGACGCTCATCGGATACAGCTTCAGCACGATCCGCGCGTGCACGCTCTTCGTTCCGCCCGGTTTGCAAAGCCGCGACCTGGCCAGTAGCAACCTCGAGCGCCGCGGCGAGCTCACTCCCCTTCCCTTTAGCGGCTTCAAGTTCCTGGTTTAGCTGATCCGCGAACGCCGCCGCTTCAGCCTTTTCTGACTCCAGTTGCTGCCTTGCTTCTTCAATAGCTGTGCGCTCTGCCTGTAAGCGCCCCTCAGCGATCTCCTCCGCAACTTGCCACACCAGCGCGGTGAATTCGGCTGCAGCGTCGCTGACTTTCTCCGGCACCGGATCGCGCAAGGGCGCCTTCTGAGCGGCACGTCGCTCATGCCATTCGGTCATGGCCTCCGAGATCGTCGTGTAGCTGCCACCCCCTACCCGCTTCCGGATCGCTGCCAGCGTTGGCTTTTCACCTGCTTGGTCAAGAAGATCCGCGGCGGACCAGATCACGTCTCGAGTAATGGCCATGACGGCCCCTTGTTGTATGTTGTAGCATACATATTACACTACACCACTACAAGGGACTAACTCCGCCGCAGACTCCGTGGTTCAGCCCGGTAAGCGGCGCAAGTACTTGTAGGCAGTCGCGCGGCTCACACCAAAGTGATTGGCGATCTCCATCACGTCGATGCCTGGTTTCGCCTTCATCGCGTGGAGTTCCTTCAACTGCTCAGCGCTGAGCTTGAAGGGGCGACCATCTTTACGGCCCTGCGCTCGAGCTGCTGTCCGCCCTACCTGTACCTGCTCGCGACTGACCGCGCTCTCAAACTCGACCACACGCTGCAAAAGCTCTGCAAGCTTGCCTGGGGCCAGCTGCGACGCCCAGCCGCAGACTTCGAACTCCACCCTCTTGTGGGCCAGCCGTAGCAGTACGGTCACGAGATCCTTGAGCGATCGAGCGACGCGATCCAAACGCGTTACGACCAACACGTCACCCGTTTGAAGCGTCTTCAGGCAAACGTCCCATTGTGGGAATTCCGTTGCTCCCACGGCGACTCGATCCGCAAAGACGCTATCGCAGCGAGCTGACTCGAGCTCGTACAGCTGCTGCAGCAGTTCGGGGTCCTCGATGCTGGTTCGGGCGTAGCCGAGTCGCCTGGTCATGAGCCGTCGTTCGCAAGAGGCCTCCTAAGTTTACGGGACGCCCCAGCTAAATTCTTGGTTGGGAAATCTCGTATTGTATCGTTTGTGCGATATACTATACTCATCAGAAGCGATGAGCCGGCCATGTCTTCTACCCGCTGGAAAGAAGAGCTCAAGAACCTCCCTGCCCTCGCCTTCAGCGAACTGGCTTCCGACCCGTTGCGTCTTTTGTTGGTCGGCATGGCGGCGGCCGAGGGCCTTACATTTCAGCAGTGGATGGATCTTCGGCTCCGGTCCCTGGCAGTGATGGCTTTGCCGGGCAATGCCCGCAAAGCGGTGCTGTCCAGCCATCAGGGAAATATCTGGGGCAAACCGAAGCTCCCTGTTGACTACGTGGCTTTGAGCGCTCCATCCGAGTCTGCTGACGTACCAGACGACGCAAGCTTTTGGGCCGGCGTCGATGTCATGGCGGAGGGCATCAAGGACGCGGTCAAGGAGATCCGTTTGGCTCGCCAAACATGCCCGGTGGCGCCAGGTCGCCACCGTCTATGGCAGGCGCCGACGCAGGATCGCTCCAAGGTATTCGCGGCGAATGATGGCCGGCAGATTTGGCACAAGCAGCTCGCCGCAAAAGGCCCGGACCGGGACATCGTGCGGGTGACAGCCCCATTGGTCCGCCGTGTCGAGCAACTGCTGGTTGATGCGCCAAATGTTCGTGAGGCGACGCTATTCGTTCTCGGGCAGCTTGCGCTCGCCCATCGCAACCGTGGCTACCTATACCTACCACCAATTCTGCTCGTTGGGCCACCTGCAGCCGGCAAGACCTGGTGGTCCCAGCAACTCGCAGACGCGCTAAACGTCCGCTGCGAGTTCATCGCCCTGCCCTCCGTGACCGGAACATTTGAACTCTCGGGTGGTTCCGCACAGTGGCATTCCGGTACGCCGGGACGGATTGCGCGGACTTTTTTGGAGACCCAACAGGCGTCACCTGTGTTTGTCCTCGACGAGATCGACAAGGCGATTTCCAACAATGGCTATCCGGTGGCGCCCACCTTGCTCGGTCTCGTTGATCGTTGCACCTCAGCACGCTGGCGCGATGAGTTTTTCGACCTTGAATTCGACGTGTCGAAATCCGTCTTCATCGCGACCGCCAACTACCCCGATCGGATCGACCCCGCCCTGCGATCGCGTTTTCGCCGGATCGACGTACGCGGCCCAAATCGTGCGGAACGCTCCGCGCTGATCGTCTCGATCTGGCGCCATTTTCGAAAGTCGCGCACCGACCTTCGACTGCCGGCAAGCCTTGACTCCGACGTAGTCGCCGTTCTCGCCGAGCAGTTCCAGGACGCACGTCAAATTTTGCGTCTGTTCGACGAGGGGCTTGGGCGCGCTGCGCGACGTCGGGGACGGCTGCGCCTGATGCCCAGCGATGTCGGCGGCCCGGCAGTACGGCCCTGCCCTACCCCGCCTGCCCCACAACCTGACTGACCCATGTCATCCCAACTTGGAGAGAGAAATGAACAACGAATACGTCTTTCACGTGCGTGGCGGCCAGGCAAAGCCCTACCGGGTTGGATTCCTGGTCTCGGGGTCGACAACGAAATCCACGTGCACTTGTCCGTCCGGGCTGAACTCTCTGCGCAAGGGAATGCTTTGCAAGCACCGGATCGCCCTGCTGCGTGGCGATTTTTCGGCAGTGCAAGCGGCTCCCGATGGTCTCGCTAACTTCACGGAGTTAGTAAGGCTGCATGGCCAGGCCGTGATCACCTCTGCCAACCATTCCACAACGGCCTTGAAGCTTGACCCTTCCTTGAAGTCGCAGTCGCGCAACGTCGGCTTGGCGGCGTTCATTGACCTCGAGACCACCGGCTTTTCGGCTGATACCGCGGCGCTCTTGCAGCTTGCCATTCAGCTGATCAAGCACGACATGGAGACCGGAGAGATCATCGGGTGCATCGAGACATATTGTGCGATGCAAGCCCCTCAAGGCCCGATGTCGAAGGCGGCGGCGCGCGTAAACAAGATCACTCAAGCAATGGTCTACGGTTCGGCGATTCAATGGACGGTTGTGCAGCAAATGGTCGACAGGGCGGATTTCCTGGTAGCCCACAACGCAGAATTTGAGAGTCGCTTCCTGTCACGCATCCCGCAGCTGCGCATCGACAAGCCGTGGCGATGTTCGTGCCGTATCCCTGATTGGACAACTCGGCACGGCCAACCGTCGGGGAAACTGGAGGTCCTGGCAAAAGCCCATGGCATCGCGCACACAGCGCACTCCGCCCTCGGCGACGTGATCGCCACCGTAGAGCTTCTCGGGATGACGTCACCAGTCACGCGAAAGCCTTACTTCTTCGACCTCCTGGCCGCTCAACTGGTCGGGAAGAGGCGATAGGTCGGGGCGCCTGAGTTGCGCCGGCACAACTTTGGGCTCGTGATCGGCCGTTTCGCTTCCAGAAACTTTATTTGACTCGATGATGATGACTTCGTTCGAGAACCGAGGACTTCCTTCGGCGGGCTGTGGGCAACCGGTGGAGTAGTGTGGGCAGGCGGTGGGCGATGCGGCGCAAGGCCGCAGGCCGGTCGTCCACGGGCTGTCCACGCGTTCGCCACTGGTGGCGAACTCCACGGGTAGTCCACAGCTAGAGCCGCGCGGAGACTGGTCGTCGCCCCAAGTTGGTCTGGCGATGGCTGCATTCAAGCATGTTTGCATGCAGCCAGACCCCCTTTTTCTCGCTCGAGAAGGGAGCGCGGCAGACCGCATCGATTTAGGGGTCGTTACTGCGTCCGCTAAGCTATTGATTCAAAGTCAGTCTTTTCACAACTTTGGTTCGATGAATTGACTGTTTTCGCTGAAAAGCATCGTAGCCCGTGTAACCCCCTTTCTCTCGCGCGAAGGCTCGCTCGCACCGACAACCCTTGTGGCCAAGGGTCCGGCTTACTAAGCGTAGGGAGCAGATGAGCGAGAGAAAGGTGGTCAGCTGCCCGTTGCGGGCTGCAGAACGCGGCAAGGCCACGTGAAATAGATCTACAGGACTGTTCAATCACGCCGTGCGGTCGAGCGGCGCACAGCCAATAAAACTCAACTGTGTTCGAGCGAGAGAAAGGCGGTTCTATCTACCGCGCAACGCTAATCCATCACGGGAACCGGTTTCCCTGGACGCGCCGAGTTCGCGACTAGCTCCGCCGGATCGAGGCCAAGCCGCCGCATGTGAGCCTCCCAGTCGCGACGCTCAGTTTCTCGTTCGGCGTCGTTGGGAATGTCCCTCTTCGGAGGTTCGCGGACAACCTTTGGTACCGGAGCTGCGCGAGTCCTGCCGATAACGAATTCGACATGGGTCACGTTGCGTCCGCTCTTCGTCTTCTCATAGCGAACGCACAACTCGGTTCTCTCGTTCAGCTGTTCCACCGCAGGAGCGATCACCCAGCGCTCAAACTCTGAAAACCGTGGGTAGCTGTCGACGCAATCCAGCCATCGTCGGAGTTGCTCAATCGTCACCTGTCGCCGGCCAAGCCCAGCGTACTGGCTGAGAACCTCGAACATGCGGATTGCGAAGGTGCTGGACAGACCTGCGATTGACTCTAGCGAATAGCTAGTAAACCGATCCTTCAGGGCTGAAATGAAGGGAAGGATCTCTGGGGAAAAGTTCAGTACAACTCGACCCTTGCCATCTTGATAGCGCACCATCGAAACCCAGCGTAGATGCGCCAACTGAGCCGCCTGAACGTCAGTCAGGGTGATCTTCCGCTCGAACAATCGTTCCGCAGCTTCTCGCAATTCCTCGTAGACCTTTTCCGCGGAAATCCCAAAGGTTTCTCGAAAAGGCCCCGCCTCCACAATAAACTCGCGCTGCTCATCAAGTGGCTTGCGTGAGTCCACTTGGGCTACGCAGTAGAGGACCAACCGCTGCTCTTGTAAGGTCAGGCGATAGGAGGCCTCGACGATCACGTTGGCCTTAGTCACCAGAAAGCCGTTGCCCTGCTTCATGTGCCGAGTGCTCGGTAGGAGTTTCTACTTATTTTTCAGTGTTTTGGCGGGTTCTTTGGCAGCCAAAGACTTACTCTCTGACCACTCAACGACAAGTCGATTTATCGCCCCCACCAACTCATGACGCTCGTCGATGCTCAGTCCTTTGGACCAACGCACGACGAAGTTGGCGCGGTCGGGACTGCCCACCGTCGCCAACAAGCTTCCGTCTCTTGCCATCGCAGATTCCTCCACACGCTGCTTTCCGCCCCGTCTCGGCGGAAACACCTCGGCCTCCAACTCGCCGTAAGCAACCAGCGCCCTAGGCACCGTCCAATTGCTCTTGTGTGCGAGCTCGCCGATCTGAGCCAGCCGACCGCGTAATTCGTCCAAACGCTCCAGGGCTTTGGCGCGACCAACGAAACGAGCAAGGCGGCGACCAACTTCGCGCGACAGTCGTTCGTGACCGCCCAGCGCTACGACGAAGGGGTAGGGCAGTTCAGCCAATGAAAGTTTGAGAGAAAGATCCCCAGCGGAAACGCTCAACCATTGCGCCAAGGCGTCTTGGGTCTCAAAGAGACACTGCTCCAGCCACGCCTTCCATTTGAGTCCTGTCTCGTAGGCTGAGTGCTTCCGACTTGCGTCAGCCGTTTCCGTGAGTAATGCCGCGTCCCGATCCGATAGGTCGGCCACGATTGCCTTGAGCGGCATTCCAAGATGGGCGCTCGCAAAGCGTCGACGAGACCCGTCAATAACCTCGAACTCAGCGTTCCGATCGCCCTGCACTGGCCTGACAATCGCCGGCGTTGTTTGGCCGTGTGTCCCAAGTGACTCGATCAGATCCCCGACACTCTGGACATCAAGTGAAGCCTGAAGCCGGCCTTGCAGAGACCACACCCTGACGCGCGACGGATCCAACTCGCGCACCATCAATGGTGAGCCAGTCATCTGCTCCAAGCGACCGAGAATGCCGCGGTTTGATTTGGGCAAGCCCGTAGCAGATGAGGCCGGAACTCCGACACCATCCAACAATCGCTTTGCACGCTCTTGAGCCGTGCTCATGCGGCATCCCCTCTATCGGCATAGACCATCGCCAACATCTCTTCAAACACCTCATCAAGCGCTTCCCGAACTCGGCGGTTGGCATCCGCTTGGCTGCGATCGACTTGATTCCCCTCGTAGCAACTGGGTGCTCCAGCTGACCCACGGCGTACTGCCTCGGACATCGGAAAATTGTTGTTGAAGAGCAGCCCTCCGAAATATCGATTCGCCAGCAGGGCGTGGGTCTGGTCGCTCAAAGAACCCTTCTGCAGTTGGGTCAAGAGCAGTCGCAACCATCGATAGCGAGAGTTGAAGCCGGGTAATTTCTCCGTCCAGGCGTGCACCACCTTCGCAAATTTGACCGCCGCTTCCAGATCTAGATTTCGCGGCGGGACCGGAATGATCAATCCATCAGAGGCCACGACGGCATTGATCGCCGCCAGATTCAGGGCTGGTGCGCTATCCAGAAGCACAAAGTCGTATCCCTCAAGACGTCGCAGAGCCTTGTCGAGGCGCTTCCAGAAGGGGTTCTCCTGCACCCCATTGCGTGCGGTTTCCACCGCCAACAACATCTCGGCGTCGTAGACGTCCACGGATGCTGGGATGATGTCGATGGTCGGCCAATGTGTTCGACTGATCAGAGGACCAACATCGTCGACCTCGCCAGTGAGGATTGGTCCGATCGTGTTCTCCCAGTCGATCCCGTGCAGCGGCTGCCCATCCCTCGAAAGCTCAAAGGAACCAGTCAAGGATCCTTGAGGATCCAGGTCCACTAGCAACACACGGAACCCACGAGAAGCAAGAAAGTGGCTCGCCAGGTAGCTGCAGGTCGTTTTCGAGCTGCCGCCTTTGAAGTTTACGAATCCCAGTACATACGGGGCAGGGGAGGGCGCCTTCGGCCTGGTGCCGGCATAAGCCCGAATCGCATTGATCTCTTCGAGGGTGTACAGGCGCCGTCCGCCAGCGCTACGATCGGCCGGCGTCGGGAAGTCACTTTCCGTTTCCTGGGACCGTAGCCAAGAGACAGAGCGCCCGATCTCGCGCGCCGCTTCTTGGATGCGATAGCGCCGTAGCGTCTTTGCGCCGACGGGGGGCGCATGCAACTCGCGGAGCGTCTTGATGAACGCGTCACCCAACGTTGCAACTAACTCCAGCGATTCCTGGGCGTCGAGTTTGTTCACTCGTTCAGGAGAGAGCATCGCAGAAGCACGGTCTTGGGGGTCGATCGGCATGCGTTAAGTAGCTTCTTGTCGCCAGGGCGGTTAAAAGCTACCACAGCTGCTTTGAAGCTGTCATCCATTAATGTTTTGATTTAAAGCGTTTAGATCTTGTTTACGCATCTTCAATTGCTTTGCCGATCAACGACTTATGCTCTCCCCAAGCGAGAGAAAGGTGCTTCGGCGCGTGAAAAAGGTGGCTTCGCGCGTGAGGAAGGAGGCGCTGGCGCGTGAAAAAGGTAGCCGCGGGGGCGTGAAAAAGGTGGCGCAAGGAAGTTGAGGTCGGCGTGTCACGTGTGGAGCGGGGGAGGGCGGTCGGGCGTCAGACAATTCTGAGCCCTTGCCACTGTCGAATCCGCGGCCTATATCAAACAAGCGTGCTGACTCCTGCACCTTATTTCATAGACGGAGCGGATCTGGGCTCGTGAGCAACCTTTTCTTCGACAAGCCCATTCTGAACTCGCCGTACGCGTACCCTGCGCGGCATTGGGAGCTCGACAAAGACGGTCAGCCAACCCAGCAGATCCTCGCCTCACGGCGTCGCGCTGAGTTCATAACCCCCATTCCCAAGCCGCGCAAGCGCACTGGAAACGTCCAGCAGGTCCCGATCGCTTTCGATGAAGGAATGGGGCTTTCGAGCGAGAAGCAATTGTATGACTACACGGCGATCATCAACGCCGTCCGCTTGGAGGTCGACAAATGGCGGTCGCTACCCAACGCAAATGATTGGCGAGTCACGCCCGAAACCGCGCGCCTGCTCCAGCATTGGCGCAGCGAAAACTTCAGTAGCACTCGCCCGTTCTTCTGCCAAGTCGAGGCGGCCGAGACGGTCATCTGGCTTACCGAAGTCGCGCCGCAGATCGGCAAGAACGGCGAGCGTTTTCTCAGCCATCTTGCCGACGCGAATCACAACGCCAATCCACAGTTGCAGCGACTGGCATTGAAGCTGGCCACAGGTGCTGGCAAGACGACGGTCATGGCGATGCTGATCGCCTGGCAGACCATCAATGCGGTGCGTCGGCCGACCAGCAAGCGCTTTACGCGAGGGTTCTTGATAGTCGCGCCCGGTCTCACCATCAAGGACCGCCTGCGCGTCCTGATGCCGAGCGATCCGCACAGCTATTTTGCAAGTCGCGAGTTGGTGCCCAGCGACATGATGGACGATCTGAAGAAGGCCAAGATTGTCATCACCAATTTTCACGCATTCAAGCTCCGCGAACACATCGAGCTGGCGAAAGGTGGCCGGTTATTGCTGCAGGGCCGCGGGGGTTCGCCGATCGAGACCCGCGAGTCGGAAGGACAGATGTTGCAACGGGTCATGCGCGAGCTGATGGGCCTCAAGAACGTGCTGGTCATCAACGATGAGGCGCATCACTGCTATCGCGAAAAGCCCGGTGCCGACGACGAAGATCTGACGGGCGAGGAACGCAAGGAAGCGGAAAAGAACAAAGAAGCGGCACGGCTTTGGATTTCGGGCCTCGAGGCAGTTAACCGGAAGCTTGGCGTCTTGCGGGTTCTGGACCTGTCTGCCACGCCGTTCTTTCTGAGCGGATCAGGGTATGCGGAAGGCACGCTTTTCCCCTGGACGATGAGTGACTTCTCGCTCATGGATGCGATCGAGTGCGGCATCGTCAAGTTGCCTCGAGTTCCGGTCGCCGACAATATTCCCGGCAATGAAGTGCCGATGTACCGCAACCTGTGGGAACACATTCGCGGCAGCATGCCCAAAAAGGGGCGTGGCAAGGCCGAGGCGCTCGATCCACTCAAGCTGCCGCCCCAATTGCAGACCGCGCTGCAGGCCCTGTATGGCCATTATGAAAAAACTTTCGAACTTTGGAGCAAGGCAGGCATCGGAGTTCCGCCTTGCTTCATCGTGGTCTGCAACAACACCAGCACGTCCAAGCTCGTCTACGACTACATTTCCGGGTTCTATCGTTTCAACAAAGACGGCAGCAGCAAGCTCGATAATGGTCGCTTGCCCCTGTTTCGGAACTTCGACGAAAACGATAATCCCCTTGGTCGCCCAAATACTTTATTGATCGACAGCGAGCAGCTCGAATCTGGCGAGGCACTCGACGACAGCTTTCGCGCCATGGCCGCAGATGAGATCACATGCTTTCGAAACGAGATCATCGAGCGTACGAAAGACGCACACGCCGCTGACAACCTGAGCGATCAAGATCTGCTGCGCGAGGTCATGAACACAGTTGGCAAGACTGGGCGCCTGGGCGGTGCCATCCGCTGTGTGGTGTCGGTTTCGATGCTGACCGAAGGCTGGGATGCGAGCACGGTGACGCACGTCCTGGGAGTGCGTGCTTTTGGGACTCAACTCCTGTGCGAACAGGTCATCGGCCGGGCGCTGCGCCGGCAATCCTACGATCTCAACGAAGAAGGCCTGTTCAACGTCGAATATGCTGACGTGCTCGGCATTCCGTTCGATTTCACGGCGAAACCCGTCGTCTCGCCGCCCCAGCCTCCCCGGGAAACTGTTCACGTCAAGGCCGTTCGACCGGAGCGTGATCACTTGGAGATCCGCTTTCCGCGAGTAGCCGGCTATCGCACTGATTTGCCTGAGGATCATCTCGTCGCCGTATTCGATCAGGATTCCACGCTGGAGTTGAATCCTGACCGCATCGGGGCAACTGAAACCCGCAACTCCGGCATTATCGGCGAGGCCGTCGACCTGACCCTGGTTCACACGGGCCGCATACGACCTTCCCAGGTCGTCTACGAGTTGACTGCGCATCTCCTGACGATGCACTGGCGTGACGCCGATGGTCACCCACAGCTGCATCTGTTCTCACAGTTGCGGCGCATCGCGCGTCAGTGGCTAGACCACCACCTGGTCTGCAAAGGCGGAACCTATCCCGCGCAGCTCAAGTACAAGACGCTTGCTGACATGGCATGCGCTCGAATCAATGCGGGCATCACCCGCGCACAGATTGGTAAGCGACCAGTCAAAGCCGTGCTCGAGCCCTACAATCCGATCGGTTCTACAGGACATGTCAGTTTCACGACTTCGAAGTCGGATCGATACCAGACGGACGCCCGCCGCTGCCATGTCAACTGGGTGATTCTTGACAGTGACTGGGAAGCAGAATTTTGCCGTGTCGCCGAAGCGCATCCGCAAGTGCTGGCCTACGTCAAGAACCACAATCTGGGCTTGGAGGTGCCGTATCGATATGGTTCGGAGATGCGCCTCTACCGGCCCGACTTCATCGTGTTGGTCGACGACGGAAGAGGTGCGAACGATCCCCTTCAGTTGATCGTCGAGATCAAAGGCTTCCGACGGGAAGACGCCAAGGACAAGAAGGCCACCATGGACGTCTATTGGGTGCCGGGCGTCAACAACCTTGGGCGATTTGGGCGCTGGGCCTTCGCCGAGTTCACCGATGTGTTTCAGATGCAGGACGACTTCGCGGCGAAGGTTGCCTCGTCGTTCGACAGGATGATGGCATCGACCAGCTCGCCGGTCGGAGTCAGCGCATGACGCGTTCGATGTCCTTGCTGAGCGGTTGCCGCGGTGCTGAGTTCGGGCGGGCAGGGCACGCACATT
>JANPJV010000229.1:0-12594 GCA_031425695.1 Rhodanobacteraceae bacterium | reverse complement strand
CTCGGGACTCGGGACTCGGGACTCGAGAGAGCCCTCGTCCGGGGCTTCGATCACACTGGTACTTGATGGATCCTGCTTCCCCGAGTCCCGAGTCCCGAGTTCCGAGTCCCGGCTCTTGCCTCCCGAGTCCCGGCTCTTCGCCATTGCCTCCCCAAACACCTGCCGCAACCCCGCGAACTCCGCCGCATCACCGGCCTTCGTGCCGGTGCCGTGCGCTTCCATGAGCTCGACTGTTTCCGGCCCGTATCCTGCCAGCGCATAGGCCCGCCGTAGGGCGACGGCCTGGCCTTCGGGCACCGGCGCATAGACGCTCTTGGAGCGGCCGTCAGACGAGGTTCCCACGCCGCGGATCACCGCGTAGATGCGGTCGCCTTCGCGCTCGGCATCACCTAAGCGCTTGAGCGCGACCATGCCGACACCTTCGCCGAGCATGGTGCCATCGGCGCGGTCGGAGAACGGCCGGCAATCACCGCTCGGCGACAGCGCCGGCGTCTTCGAAAAACACATGTACATGAAGATGTCATTGAGCGTGTCGACGCCACCGCTGATGACGAGATCGCTGTGGCCGAGCTGCAGCTCGCTGATAGCCATCGCGATGGCACTGAAGCTTGACGCGCACGCCGCGTCGGTCACGCAGTTGGTGCCGCCGAGATTGAGCCGATTGGCGACGCGGCCAGCGACCACGTTGCCGAGCAATCCCGGAAACGACGACTCCTGCCACGGCACGTAATGCGCGGCGATGCGATCGCACGCAGCCTGCACCTCGTCCTCGGGCAGGCCCGATTCACGCAGCGCTTTGACCCACACCGGGCGCTGCAGCCGCGACACCATCGTCGAGAGCAGGTCCTGTGCGCTGGTCACGCCGAGGATCACCGAGATGCGTGAGCGATCCATGGTTTCGAAGCGTTCGCGCGCGACGTCCTGCAGCACCTGCTGCGCGAGGATCAGCGCGAGCAGCTGCGAAGTATCGGTCGCCGGAATCGTCGATGGCGGCACACCCCAGCCGAGCGCATCGAAGTCGATGGGGTCGAGGAAGGCGCCGCGATTCGCGTACGTCTTGTCGGGCGCACTCGGATCGGGATCGTAGTAATCCTCGACCAGCCAATGCGTTTCCGGCACCGCGCGGATGAGATCACGTCCGGCCAGGATGTCGCGCCAGAATCCGTGGGCATCGGTCGATCCGGGGAACAGCGCACTGACGCCGACCACGGCGATCGGCTGGCGTGCCGCGGAAAATTCATTGCTCATGGGCACAGGGGCTCTCGGCTAAACATGGGCGGGACAGCGACAAACCTTGACGCAAAGGAACGCAAAGGGAGCAAAGGAACGCAAAAAATGCTTCTTGCTTCCTTTGCGTCCTTCGCTCCTTCACCTTTGCGTTCCTTTGCGTCAAAAAAATAAAGTCTGTTCAAGCGAGCGGCCGCGGACGGAAATCGAAACTCGACGGCGGCATCGCCACGCCGAACGTGCGGAGTTGCTGGGCGCGCGTGACCGCGGCGGCGCCTTCCATGAGATTGCGCGCGACCTGGACCACGCTGCGGTTCTCCGGCGCTTCGAGGAAGCTGCCCTTGACCCAGCTGTTGAACGCACCCATGGCCGGGCCACACCAGATCTGGTAATCGGAGCTGCGCACGGCAAGACCGTCGATCGCCCAGCGACTGGACAGGCCGAGATAGGCGCGAAATACGAGTGCCATCCGATGTTTGGGATCGCGTTCCGCTCGCTCGACCTGGCCCGGGTCGCGGCTCATCCAGAACGCGCGCGTCGAGGCCCAGGCATCGTCGAAGGTCGCACGCAACTGCACGCGCTCGACCTTCTCCCGCTCGACCGCCGGAATGTCCTCGAGCGACGAATAGGCCCGATAGAGCTCGTACAACTTGCGGGCGCGCACGGCGAACAAGGTGCCGCGGCGCAATACCTGCACGTCGACGCCCATCTCGAACATGTCGGCGGCCGGCGCCATGATCACGTCGGCCATGCCGGCCGCGCACAGCATCGCGCGGCCCTCGGCTCCGAGACCGCTCTCGATGCACGACTGGTTGACCGATCCGGTCTGCACGTAGGCCGCGCCGAGCGCGAACGCCGCCGCAACTGCGGTGGGAGTACCGATGCCGCCAGCCGCGCCGATTCGAATCGGCTCGTGGTAGCCACGTTCGAGCGCGATGCGGTCACGCAGCGCGAGCAGGCTTGGCAGCAGGGCCGTCAGCGGACGGTTGTCGGTGTGCCCGCCGGAATCGGCTTCTGCCGTAATGTCTTCCGCAATCGGCACCTGCGCCGCCAGTTCGGCTTCGTCGCGCGTGAGCTCGCCGCGCGCGACCAGCTTGGCCAGCATCTCCGCCGGCGCGGGTTCCAGGAAACGCCGTGCCACTTCCTCGCGCGAAACCTTCGCCAGCAAGCGATTGCGGCGCTGGACGCTGCCATCCGGCGCACGGCGCAGGCCGGTAGCCGCATAGCGCACGACTGCCGGCGTCAGCGCCATGTAAGCCGACGCCTCGACGCAACGCACGCCGTGCCGCAGCAGGATGTCGCAGACCGCGTCCTCGATCGCCGGCTCGCTCGGGCTGTGGATCAGGTTCACGCCCCACGCTGTGGGTGCGGACTCTGTGGGTTCGGACTTGGTGGGTCCGGACCTTGTGGGTTCGGACCTTGTCCGAACGCCCTCACTCCCAAGCTCAGACGCCAGCTTCGCGACCTCACTTTCCACCCTTCCCGGCGACAACCCGGCCGCCCCAAAAAACCCCAGGCATCCGGCGCGCGCCAGCTCGATCACCATCTGCGTGGTCGCTATGCCATTGGCCATCGCGCCGCCCACATACGGAAAGCGCGTGCCGTGAACTTCGCCAAAGCTGCGGTCACCCAGCCATTCAGGGAACACCGGCGGCAGCATGCCCGCGAGTTGCCAGTCACCGCTGTCGCACAGGTCCTGTGCCTGCCGCGCATCGATGGCGACACCGCGCGCGCGGTCGCGCGGGTCGACCAGTACCTGCACGGACTCCCGCATCGCCTCACCGAGGCGGGCGAGCGCGTCGGGCGTGCTGGCGGGCCGGCTCAAACCCGGGCCGCGCGCCGGTTCAGCTGAAGCATACGAATTTGGCACTGAGTGTCAGAATCTTTCTGGAAGCGCGTTGTATATCCTGCAGCCCATGAAAAAGCCATCGCGCCCGCAGCGGGAAAGGAAAAAGATCGCGACCCGGCGTGCTCTGGTCAGCGCGGGTATAGCTCGCTTCCACCGTGACGGTTTCGAGCCCACCACCATCGACGTCATTTGCGAGGACGCCGGGATCAGCCGCAGGACCTTCTTCCGCTACTTCCCGACCAAGGAAGACCTGGTTTTCCCGCACCGGCGTGAGCGCCTCGAGCGCTTCCTGGAACTGCTCCACCAGGCACCGGAAACGGTCAGCGCCATCGGCAGCCTGCGCGGCGTCGCCCAGGTGTTCGCGAAGGAATACATGCAGAACCGCGAGCAGCTGGTCGCGCAGCAGAAGCTGATCCAGCGCACCCCCGCCCTGCTCGCCCGCGAGCACGAGATCGATCTCGACTGGGAGGCGGCCATCGCCCAGGCCTTCCGCGAACGCCCCGGCGCCGGCCAAGTCTCCGAGTTGCGCGCCCGTGTCCTCGCCGGCGCCGCCATCGGCGTCATCCGCGCCACCATGCGCCACTGGTTCGCCCATGATGGGAAGCCGGATCTGGCGAGGTTGGGAGATGAGGCGTTGGACTTGCTGGAGAAAGGGATGTGAGGGGCGGTCGCCGTGTGAACAAGCTTCCTGGGCGCGCAACCAACGATTGAAGTAGCGCGGTTCTGTGCGCGCGATCTATTCGATTTTCACAAATCCGTTGATCGCGCCAGCGGCCGCGTCCCAATGGAGCGAGCTCCGTCGACACAGCCGGGCGCCTCGCGCTCGATGTGCAATCGCTAAAACCGGCGGCAGCGGGCGCGTAGGAACCGGCCTACCTCAATCGGCGGCGGGCCGCCTAGTCCCGATCCGGCGCGCCCGGTGGGAAAAAGTACCGATACGGCCGCGCCTCATCCACCGCGCGCGCAAACGATGGCCGGGCGAGCAATCGATCGCGATACGCGCTCACATTTCCAAAGCCTGGTCCGATCGGGTGCACCCAGTCCGCATAGAACAACGATGGCGCCGCTGCGCAGTCGGCCAGGCTGAAATCTCCGCACACCCATTCGCGATCGGGCAGGCGCGCGTCGAGCCACGTATATGCACGCTCGAGCAGCGCGTGCGCATCGGCCACGCCAGCCGGGTCGCGCAGGTCTGGCGCACGCATGCAGTCGAACACGATCTTCTGCATGGGTGTCATCACGTAGTTGTCGAAGAAACGGTCGAGGACACGCACTTCCAGCGCGGTATCGCGGTGGTCGGGAATCAGCCGCGCCCTGCCCGGGTAATGCAGGTCGAGGTACTCGACGATGATGCTGGCCTCGTGGACCTGGCGTTCGCCGTCGACCAGCAGTGGCATTTTCCGCAAAGGCCAGCGCCGGGTAAATTCGTCCTGGGTTGCCTGGTCGTCCGGGCCGAGCAAGCGCAGGTCGAAGTGCAGCTCGTTCTCGTAGAGCGCGATGAGTACCTTCTGGCAGTACGACGAGAATGGGTGGGCGAAGAGTTGCAGGGCCATGGGTGGTTCCGTTGTGAGCCAGTCATGATGTTAGGGCGAACTGCATCCCAGGTGCGCTGCGCTTACCTGGGCTACACCGGATAGAATCCGCGCCCCTGCATTGCGCCCGTCCCCCATGTCCGAGCACCAACGCGAAACCGAGCGTCGGCGTACCTTTGCGATCATTTCGCATCCGGACGCCGGCAAGACCACGCTGACCGAGAAGCTGCTGCTGTTTGGCGGAGCGATCCAGATGGCCGGGTCGGTCAAGTCGCGCAAGGCCGCGCGGCATGCGACTTCGGACTGGATGGCGCTGGAAAAGGAGCGCGGCATTTCCGTGACGTCCTCGGTCATGCAGTTCCCCTATGCGGATTGCATCATCAACCTGCTGGATACGCCGGGCCACGCGGACTTCTCCGAAGACACCTACCGCGTGCTGACCGCAGTCGACTCGGCGCTGATGGTGATCGACTGCGCCAAGGGCGTCGAAGAGCGCACGATCAAGCTGATGGATGTCTGCCGCCTGCGCGACACGCCGATCATGACCTTCATCAACAAACTCGATCGCGAGGGTCGCTCGCCGATCGAGTTGCTGGATGAGATCGAGAGCGTGCTGCGCATCCAGTGCGCGCCGGTGACCTGGCCAATCGGCATGGGCTCGCGCCTCAAGGGCGTCTATCACCTGCTGCTCGATGAGGTGCATATCTATGAGTCGGGCAAAAATTTCACGCGCCAGGATTCGACGATCTTCAAGGGCCTGAACGATCCCGGCCTGCGCAAGCGCATTGGCGACGAAATGTTGAAAGAGCTGACCGAAGAGCTCGAGCTGGTCCAGGGCGCTTCGCATCCGTTCGATCTCGAGGCCTATCTCGCCGGCCGCCAGGCTCCCGTCTTCTTCGGCTCCGGCATCAACAATTTCGGCGTGCAGCTGTTGCTCGATTTCTTCGTCGAGCACGCGCCATCTCCCCGTGCGCGGCCGACGGAAACGCGATCGGTGGCGCCGATCGAGGAGAAATTCACCGGCTTCGTGTTCAAGATCCAGGCGAACATGGATCCGATGCACCGCGATCGCGTCGCCTTCTTTCGGGTGTGCTCCGGCCATTTCGAGGCCGGCATGAAAGCCTGGCATGTGCGCGTCGGCAAGGAGTTCAAGCTCGCCAATGCACTGACCTTCATGGCCTCCGATCGCGAAATCGCGCAGACCGCGTATCCCGGCGACATCCTCGGCATCCACAACCACGGCACCATCTCGATCGGCGACACCTTCAGCGAAGGCGAGCCGCTCAAGTACACCGGCATCCCGCACTTCGCCCCTGAGCTCTTCCGCCGCGCGCGGCTGAAAGATCCTTTGCGGCTCAAGCAGTTGCAGAAGGGCCTGACGCAGCTTTCCGAGGAAGGTGCGACCCAGTTCTTCAAGCCGCTGCTCGGCCAGGATCTGATCCTCGGTGCGGTCGGCGTGCTGCAGTTCGAAGTCGTCGCCTACCGGCTCAAGGACGAGTACAACGTCGACTGCGGCTTCGAAAATGTGCAGATCCACACCGCCCGCTGGATCGTCGGCGACGACGCGAAATCGCTCGAGGACCTCGAAGTCAAAGCCATGCAGAACCTCGCCCGCGACGCCTCCGGCACCTTGGTCTACTTGGCCCCGACGCGCGTCAACCTGCAACTCACGGAAGAGCGCTATCCCAAGCTCCGCTTCGTCGCCACCAAGGAACACGCGCAGCCAATCGAGATGTGACGTCGGCTGGTTTTGAAAAAAGAGCGGGTGGGAAGGAAGCGAAGTGAAGCAGCAAGGAAGCGAAGGGAAGCGAAAAGATGTCGGACGAAAAATCTTGCCGGGCATGAGCGGCGGCGGCGGCCTCCAAGCAGTTAGGTCGACCGAACGCGGGCCGCTTCGCCAACGCTCCCGTGACCCACGATAAGTATCTCCGCTTTCCTTCGCTACCTTTCTGCTTCTCCTTCGCTTCCTTCCCGTCCCGCTTTTTCTACCAAACCCCAACCTCAGGCCTCCTCGAGCGCCTCAAAGTCGATCTCGTCCAACCGCGTCGGTTCGCCGAACAAATGCCCTTGGACGTAGTCGACTTTGGCCGCCTTGAGCCAAGTCAGGGCCTTGGGGGCGTCGACGCGTTCGGCGATGACTTTGAGCTTCAGCGAGTGGGCCATCTGGGTGAGGGACATGGCCATGGCGCGGTCGACTTCGGAGCCGGTTTTCTCGGCGACGAATTCGCCGCTGACCTTGACCAGGTCGACGGGCAGCCACTTCAGATGGCTCAACGAGTTGTTGCCGGAGCCGAAATCATCGAGGGCGAAGCGGCAGCCGAGGCGTTTGAGGGCCAGGATGAAGCGGCGCGCGGAGTGCAGCTGGAAGATCTCGCCGGTCTCGGAGATTTCAAAGATGAATCGGCGCGGATCGACGCGGTGACCGGCGAAGGTGTTCTCGATGTGCACCAGCGACTCGGCGTCCTGCAGCGTTTGATTCGACAGGTTGATGGCGAAGGAAACCGGCGAATCGTCAGGGGCGCGCAGCGCAATACGCACCGTGCGGGCGATAACCCACAGGTCGATCTTGGGCATCAGGTTGGCGCGCTCGGCGAGCGGCACGAACACGCTTGGCGACACCCATTGGCCATCGCGATTGACCATGCGGATCAATACCTCGTACACCTGCTCGCGACCCTCGCCGCGCGCACGCCACTGGCGGCTGCCATCGGCTGCGGTGACCTGGGTGAGGTTGGCGATCGGATGAATCGGGTGCCCGAGCAGGATCATGCGGTCTTCGCTCATCGCCTCGCGAATGCGATGCGCCCAGCCCGCTTCGAGCTCGCGTGCGATCCGCGAGTCACTTTCCACGACGAAGATCTGGGTCTGGTTCTGGCCGCGGCGCTTGGCCTGGGCACAGGCCTGGCGCGCGTTTTCCAGGACGTATTCGGCCGAGGTCGAATCCTTGGCGACGATGGCGACGCCGACTGATACGGTCACCGAGAGCGCGCGACCGGCGTGATCGGTGTAGCGCGCTTCGCGCAGCATCTCGCGCAGGCCGTCGGCCAGCGTGTACAGGTGCTCGATCTGCACGTCTTCCAGGCGCAGGGCGAAGGTGTCGTGCTCCAGGCGCGCCAGCCCATCGGTCTCGCGAAGACGGGCGGCGAGACGCTGGCCGATCTCGACCAGCAACTGCTGGCTGGCGATTTCACCGGCGTTCTCCAGCACCTGGGTGAAGCGATCGACATCGACGAACAGGACCGCGCTGTAGCCGCCCTCTTTGCGTCGCGCGACCGCTTGGGTCAGGGTGCTCAGGAAATGCCGCCGATTGCTCAATCCCGTCAGGCGATCGTGCTCGAGCTCCCAACGTACGCGCTCAACGCCCTTGCGCTCGGAGATGTCGCGAAACACCACGACCGTGCCTTCGGGCTCGCCGCTCACCTGCAACGGGACGATGCTGCATTCGACCGGCAGGCAACGGCCATCGGCGGTATCGAACACGGTTTCGATGCGCCCGGCGATCCCTGGGCTTTCACCACCGAGCTTGAGCTGGCCTCCATCCTTGCCGGTGAGCGTGCTTTCGTCGGTCACCCCGAGCAGGCGGCACGCAGTCGGGTTCACGAACGCGATCTTGCCGTTCGCGTCCAGCCCATAGACCCCATCGCCGACCGAACGCAGGATGCCGTCGAGGCGCCGCCGCTCGGTCTCGATGCGGCGGCGATCCTGCACCGAGCGACCAAGCGCGCGGATGCGCGCCAACGTGAGCGACATGACCTCGTTCTTGAACATGCATTCGACCGCGCCGGCGTCGAGCACGCGCTGGATGACTTCTTCGCTGTAGGTCGCGGTGATCAAGGCAATCACCGCGTCCTTGGTCGCCGGGTCCGCGCGCAGGCGGCGCACGAGCTCGTCGCCAGTGCCGTCCGGCAGGTAGTAGTCGACGACGATCAGGTCGTGGCGACCGGCGCGCGCCCGCGCAAAACCTTCAGCGATGCTTTCGGCCAGCTCGACGAAGAATCCCTGCGCGGTGAGGAACTGGTGATAGGTGCGGCGCACCGTGACTGAGTCGTCGACCAGCAACAGCCGCAGCGGACCGTGCGCGGTCAGCGGCTCGGGCGGGCTGGTGAAGAGAAGGTTCGGCGTGAGCTCGCTGATCGCCCCGGGCACTTGCCAGAACTGCGACCACAGCAGCCGCATCGACGCGCCGCGACGTGCCAGCCAGGCATCCAGGCGCGGCAACGGGGCGTGGCTCAGGATCAGCAGCGGCAGCGCATGGCCCGGCAGCTCGCGTACGATCTTCAGCAGCGACTGGCACTCCGCTGGTTCACGCTCGGGAATGCCGATGATCAACAGCGCCGGCAGGCGCCCGGCGACCACGCGCTCGCGCATCTCCTCGACGGCATCGCCGAACTGCTCGAAATGCCGCGCAATGCCCACTCCTGCGCTCTCGAGCGTACGCTCGAGCAGGTTGCACAGCGTGGCAGAGCGTTCGACGACGAGAATTTCGGGCATGCGGCAGAATCAAGATCACGTGAAGCCGCAATGCTACCGTAGGCCGTAGGCCGTAGTGCGCGCGGCTGTTGGCGCGCTCTGCGGCGCTTTCGGCATTTCCCGCGCGATCGCCGCAGAGCGCGCCAGAAGCCGCGCCCACTGCGGCCTACGTTGCAGAAATCCCAACTCATCCGTGAACCGATCAGCCATTACGCCCTGTGGGGGCGAGGTTTGTAGTCGTGATACGACCTCCCGGCCATGGCATGGATCTTGGACAAATCCCAGTTGGTGAGCGGCTCCAGTTCAACCGGACGCTGCGCCTCACGTATCCATCAGGAGATCCAATCATGAATCGTCCAACCATCCGTACCCTGGGTTTCAGCCTGGCGCTCGCGCTGGCTTCGCCCGCCCTCGTTTTTGCGGCGAACAATCCAGAAGACGATGAAAAGTCGGGGTCCTCTCTCGCCGAACAGGTGGAGAACGGTGACCTGATCACGACCAGTGGAAATGGCGAGAACACGCCGGCTTCCGGCGACGCCGGCAAGGACGCAATCCCGGATCCGCTTGCCGCGCAGGAGACTGGCAAGCAGGCCAGTCCGGATGAGCGCAGCGATACGCTCAAGGAAGACGGCTCAGAAGACGATGAGATGCAGATGATCGATTCCGAAATCGCCCGTGCGGGCGCGGATAGCTCGATCGCCGACAGCACCGCGGCTGATGCGCCGATGGATGACACGCTGAAATCCGAATCGCTCGACGCGCGAACGGAAACGGTCGTCACCGACACGGAGACGGCCACCGAGACAGCTGGCGGCGTTGCGGCAACCACCAGTAATTTCGAGACGGAAACAGGGACCGAGACTGCCATGGCCGCGCCCATCGCCAGCACGAGTGGTTTCGAGGCGCCGGTCGACACGACTGCGGACGCCGGCATCACCAGCCAGGTCAAGACGGGGCTGGCGAGCACCACGGGCGTGGATGTCGACACGCGCAACGGCGTGATCGTGCTCACGGGTGAGGTTGCGAGCTTCGAAGAGAAGATGCGCATCGCCCGGGCTGCCGCCATGGTCGACGGCGCCCGCCAGGTCGATGTCAGCGCCCTCGACATTACCGGTACCGCGGCCGTAGCGGCGAGTGACGAAGAGTAGCGCGAAGTGCCGCGAAGCGGCTCTCCGCGGCTTTTGAGCTCAACACAAAAGGGCCGCATCAGCGGCCCTTTTCCTTACGCAAGAGCCGCCGAGAGCGGCGAAAAAAGGGCCGCTTCGCGGCCCTTTCTTTTTCGCCGCACTCCGCGCTACGAGACTACCGGCATGCGCTTGGTCTCGACCCGATTCCAGGAATCGCGGATCGCGGGCTCCACTTCGCTGAACGGCGTCGCCGGGTTCTCACGCTCCCAGTCAGCGCGGATGTCGTAGAGCGCATCGTCGAACGAGCGGCTCGGATAGCGCGAGCGGGATTCCCAGCCGAACTTGTAGGCCGGGCTGACCGCCTCGAAAGGCTTGGTTGGCGCGGCATACGGGCGGTTCGGGTATTCGGCACGCCAGTAGGCTTCTTCGGCAGTCGGGTCGATCGCTTCGGCGACGCCCTTGCCCGCGAGCCCGCCCAGCACTGCGCCAACCGCAATGCCGGCGACCGTGCCGACTGGTCCGGCGACAGATCCGATCACGGCGCCGGCGGAGGCGCCACCGATCACTGCGCCGAGGCCGGTTCCAACCGGGTGTGAGCCTGGCGCACCCGTGATCGGATCACGATTGGCGTCCTTGTTCTGGACGATGATGTCTTGGTCATTCATAGGTTTCTCCATCGATTGGGAAAGCTTGCATCCAAGGCCACGCTCGCAGCTTCTGTGCCATTCGGATGTGACGACAAGTGATTGTTTGTGTGAGGATGCGCAATCCCGTCGCGTTGCAGCATGCGAAACGCCTCAACGGCCATGGCTGCAAAACGCGGCGATGTCACGAGACGTTGAGGAATTACCCTTTAGGATTCCTTCACCCTTTCGTACTCTTGACGCCCATGCCCGAACTAGAGCGGTCCCTCGCCGGAACCGGCAATGCCTTTCGCATCCTCGTGGTCGACGACAACGTCGATTCAGCGATCAGCATGGCCATGTTGCTGCGGATGTCGGGCAACGAAACCCGCATCGCACATGACGGCGAAGCTGCGCTGCAGATGGCCGACAGTTTCAAGCCCGACCTGGTGCTGCTCGACATTGGCCTGCCCAAGCTCGACGGCTATGAGGTCGCGCGGCGCATCCGCAGCCAGCCGTGGGGATCGGGTATGCATCTCGTCGCCGTGACCGGATGGGGCCAGGACGAGGATCGACGCAACACGGCGCAAGCCGGGTTCGACCTGCACATGGTGAAGCCCGTGGACCTCGAATCACTCGACAAGCTGATGACGCGCATGCGTGCAAGCCCGCGCTCCCCATGAATCCAGAAGCGGTAGCGGAGCCGATGGCCATGAGTGCGCAACCGAGCTGGCTGAAGCGTCTGGCGCACGACATGCGCGACCCGATCACGCCGCTGCGTTTTGCCGTGCAGCAACTACAGTCGGGGCGCGCCCAGGGCGAGGATGCGACTGCCCTGCTACGGCTGATGGACCGCCAGATCGATGCAATGCTGCAGATCGCAGAGGAGGTTGGCGACCTGTTGCGGATCGACCGTGGCGAGATACTGGTGCATCTGTCCCCCGCCGGCTTGAGCGACATCCTGGCTGCAGCGGCGCGCAGCATCGCGCGAAATGCGATCCCGGAAACCCACCCGGTCGAGATCGTGTGCAATGCCGCCGACATGCTGGTGGTACAGGCCGACGACGCGCGCCTGGCGCAGCTCATCACGCATGTCTTGCGCCTGCTGGGCGCGGGCACCCTGCCCGATTGCCAGCCTCAACTCGAATGCAGCATCCAGGGCGAGCAGATCCTGGTGCACATTCGCGATCGCGCACGCCGCATCCATTCCTCCGCGCGGCTTGAATTCCTGCTCAGCGGCACCCTGCCCGAAGACAGCCGCAGCATACTCATGGGCAACCTGATCGCGCGCACGGTGCTGGATCAGCATCAGGCGCGTCTGCTGGTCGTCGATCCCGCCGCCGACGGCATCGCCGCCCTCGTCATCGAACTCCACCGCGCCCAGCTGCCGACCTTCCACGCGGTGGAGATGTAACTAGAAGCACAAGAGCAAGAAGCGAGAGCTTTATCCACAGATTACAAAGATTACGCAGATTAAGGATCCAAAGCAGATTAGGAGCAATGGTTCCGCCCTTAATCTGCTTCTAATCTGCGTAATCTGTGGATAAAGCTCATCCCTTCTTGCTCTTGTGCTGGTTCTCCTCGCTCAGCCCTGCACCTCGTCGTCGATCCCGGCGCCGACGGCATCGCCGCGCTGGTCATCGAACTCCGCCGCGCCCAGCTGCCGACCTTCAACGCGGTGGAGATGTAAATGGAAGCACAAGAGCAAGAAGCGAGAGCCTTATCCACAGATTACAAAGATTACGCAGATTAAGGATCCAAAGCAG
>JANPJV010000228.1:0-27595 GCA_031425695.1 Rhodanobacteraceae bacterium | reverse complement strand
GGCCATGGCCGCGATGCTTTAAAAACCAAGCCAAGCAAGTGCATCGCGGCCATGGCCGCTCCCACAATGGCCGCTCCCACGACAGCGGGTAGCCTCCTACGCCGGGCTCGCTTCCGCCGCCGCCTCGCCTTCACCGCCCACGCTACTCTTGAGGCGCTCGACGATCGCATCCAGCGCTCGATCGAACAGCGGGACGTCCTCGAGGAGCAGGGCGCGTGCGGAACGGAGCTCGGTAGCCAGCGCCCACACGGTCTTGTCGGCGACCTTGAGGCCCTTGCGATTCACGAACAGGTACTTGTTGCTGATCGGGCTGATCCACGAAAGCTTTGCGCGTTCGGCACGGCCTTCGATGTGCTTGAACTCGATCCAGGTACCTACCTTCATTGCGCGCGCGATCTCGTAATAGTGATCGGCGATCTCTTCTTCCGGATCGGCCTGTGCAGCCCCTTGGTCGGGTTGCCGGCGCAATTCCTCGACGAAGCTCTCGTCGGACGGTCCGACATCCGGCGCATCCGAGGCGGTGCGCTTCTCCTCGATGACCAGACCGCCTTCGCCGGCCTCGCCCTCGACCGTATTTGGAACCAGCACTTCTGCGGGCAGCGGCGTGGCATTCGGATCCAACTGGCGTTCGTAGAACGCGCTGAGGTCGGTGAGCAACTGGCGCACGTCATTGTCGTGATAGGCCACCATCGCCAGCCCCTGGCGCAGTGCCTTCTCGAGCTCCGGGATCAGTGCGCGCAGGCGCGACCGATCGGCATCGGTCTCTTTCTGCTGCGCCGCCCAGACCAATTCGTCGGCCACCCGCAGAGAGGTCTTCCACGGATGCGAGCCTTCGCTCTGGCGCAGGATGGTGAGCACCAGCACATTGGCCCACGGCCGCGTCAGGATGTGGCGGATGACCTCGGGCAGCTTCTTGCCTTCGATGCGCGACAGGATCTCGCGCGCAGCGGTCTTGCGCGCGCCCTGCAGGCGCTCGCGACCGCGCGCGGCCTCGGCGGCGCGCAGTTCCGCAACTTCGGCGCGTTTCTTCGAGCTCGACGCGAACTCGCGAAAATCCTTCAGCTGGCGCTCGAAGACGTTGACGTCGTCGTCGAATTCCTTGAGCAGCATTTCGACGACACTCTTCACCTTGTCGTAGAAACGCCCGTCCTTGTCACTCTCCTCGCTCCACGCCAGGCTGGCCTGCGCAAGCTCGTCGAGCAGCAGGCGTGCCGGATGTTCCTTCTTGGCGAACATCGCCTTGTCGAGGATCGCGCACTTGAGATACGGGATCTGCAGCCGTGCGAGCAAGGCCTGCATCTGCGCCGGCAGGTTGCGGTCTTGCAAGATGAATTCGAACAGCATGCCGACGAGGTCGATGGTGTCCTCATCGGCCGCGGCCATGCGGTGCTTGTCGTCACCGGTGCCGAGCCGCTGCAACTGGCCGACCAGCTCTTCCTTGATCTGCGTGTGCGGTACCACCGGGACCATCGTGCTGTAGCCCGGGTGAGGCGCGAAGCTCATCGCCTGGGTCTGCAGGATGCTGAGCGCGTTGACGAGATCATTCGTCGCGAATGCGGGCATCTGCATGCCGCCGCCACCGCCGCCTGGGAAGCCACCACCCATCCCTTGGGGGCCGACCGCGCGACGTGACGCAAGCAACGAGCGCACGGTGTTGTAGAGCTCGATCTGCAACTCGGCTTCTGCCGCCGCTGCCGCCGAGTAGTAGCCGCCGACCACGCCGCCGCCCATCTGCGGCTGCTGCATCGGGCCACCCAGGCCGCCAACCCCGCCTTGATTGCCGTAATCGACCTGGTTGAGGTCCTCGCCCATCGGCCCCGCGGGCATGCCCGGCATGGTCGGACTGGCGGCGCCCGGACGCCGCATCGGCATCTGGTGCTTGAGCTGTGGCAATACGCCGGCTTGGATCAACTGCTGGTTGATCTCGTCGTAGAGGCCATCGAGGCCGCCCATGACGTGCTTGTCGAACAGCTTGAGGATCAGCAGCTTGACGTGCAGATCGACATCGAGCTCGACCAGCGTCCCCTGGAAAGCCTTGCACAACGGCTTGGGCGCGACCGGATTGTTATCGTCGTCGACCTTGTTCCCGCCGGCGAGGACAGACATGCGCTGGTCGAGGGCGTACAAATGCCGCGCAAGCCGGTTGGCGGTCTTGCCGGCCATTGCCGACACCGCCAGCGACTCTTCCAGGTCCTTGTCTTCGATCAGGGTGAGGCCGAGCTTCCCGGATGCGGGCGTCTCTTCGCCGATCCGCACCGAGCTTTGCCCGAACTGGGCGAAATCGCGCGTGAGGTTTTCCTGGAACAGGCGCTCGACCAATTGCCGTTTCTTGCGCACCTCGCGCATGCCGTCGAAGTACTTGGTCTGGACCGAGTTGTTCTCGGCCTTCTCGGCCAGGTCGAACAGGGCATCGTCTACGCTGTCGAACAGCACACCCACCAGCAAAGCGAGCCGCTTCTGCGCGATTCCGCGACACTGCTTTATCAGCTCGCCGACCCGATCGACTTGTTGCGACTGGGCAGCCTGACGCTGTTGCAGATCGACGACTTTGTTGTTGTCCGATCCGTTCGACACCTTGAGTTCCCCTGCATGCCGCCCGCAGCCGGACGGTTTTGTTGACGTTGACGAGCCTACCGCAACTGCGCTGGAGCGGTGCGAAGTGCAGGCGAAACTATGACGGCGGTCACACAAAATGTCGCTTGTGCGTCCACAACGGTTCCAAAGTGACCTTCTTCGGCAGGAGGTCAGCCTGGAAAAGACTCCAGTTGCGTTGTACCGATTCCTTCTTCCGGCAACAAGACCGGGATGTCATCTTCAATTCGATACAGCACCTTCCCGTCCTCGGTGATCAACCCGTCGGTGAGGCCTATGGTCACCGCTCGACCGTCGATGTAGGCGACTCCGCCCGCTCCGATGGTTTCGTTGAGCCAGCGCAACTGATCCTTCGACAAGGGCTTGAGCGGGCTCTTGGAAACCGGACAGCAGAGGATGTCCAACAGGCGGCGGTCGATCGACATGGGCATTGGTCGCAGGCTGAGCGGGCAGCTAACATAGCGCGCTCCTTCAACAAGTCTCCAGGGGCGTGATTGCCATGGAATCCATCGTCCCGATCGTCGGTGTGGTCATGGGCTCGCGCAGCGATTGGGAAACCATGTGCTCCTGCGCCGAAATGCTCGAGGAGCTGAAAATCCCGCATGAGGTCCGGGTGGTATCGGCGCACCGCACGCCGGACCTCCTGTTCACCTATGCCGAGGAAGCCGAGGGGCGCGGGCTCAAGGTGATCATCGCCGCAGCCGGCGGTGCCGCCCACCTGCCGGGAATGATGGCCTCGAAGACCTGGCTGCCCGTGCTCGGCGTGCCGATCCAGTCGCGCGCACTGAACGGGCTCGATTCACTGCTGTCGATCGTGCAGATGCCGGCCGGCGTGCCGGTGCCGACCATGGCGATCGGCGTGTCCGGCGCCAAGAATGCCGCCTTGTGTGCGGCGGCCATCCTCGGGCTCACCAACCCGGCGCTGGCGCTGCGCCTCAAGACCCTGCGCCAGGCCCAGACCGAGCGTGTCATCGCCGAGTCCGACCCACGTCGCCCCTCATGCGAGTAGGGGTAATCGGCGGCGGCCAGCTGGCACGCATGCTGGCAATTGCGGCCGCGCCGCTCGGCCTGCGCGTGCTCGCCTTCGACCCGGCCCTGGACGCGTGCACCGAGTCGGTCGCGCCGGTCGATCACGGCGGCTTCGATGACCTGCCGGCACTGCACCGTTTCGCCGAGGGCTGCGACTTCATTACGTTCGACTTCGAGAACGTGTCGGCCGACGCACTCGCCGAACTCAGCGCCATGCGCCCGGTGCGTCCAAATGCCGCGGCGCTGGCGACGACCCAGGATCGAGCGCTGGAGAAGGCGCTGTTCCGCAGGCTCGAAACGAGAGTCGCGGATTTCGCGGAGATCAGCAGCGCCGATGGCCTGCACACGAGCGCCGGCGAGCTGGCGTTTCCCGCCATCCTGAAGACGCGGCGATTGGGCTATGACGGCAAAGGGCAGGCGCGCGTCGAATCTGCGGATGGCATTGCTGCAGCGTTTGCAGAGCTCGGCAGCGTGCCCTGCGTGCTCGAATCACGTGTCCGCTTCCAGCGCGAGCTGTCACTGGTTGGCGTGCGTGGCATCGATGGTGAACTGCTCTGCTATCCGTTGGTCGAGAACGTCCATGTGAATGGCATCCTCAGCACCAGCCTGGCGCCCGCTCGCGTCAGGCCTGAGCTTGAAAGCCAGGCGCATGTCTGCGCGGAACGCCTCGCGACCGCGCTCGATTACGTAGGCGTGTTCGCGATCGAATTCTTCGAAGTCGATGGCCGCCTGCTCGCCAATGAAGTGGCGCCACGTGTCCACAACAGCGGGCATTGGACCATCGAGGGCGCCGAGACCAGTCAGTTCGAAAACCACCTGCGCGCCGTCACCGGCCTGCCACTCGGCAGCACCGCCGCCCGCGGCGTCTCCTGCATGCTCAACTGGATCGGCGAGCTACCCGACATCGCCACGGCCCTGCGCATCCCTGGCCTGCATTGGCACGACTACGGCAAGGAAGCCCGGCCCGGTCGCAAGGTCGGCCACGCCACGATCACGGCGAAGGACTTCGACGAGTTGGCCGGGCGGCTGGAAATGGCGGGGCAGGTGTTGGGACGCGAGTGGCAAGTGGCGCCGGCGCTGGGGGTGGTTTCAAGCCACTGTGCTGCGTAGGGCTCACCCGGAAACGTAGATCAAGGGCGGGACACGAAGAACATCTAAGAAAAGGGGCAAGAAAATCTAAGGGAAGCGAGAGAAACCATCTTAGGTCGTCTTCGCTTTCCTTCGCTGTTCTTGCTGCTTTTCCTTAGATGTTCTTCGTGTCCCGCCCTTGATTGCGCCCTTGCCTCAGCTCATCTGGCTCTCGACGAACTCCCAGTTCACCAGGTTCCAGAAAGACTCGACGTACTTCGGGCGCAGGTTGCGGTTGTCGATGTAGTAAGCGTGTTCCCACACATCGCAGGTCAGCAGCGGCTTGTCAGCGCCGGTCAGCGGCGTGCCGGCGTTGCTGGTGCTGGCGAGCCCCAGGCTGCCGTCGGGCTTCTGCACCAGCCAGCCCCAGCCCGAGCCAAACGTGCCGACCGAGGTCTTGGTGAACTCTTCCTTGAACTTGTCGAAACTGCCGAAGGCCTTGTCGATCGCCGCGCCGAGCTTCCCGCCCGGTGCGCCGCCGCCATCGGGCTTCATGCAGTTCCAGTAGAACGTGTGGTTCCACACCTGTGCGGCATTGTTGAAGATCGGGCCAGACGATGACTTGACGATCTCGACGAGATCCTGGTTTTCGTGCGGCGTGCCCTTGATCAGGTTGTTGAGATTGGTCACGTAGGCTTGGTGGTGCTTGCCATAGTGAAAATCGATGGTCTCGGCCGAGATGTGGGGCTGCAACGCATCGCGCGCATACGGCAACGGGGGCAGTTCGATGGCCATGGTGTTCCTCGGGGTGTGTGGAATTAGCTGTTGATGCTAGCGGACGCCGAGTCCATGGAGCGTCAGCTCGCGAACCCCGGGATGCGGATTTTTCGACGCAAATGAACGCAAAGGTGAGCAAAAGGGACGCGAAGGAAAGCGAAGGGAAGCAGGGGCGATTTCGCGACTGATTTTGCACTTGGATTGGCTTTGTTTGCGTCCCTTGCTCCTTTGGCGTTCCTTTGCGTCAAAAGACAGCCAGTTACGACGAAGCGTACTTGGCGGGCGCCGGGTTCAAGTGCCCGCACGCCTTGCAGGTGCGGTGATCGTGCGAGCGATAGAAACGCTCGAACACCGCCGGGAACTGGGTTTCGATGCTCTCCAGCCCGAAGAACTCCTCGTAGAGCTTCTCGTTGCAGTGCTCGCAATACCACTGCAACCCGTCGAGTTCGTGCGGCAGGCGCTTGCGCTCGATCACGAGGCCGATTGATTCGGCCATGCGCTGCGGCGAATGGGGCACGCGCGGCGGCAGGTAAAAGACCTCGCCCGCCCGGATCGGGATGTCGCGCACGCCGGCCGCCTCCTGCACGCGCAGCACCATCTCGCCTTCGAGCTGATAGAAAAACTCCGGTCCTTCATCGACATGAAAATCCGTGCGCGCGTTCGGCCCGCCCACGATCATCACGATGAAATCGCCATCGACGACGCACTTGTTCGCGACCGGCGGCCTCAACAGATGCCGATGCTCATCGATCCAGGCTTGCAGGTTGAGTGGGGTCATGGGGTCCTTTCGACTTTGCGTGGAACGACGCTGTTCGTAGGTCACGTTGCGCCCGCGCGCCTCTCAGGCTTGGCGTGCAATATTTCGGGCGCTACGTGACAATTGCGGGGTCCGGGTTGTCACGTAGCACCCGATCCGCTTCTCGCCCCGCCCATGCGCGCGCGGGCGCAACGTGACCTACGAAAGCCCGCGCTGCGACTCACGCCACCCGCGCCACGCACTTGAGCTCGATGGCGATCGGGGTCGGCAAGGCGGTGATGCCGAGGGTGGTGCGGCAGGGTGCTGATTCCACGTCCGGAAAGTATTCGGCCCAGATGCGATTGTAGATGGTGAAGTCGCGGGTCATGTCGGTGAGGTAGACGGTCACGTCGACCAGGTCCGCCCATTGCGCGCCAGCGGCCTCCAGGACCGCGCGTACATTGGCGAAGACGGAATGGCACTGTGCCGTGATGTCGTATTTGACCAGGGCGCCGCTACCGTCGTACTCGTTGCCCGGGATTGCATTGCTGCCCGGCGTGCGCGGGCCGATCCCGGACAGGAACAAGAGCTCTCCCACGCGCCGCGCGTGCGGGTAGTTGCCGACAGCTTTGGGGGCGGTGCTGGCGTGGATGCTGGTCACGAGGTGCTTTCCTATGAACGTAGGTCATGTTGCGCCCGCGTCGTATCGCCATGGGCCTTGCGGGGGGCGGGCGCTACTTGACACGATTGGCCGCCGAGCCATGTCAAGTAGTGCCCGATCGAGCACTCACGCCACGCGTACCGCGCGGGCAAAACATGACCTACGACTCTAGGCGCCCCCCACCCACAGCGCCACATTCTTAGGTTCGGTGAAAAAGCGCATGGCTTCCAGTCCACCTTCGCGGCCGAGGCCGGATTGCTTGACGCCGCCGAAGGGCGTGCGCAAGTCGCGCGCCATCCAGCAGTTGATCCAGACGATGCCGCTTTCGACGGCAGCGGCAAAGCGGTGCGCGCGGTCGAGATCGCGCGTCCACAGCGAGCACGCAAGGCCGTAAGGCGAGGCGTTGGCGTAGCGCAGCGCCTGCTCTTCGTCGTCGAAGGGCGCCAGCGTCACGACCGGGCCAAAAATCTCTTGCTGGTTGACGCGGCAATGCGCATCGAGCTGGTCGAACACCGTTGGCGCCAGGAAGTAGCCGCCCTGGCAGCGGCCCTCCAGTTCTACCCGCGCGCCGCCCGCGAGCAGTCGGCCGCCTTCTTCGTGGGCGAGCTCGATGAAGCCGAGTACCTTTCCCAAGTGCTCGGCTGAGACCAGCGCCCCGAGCGTGGTGTCGGCATCGCGGGGATCGCCTACCTTGAGCTCCGCCACCTCGGCCAGGAATGCCTCGCGAAAGCGCGCGAACAGCGAACGCTCGACGAGGATGCGTGAGCCGCACAGGCATACCTGGCCTTGGTTGGCAAAGGCAGCGCGGACGCACTCGCGCACCGTGCGTTCGAAATCGCAGTCGGCGAAGACCACGGTCGAATTCTTGCCGCCCATTTCCAGTGACAGCTTCTTGAACTGGGTCGCCGTCGCCGTTGCGATCGCGCCGCCCGTGGCGGTGCTCCCCGTGAACGAGACGGCCTTGACCTGGGGATGCGTGGTCAACGGGGCGCCGCACGACTTGCCGGTCCCGTGGACGATATTGAGTACGCCGGCCGGGAGGCCTGCCTGCTGCAATATTTCGCCGAGCAGCCAGGCGCTCACCGGCGTGATCTCGCTCGGTTTGGCGACCACCGTGTTCCCGGCGGCGAGCGCCGGCGCGATCTTCCAGCTCAGGAGGTACAGCGGCAGGTTCCACGGACTGATGCAGCCGACCACGCCGAGCGGCTGGCGCAGGGTGTAGTTCAGCGTGCCGGCCTCGCCATGGTGGCTCTCCGACGCGAAGCTCTCCGCCATCGACGCGAAGAAGCGAAAATTCGAGACTGCGCGCGGGATATCGATGGAACGCGCGGCCGCGAGCGGCTTGCCGGCATCCCGCGATTCCTCTTCCGCGAAAACCGCGAGTTGCGCTTCCAGCAAATCACCGATCCGCCGCAGGATCGCGGCGCGAGCGCTCGGCGCCATCGCACCCCAGCCTGGAGCCGCTGCGCGCGCCGCCGCGACTGCATCCTCGACATCCGCCTGGCCCGAATCCGGCACCTCGGCAAAAGCCTTCCCCGTCGCCGGCTCGAACACCGGCAGATAGCGCCCAGCCTGCGGCGCCCGGTAGTCGCCATCGATGAAATTCGCCAATCGCAGCAGGCTGTCGCGCATCAGTTGGCCCCAGGAACGAAAAAAACGTAGGTCACGTTGCGCCCGCGTCGAATCAAATCGTGCTGCAGCGGTATTCGGGTGCTACGTGACACACCCGCAGCCCAGCCTCGGCCGCTTCGCTGGAGAGTCTGTCACGTAGCGCCCGATCGTTTTCGATGCTCGATCCAACTGTTGTCGGGCGCAACGTGACCTACGTCCATTCGCAGCCCTCAGAACGATAGCGTGCGGCCGCCGTCGACGGGGAGGTTGATGCCGGTGATGTATGCGGCCGCGGGGGAGGCGAGGAAGACGATGGCGGCGGCGACTTCCTTGGCGTCGGCGAAACGGCCCATCGGCACCACGCTCTGCATTTCCTTCGCGACCTTGTCTTCGCTGGCGCCGCTGCTCTTCATCTTGCCGGCGATCAATCCGTCGAGGCGCGCCGTCCGGGTGAATCCGGGCAGGACGTTGTTGACGGTGATGCCCTCCGGCGCGAGCTCGGTGGCGAGTGTCTTCGACCAGGACGCGACCGCGCCGCGCACGGTATTGGAGACGCCAAGTCCTTTGATCGGTTCCTTGACCGAGGTGGAAATCACGTTGACGATGCGCCCGTAGCCGGCGCCGCGCATGCCTGGCAGCGACAGGCGTGCAAGCAGCTGATTACACAGCAGATGCTGGCCAAAAGTCTCCAGGAAGGCAGCCTCGGTGGCATCGACGATCGGCCCCGGCGCGGGACCGCCAGTGTTGTTGATGAGGATCTGCGCTGGATGTTTCTCCAGCCATGCGCCGACGGTCGCTTCCAGCTTGGCGCGGTCCGCATAGTCCGCAACCAGCGAATGAAAACGCCCGGCCGCATTGGTGTTGACCATCTTGATCAGACCCGCGCGGAGCCGCGGCTCGTCGCGCCCGATCAAGGTGACATCCGCCCCGAGCGTCGCCAGCTCGATCGCTGCTGCGAGCCCGATACCCTGGCTACCGCCGCCCACCAGCGCATGCCGTCCGCTGAGATTGAGATCCATGTTTTTGGCTCGGGTGGTTCAATGAGCCGAGTCTAGCGCGGGGATGCGTGAACGAATTTGGAGTGCGGCGCAGAAGCGCCGCTTTGGATGCGTGTCGGATGATCCAACAGGTTTCGCGGCGTGAGAGTGGTGCAAGGCGCGTCCGCCAAAAGGGCGTTGACGTGCCGCCGGCACCCAAGGCACCGACCGCTCACGGCGGCGGAGGCGGTCCCAGGATAGCCTCGACATTCCCGGATTGAATGAGTATGACCAGCCGTGGGATGTGGGCGTGGAGAACGCGCATGCGTGCCGGTGTCATCTGCTGATCGGCGACGAAATCGCGCACATGACCGTACCCGCACAGGCCCCGCGATGCGCATTCGTTGCGCAGCGCTGGTCCGCCGCCGCTGCAGTCGAGGCCGAACTCGCATGCGGTCAGCAGCCAGAGTGCCGATGAGTAGAAATGGTCGGTCGACAGGAAGCCCTGTTGCCAGTTGTAGTTCTGGCTGGTCAGGAGCTGTGGGACCGCCGCGATCAGCCGGGGATCCCCGCTCGACAAGACCCGCGCCAACAGTTCCGTGTTGTTTCGATAGATGCAGGCCTGTGCTTCGCGTGCATTGGCCTGCTGCCTCGCTGCATCGGCGGTCGGCTGAAAGGTGGGGCAGGGGAGAGTTTTTCGTCCGCGTGCTTGCGCGAGCAGGTTCCCGCTCTCCGATGCGCGCCTGCGCAACACGCGCGGCAGGTCCTCCAGGGCCGCATCGTTCCGCTCCACCTGGCCCGCGCGAAGTCGCGTCAGGTATTCCTCCCGAGCATTCTTGATGCGCAAATTTTCCTTGACCAGCCACGGGTGCCTCGCAACCCAACTTTTGCAGATGGCAGCGAGTTGCTGGAAGTAGGCAGCAACGCTGGCGTCGCGGCGGCTGTCGGCATCCTGCAAGGGGATGCGATAGGTGGCGCTGGCGGCAAACACCGCCATGTCGACCATCTTGCAGTAATCCAGCCAATCCGCCAGCTCGCCGAGTGCAGCCGCATCGTTACCTTTGGCGCGATCCGCCACCTGGTCGAGCTGCTGTGGTAGCCCGGCCAGGAAATTTGTCGGATCGAAGCTCAGGCCGTGGGCGCCTGGCGCGGGTTTTTCTGGCGGGATGAAGCTCGGCGGTGACGTTGGCTCGGATGGCCGAGCTGGAGTGATGTCAGCCGGCTTGGAACGCGGTGGGGGTGCGATTTCCCCCGGGTTTGCCGTCGCCACTGCGGCCGGCGCGGGGGGCGGTTCACTTGGCCCCGGTGCAGTCCAGCGGCCAATCGCCGCTGCGAGCAGGGCGACCAGCAGCAGCGAAAGGACCCTGCGTTTCATTCGAGTCGGCCGTCGAGGCGACGTGGCTCAGCGCGCGCCTTGGTCGTTACAGTGCTCAGAACGCCGCATTCCCCGGTGTGCGCGGGTACGGAATCACGTCGCGGACGTTGCTCATGCCGGTGACATACGCGATCAGGCGCTCGAAGCCGAGGCCGAATCCGGCGTGGGGCACCGTGCCGTAGCGGCGGAAGTCGCGGTACCACTGGTAGTGCGCGGGATCGAGGCCGAACTTGACCATGCGCGCGTCGAGCTGGTCGAGGCGTTCTTCGCGCTGGCTGCCGCCGATGATCTCGCCGATGCCGGGGGCGAGCACGTCCATCGCGGCGACGGTGCGGCCGTCATCGTTGAGGCGCATGTAGAAGGCCTTGATCTCTTCCGGATAGTTCATGACCACGACGGGGCGGCCGACGTGCTCCTCGGTGATGTAGCGCTCGTGCTCGGTCTGCAGGTCGGCGCCCCAGTGGACCGGGAACTCGAAGGCCTTGCCGGATTTCTCCAGCACCGACACCGCCTCGGAGTAGTCCATGCGCACGAAGTCCGAGCTCGCGAGATTTTCCAGGCGCGCGATGACGCCTTTCTGCACGCGATCGTCGAAGAACTTGAGGTCTTCCCCGCAGC
This sequence comes from Rhodanobacteraceae bacterium, assembly GCA_031425695.1. Lineage (GTDB taxonomy): Bacteria > Pseudomonadota > Gammaproteobacteria > Xanthomonadales > SZUA-5 > JANPJV01. The sequence continues at coordinate 16,151 of JANPJV010000228.1, read as the reverse complement.
GTTCGAGTACGTCCTTGAACACGCTCTTCAGCATGGCCTCGGCGAGCGTGGCGTCATCATTGAGATCACCAAATGCAATCTCGGGCTCGATCATCCAGAACTCGGCCAGATGGCGCGGGGTGTTGGAGTTCTCGGCGCGAAAGGTCGGGCCAAACGTGTAGACCTTGCTCAGCGCCAGGCAATAGCCCTCGACCGCGAGCTGCCCGGAGACGGTGAGATAGGCCTCCTTGCCGAAGAAATCCTTGTTGAAATCGATCTTGCCGGCCTCGCCCTTGGGCAAGTTCATCAGGTCGAGCGTCGACACGCGGAACAGTTGTCCCGCGCCCTCGCAATCGCTGGCGGTGATGATCGGCGTGTTGATCCAGCAGAAGCCCTGGGTATCGAGGAAGCGGTGGATAGCCTGGGCGATCGCATGGCGCACGCGGGTCACCGCGCCGAAGGTATTGGTGCGCGGACGCAGATGCGCAACCTCGCGCAGGAACTCGTACGAGTGCGCCTTCGGCTGGATTGGATAGCTTTCCGGATCGTCGACCATGCCGATCACGCGCACGTTCACGGCCTGGATCTCGAAGGCCTGGCCCTGGCCCTGGCTCTTCACAATAACGCCGTCGGCCTCGACCGAGCAGCCACTGGTCAGGTGCTGGACCTCGCTCGCGTAGTTCGCCAGCGTATTCGGCGCGACAATCTGCAGGTTGCCCATGCACGAACCATCATTGATCTGCACGAAGCTGATCCCCGCCTTGGAATCGCGGCGCGTGCGCACCCATCCCTTGACCGTGACCAGGCTGCCTTCGCCCGACTTGCCCGCCAACGCTTCCTTGACCGTCACCCACGCCATCGACTTGAATCCCGAAGATTGGAGCCGCATTCACGGCCGAGCTGGCGATGATATGCGAAGCTCTGCGTAGGCTGGTGTGGCCCGCGCACACGGTGTCGGGTGTGGCACGGAATCGACCGCGGGGCTCACCGGCGCTCTTCGTCGGCATGATTGAAGAGCGCCGGTAAGGCCCGAAACGCATCATGCACATCCCGATTGACTCGCGCGGGCCACACCAGCCTACGCCACCACAAGGAATACCGATGTCAGTGAGCCTCACCCCCGCCGCCGCCGACCGCGTCCGGCAGTTCGCAGCCGAACAGGGCGGCATTGGACTGCGCTTCGGCGTGCGCAAGAACGGCTGTAGCGGCTGGGCGTACACGGTCGACATCGCCGCGATGGCCGCGGAAACCGATCACGTTTTCGAGCAGCACGGCGTGAAAGTCGTCGTCGACGAACAGAGCCTCGCGGTGGTCGATGGCACCGAGATCGACTTCGTGCGCCAAGGCCTCAACCGTAATTTCGTCTTCCGCAACCCGCGCGTCGTCGGCCAGTGCGGTTGCGGCGAAAGCTTCTCGGTGGATCGCGCGGCGATCTGATCAGGGTCGCGGTTTGCTTTCGTAGGTCATGTTGCCCGCGCCAGCGGGCTACATGACGCTCTGGTGGTGTTCCACCGTCAAGTAGCCCGCTTGCGCGGGCAACATGACCTACCAAGGGCCGGCGCGACCTTCACACCCATCCTTGCCCGCGCGCCCCCGATCCCTTAGACTCCGCGCCCCCGTCCAAGCCCCTTGGACGGTGACCTCGCTTCACCGGAACGTCCGGGAAGCTTTGAACCCACGAGGAATTCCATGCGTCATTACGAAGTGGTTTTTCTGGTCCACCCGGACCAGAGTGAGCAAGTGCCCGCGATGATCGAGCGTTATCGCTCGATGATCGAGAACGACGGCGGCAAGATCCACCGCCTCGAAGATTGGGGCCGGCGCCAGCTGGCTTACCCGATCGAGCGTCTGCTGAAGGCGCACTACATCATGCTCAACATCGAGTGCTCTGCCGGTGCGCTCAAAGAGCTGCAGGACGCCTTCCGTTTCAATGACGCGGTGCTGCGTCACCTGATCATTGCGATGAAGGAAGCGGTCACCGAGATGTCGGCGATCATGAAGACCAAGGACGAGAAGCCGCGCCGTCGTGATGACGACAGCAGCGATTCTGCCCCTGTCGCTGCCTCGGCTGACGATGAAGTCAGCTCCGAAGCGCGCGTCTGATCACTCGAGGACTTAAACCATGTCACGTTTTTTCCGCCGCAAGAAGTTCTGCAAGTTCACTGCAGAGGGCATCGCCCACATCGACTACAAAGACTTGAATCTCCTGCGCCAGTACGTCAGTGAGACCGGCAAGATCGTGCCGAGCCGCATCACCGGCACGCGTGCACGTTTCCAGCGTCAGCTCGCCACCGCCATCAAGCGTGCGCGTTTCCTGTCGCTGATCTCGTACACCGACAGTCACTAAGGAGCTGATCCATGGACGTGATCCTGCTTCAGAAAGTCAAGAATCTCGGTAACCTCGGCGACAAGGTCCGCGTCAAGCCGGGCTACAGCCGTAACTTCCTGATTCCCTATGGCAAGGCAGTGCCGGCCACGGCCGCCAATCTTGCCCAGTTCGAAACCAGCCGCGCCGAGTTCGAAGCGCGGGCCAACGAAGTCCTGGCTGCCGCGCTCGCGCGCAAGGCCAAGCTCGAAGGCGCCTCGGTCACGATCAAGGCCAATGCCAGTACCGAAGGCAAGCTGTACGGCTCGGTCGGCCCGCGCGAGATCGCCGAAGCGTTCACGACGGCTGGCATGCCGCTCGAGAAGGCCGAAGTCATCATGGGCGAAGGCCCGCTGCGCAAGGTCGGTGAGATCGACGTCGAAGTGCATCTGCATGCCGACGTGCACATGACCGTCAAGGTCATCATCGTTCCCGAAGCGTAGGCTGGTCGAATCAGAACCCGGCATCCTGCAAAGGGTGCCGGGTTTTTTAATGCCTGTGAACTGGAGTCGCCGGTGGGAGATACCTGGATTGCGCTGCTCCGCGGCATTAATGTCGGCAAGGCCAAGCGCATTGCCATGGCCGACTTGCGCGCGCTGGTTGACGGGCTCGGCTTCAGCGACGTCCGCACTCTGCTCAACAGCGGCAATGTGGTATTTCGCGGCGGGGCCGGCCCGGCTACTGAGATCGCCGCGTCGATTGAACAGGCAATTTTGGCGAAGTGCGGGTTTACCTCGCGCGTGACGGTGCTTTCCGGGGCCGACCTCGAACAGATCATCGCGGAAAACCCATTGGCAGAGATTGCAGACGATCCATCCCGGTATCTGATCGCGGTCTTGCAGGGCCCAGCTGACCTCAAGGCGCTCCAGCCGCTGCTCGCGCGCGATTTCTCGCCCGAGCGCGTCGTGCCCGGCCACCGCTGTGTCTACCTCTGGTGCGCGCGCGGCATCCTCGAGAGCCGCATGCTCGAGCTCACCATGAAGACCTTCGGGGAGTGCGCCACCACGCGGAATTGGGCGACGATCGGCAAGCTCAAGGCGATGCTCGCCTGATGCTTTGACGTAGGTCACGTTGCGCCCGCGTCATTTCGATATCGGCTGTTCAACTGATCGGGCGCTACGTGACGAGCGACGCGGCGTTGTCACGTAGCACCCGATTCATCGATCAGCACACATCGATACGACGCGGGCGCAACGTGACCTACGTGCGAGAATGTCCGGCTACTCTTTTGCTTCTCCCCCAATGAACGACTCGCATCACCGCATGGAATCCGTGCGCACGCCGCCGTACTCGCTCGATGCCGAGCAGGCGGTGCTGGGCGCGCTGATGCTGTCCGAACAGGCGTACGACAAGATTTCCGACAAGGTCGCGGCGGACGACTTCTATCGCCACGACCACCGCATCCTCTACCAGGCGATCTCCTCGCTGAAGGAGAACCGGCAGCCGTGCGATGCCGTGACCCTGGGCGACTGGCTGGAGCGCAATGACCAGGTCGACGCTGCCGGCGGTATTGGCTATGTCATTGAAATCGCGAATAACACGCCGGGCGCTGCGAACATCGTCGCGTACGCGGCGATCGTCCGTGAGAAGGCGATCCTGCGCCAGCTCATGGAAGCCGGCACGCAGATCGTCGACGACGTGCTGGTGCCCGAGGGGCGCAGCAGCGAGGAGCTGCTGCAGAGCGCGGAAAAGGTGGTGTTCGACATCGGCGAGCGCGGCAAGCGCGGTCGCGGCACCTTCGTGCCGGTGGCCGAGGCGCTCAAGGAAGCCTACCGGACCATCGAGCACCGCTATTCGAACAAGGGCACGCTCAACGGACTCGACACCGGATTCGCCGACCTCAACAACATCACCAACGGCCTGCAGCCCGGCGACCTCGTCATCGTCGCCGCGCGCCCGGCCATGGGCAAGACCTCGTTCGCGATGAACATCGCCGAGCACGCCGCGATCCAGAGCGGTCAACCGGTCGCGATCTTCAGCATGGAAATGCCCGTAGCCCAGCTCGCACTGCGCATGATTTCCTCGCTCGGCCGCGTCGACCAGAAACGCCTGCGCAATGGCGACCTCCAGGACGAAGACTGGCCGCGCGTCACCAGCGCGATCACCCTGCTGACCTCGGCGCGCCTCTTCATCGACGACACCGGCGGCCTGTCACCGTCCGAGCTGCGCGCGCGCTCGCGCCGGCTGAAGCGCGAGCACGGGCTCGGCCTCATCGTGATCGATTACCTGCAGCTCATGCAGGTGCCGGGCACGAAGGAGAATCGCGCCACCGAAATCTCGGAAATCTCCCGCAATCTCAAGGCCTTGGCGAAAGAGATGAACGTGCCGGTGATTGCGCTATCGCAGCTCAACCGCTCGCTCGAACAGCGCACCGACAAGCGCCCGCTGATGGCCGATCTGCGCGAATCCGGCGCCATCGAACAGGACGCCGACATCATCCTGTTCATCTATCGCGACGACTACTACAACCAGGACTCGCCGAAGAAGAACACCGCCGAAATCATCATCGCCAAGCACCGTAACGGTCCCACCGGCACCATCGACCTGTGGTTCCGTGGCCAGTACACGCGCTTCGATTCCATTGCGCGCGAGAGCAGTGCGTTCGACGGGTATTGAGGGCGAGCGCGCTCATGGTGGGTCTGCGCTGCGCGCGTGGGTGAGTCGGCGGTGCTGGGACGCGCAGCGTCCTGCGCCGAAGAACGCCCGAGACTATGCCGAGGGCTGGACGCTGTTGCTCGCGCTCGGTGGGTCTGCGCTGCGCGCCGCCGCTTATTCTTTGTTTTTTATGGGATCAGCCCCCAGCCACCCAGTGCCGGGCAACCGCGGCCGCGCCCACCCACCACAAACAAGAGCGCAGCGCAGGGCCACCCCAAGCACCCCGCTTCGTCCTAAGTTTTCCCGATCGCCCCACAACCCGTCGCGTATCGTCGCCCACTTCCCCATTGAAGGCCGGCTGGCGCGATGCCGCTTCGTCTCAAGCTGCTGCTGATTGCGCTGGTAGCGGCGGTGTTTCCGCTGGCGGGCTGGCGTTTCGTGGTGCAGATGGAGACGACGCTCCGGCAGAGCCAGGAGCGCGCGCTGATGGCATCGGCGCGCACGCTGGCGGGGGCGCTGCCCGCGGTTGATACGGCATTGAAGGACGGGCTGGAAGCGAGCTCGCCGCTGCATGTGCGGCCGATGTCGGTAGATGTCCAGGCCGATGGTTATCCGGACGACTGGGGCTCCTGGCACGTGGATCCGGAGACGCTGCAGTCGCCCGGCGCGGCGCTACCGGCACGCGTGCAGCTGGGCTTCGGCCCGAGCGCGCTCAATGTGTGGTTGGAGATCGACGACAAGACACCGGTGCGCGGTTCGGCGGAAGGCGTCTCGAGCGAGGGCGTGGACCAGGTGCAGATCGGCGTGCGCGATCGTTTCGGCGAGCGCCGCTGGCGGATTGCAGGGGGCGGCGATGGCGTGGTTGCGGGCCAGCCGATGCCCGGTCCCGACGGCCGCCAGCCGAATTTTTCGATCGCCGCGGCCTGGATCGAACGGCCGCGCGGATACCGCGTCGAGATGCGCCTGCCGCGCGCCGATGCCGACATGGAGATTGCGCTGCGCGTGGTCGATTTCCCCGTCGCGGGTGCCGATCTGCCACGCGCCATTGCGGCCACGGGAACCGAGGAGTTCAGCTACCGGCCGCTCGCACAATTGTGGAGCGAAGCACCGATCGTGCGTAGCCTGGTCGCCCAGGGCACGCGCCTGCGCGTGCTCGATCGTGCCGGCTTCGTGCTGGCGCGCAGCGGCAGCCTGCGCCCGGGCAGTGATATCTCGGACGACGAGAGCGATCTCAGCTTCCTGCGCTGGGTGCGGGCGCTCGTCTATCGACGCCTTTTGGCGCCCCCGCTCACGCATGGCGAAGGCTATGGCTTCAACCTGCTGCGGCTGACCACGCCCGAGATCGATGCCGCACTGACCGGCACGCCGGGCTCTTCCTGGCGCCCGGCAGCGAGCCAGGCCAGCGTGATCCTGAGCGTGGCGTTTCCCGTTCTGCAGGGCTCCGACGTCGTTGGCGTGGTGGTGCTCGAACAGACCAGCGACGCGCTCCTGCTGTGGACCAATCGCGCGCTCGGCAGCCTTCTGCTCGGTGGCCTGCTGACCATGCTGGTCGCTGCGACGATCCTCTTTGGCTACGCCGGCTACTTGTCTTTCCGCATCCGCAAGTTGCGCAATGCAGCGGAGAACGCACTCACTGCTGAAGGCCGCGTCCTCGGCAATTTCCCGCGCTCGACCGCGGTCGACGAGATCGGCGATCTTTCACGCAGTTTCGGCCGCCTGCTCGATCAAGTCAGTGCCTATACCGACTACCTGCGCACGCTCGGCAGCAAGCTCAGCCATGAGCTGGCGACGCCGCTGGCAGTGGTCAAGTCCTCGCTCGACAACCACGACCAGGAACAACTGCCGGAGTCGGCGCGCATCTACGCGGAACGCGCGCGGTCCGGCGCCGCGCGGCTGGCCGTGCTGCTGCGCACCCTGTCGCAGGCGGCCCGCATCGAGAGCGCGATCGCGGCAGCGGAAGCGGAGGACTTCGACCTGCGCGCCGCGGTGGTCGGTGCTGCCGCCGGCTATCGCGATCTCGCCGCCGACCGCCGTTTCCAGCTGAACGTGCCTGAACACCAGGTCCCGCTCCACGGCGCACCCGAGCTCATCCACCAGGCACTCGACAAGCTCTTCGACAACGCCCTCGGCTTCACTCCGCCCGGTGGCTGGATCAACCTCACGTTGGAGAGCCGCGCCACCGGCGTCGACCTGGTGCTCTCCAACAACGGCCCGCCGCTCCCGCAGCGCATGCAGGATCGCCTGTTCGATTCGCTGATCTCCGTCCGCGACGGCCGCGTCTCCACCTCCCCCCACCTCGGCCTCGGCCTCTACATCGTCCGCCTCGTCGCCGAGCTCCACCAGGGCGAAGCCAGCGCCAGCAACCTCCCTGACGAGGCTGGCGTTGAATTTCGCTTGAAGCTAAAGGGCATGCATCGAAGACGGCGATAGCGCCGTCGGACGTAGGTCACGTTGCGGGCCGCGTTGCGTTGCGTCCGACCCACCAAGGTACCGCGGGCGCTACGTGACATCCTGGTAAAAAACCGCCGTTGATCGCCTTCGTACTGGCGACGCCGACGATGTCACGTCCTGACGTGATAATCCCCCTCGATCACCCACTTGTAGCTGGTGAGCTCGGTCAAGCCCATGGGGCCGCGGGCGTGGAGGCGTTGGGTGGAGACGGCGACTTCGGCGCCGAGGCCAAGTTCGGCGCCGTCGGTGAAGCGGGTGCTGGCGTTCCAGTAGACGGCGGCGGAGTCGATGCGGGCGAGGAAGCGCTCGGCCAAGCTGACGTCTTCGGTGAGGATGCCGTCGGAGTGGCCGCTCGAATGCGCCTCGATGTGGGCCATGGCCTGTTCGGCATCGTCGACGATGCGGATGCCCAAAATCAGTGAGAGCCACTCGGTATCGAAGTCGTCCGGGCCGGCGGCGATGACGCCCGCCGTGCCGGGCGGGATCAGCGCGAACGCGCGCTCATCACAACGAAATTCGACACCATCGGCCCCGAGCAAGGAGACGACTCGCGGGACGAAATCCATCGCCGCATCACGGTGCACGATCACGGTATCGAGCGCATTGCAGACGGTCGGGCGCTGGACCTTGGCGTTGTGGATGACGCCGAGCGCGCGGTCGAGATCGGCGGCGGCGTCGATGTAGAGGTGGCAGATGCCGATGCCGCCGGTGATCACCGGGATGCGGCTCTCGCGGCGACAGAATGCATGCAGGCCGGCGCCACCGCGGGGGATGATGAGGTCGACGAGGTCGTCGAGTTGCAGCAGTTCGAGCGTTGCGCTGCGTTCGACCGCATCGACAAAGGCGAGCGCAGCGGGCGGCATACCGGCCGTGAGCAGGGCGTCGGCGGCGATGCGCAGGAGCATGCGATTGCTGGCGATCGCCTCCTTGCCACCCCGCAACACCGCCGCGTTGCCAGTCTTGATCGCCAGCGCGGCAACATCGACGCTGACATTCGGGCGCGATTCGTAGATCACGCCGAGCACGCCAATCGGCACCCGGCGCTTGTGAATCAGGAGGCCGTTGGGCAGCTCGCGCAGCTCGAAGCGCTGCGCGAGCGGATCGGGCAGTGCCGCAATCTGCGCGAGGTCTTCCGCCATGGCGTCGATGCGTTTCTCGTCGAGGCGCAGGCGGTCGAGGAGGGCAGGGCTCAAGCCCGCTTCGGCACCGTTGGCGAGATCAATCGCATTGGCGGCGACGATGGCAGCGCGTTCGGCGCGAAGTCCGCGCGCGAGCGCGCTCAGGAACAGGTTGCGCTGTTCGCCGGTGCTCTGGCGCAGGGTGGGGACCGAATCGCGTGCTCGCTGCGCAAGTTCTCGAACTGATTGAGATGGAGCGTTCATGGTCCGGACCCACGCAGAGCAAGAGCGTCCGGACAAGGTCCGGACCCACGCACATCAAGAGCGTCCGGAAAAGGTCCGGACCCACGCACCACAAGAGCCTCCGGACGAGGTCCGGACCCACGCACCACAAGAGCGTCCGGACCTCGTCCGGACCCACGCCGAGCCAGTGCGGTCCAACAAGGTGCGGACCCACGCAGAGCAACCTTGCTCATAGCATCACCAGATCATCGCGGTGGAGAAATTCCGGGCCGAAGTCGTAGCCGAGGATGGTCTCGATCTCAGTCGAGCGACGGCCGGCAATGCGGCGCAGTTCCGGTGCACCGTAGTTGGCGATGCCACGCGCGAGCGCGCGTCCTTCGAGGTCGTGCACGGTCACGGTTTCGCCGCGATCGAAGTCGCCGTCGACCCGGCGCACGCCGACCCCGAGCAGGCTGCGGCCTTGCACCAGGGCGGCCTGCGCGCCCGCATCGATGGCCACGCCGACGCCGCTGCGCAGGCCACTCAAGATGTAGCGCTTGCGCGCCTCGCGCGGTGGCGTGAGGGCGGAAAAGCGCGTACCGATGCCGAGCCCCTCCAGCAGCTGCGGTATTGCCGTCGGCTCGTTGCCATGGGCGATGACAACCTCGCTGCCGCCACGACGTGCGATCTCAGCAGCCTTCAGCTTGGTCAGCATGCCGCCGGTGCCGAGCGTGCCGCCGCGAGCGCCGGCTGCCTGCCAAAGTGCTGGTGAAATCTCAGGTGTGTCGATGCGTTTGACCAGGCGTGCCGAAGGATTGCTCCGCGGATCCGCGTCGAAGAGGCCGACCTGGTCGGTCAACAGCAGCAAGAGGCGCGCGTCGATCAAATTCGCCACCAGCGCCGAGAGCTGGTCGTTGTCGCCGACGCGGATCTCCTCGGTCGCCACGGTGTCGTTCTCGTTGATGATCGGCAGCGTGCGGTGCGCGAACAGCTCCTCGAAGGTGCGCCGCGCGTTGAGATAGCTGCGCCTCTGCTCGAGATCCGCGCGTGTCAGCAGCACTTGCGCGACGCGCAGGTCGTAGAAGCCGAACAGCTCGCTGTAGAGCGCCATCAGCCGCGGCTGGCCGACCGCAGCGAGCATCTGCTTGGCGGCGACGCTGCGCTCGCCCGGCGCAATTCCCAGCGCCTCGCGCCCGGCAGCCACGGCACCCGAAGTGACCAGCGCGATCTCATGGCCCGCTTTGACCAGCGCCGACAGCACGCGCGCGTATTCGAGCAGGCGCGGCGCGCACAGGCGCCCGTTCTCGGTGGCGGTGGAAGTGCCGATCTTGACGACGACGCGCATATGCGGTGGATCTGAATCGAAGTGAGCCGAGTCTATCGTCACATTCGCAGCGAGCGGCTCTAGGAGCTGGCCTGTCATATTGCTGAAATCTTTCTGCCACAAAATCTTCGGCTTCCTTTGGATCGTCCGGAGCTGCCCGTGCGTCGTCCCGTCATTTTTTCTGCCCTCTTGCTCGGACTGGCTGCCTGCGGTCAGCAGCCACCTCCGGCTGAGTCCACGACCGGCGCGGCGTCGACGCCAGCAGCCGCGGCATCGGCAGTGATCCAGATCGATGGCTCGAGCACGGTCTATCCGATCACCGAGGCGGTGGCGGAGGAATTCCAGATCGAGAACCAGGGCAAGCTGCGCGTCACGGTCGGCGTCTCCGGTACCGGTGGCGGGTTCAAGAAGTTCTGTCGGGGCGAGCTCGACATCGCGAATGCTTCGCGGCCGATCCAGAAATCGGAGATGGAGACCTGCGCCGCCGCCGGGATCAAGTATTTCGAGCTGCCCGTCGCGTACGACGCGCTCACCGTCGTGGTCCATCCCGACAACAATTTTCTCACGACGATCAGTGTCGACCAGCTCAAACAGATCTGGGCGCCGGAATCGCAGGGTACGATCACCCGCTGGAACCAGATCGACCCGAGCTGGCCGGATGCCGAATTCAAGCTCTACGGCGCTGGCTCCGACTCAGGCACCTTCGACTATTTCACCGAAGCGGTCGTCGGCAAGGCCAAGTCCAGCCGTGGCGACTACACCGCCTCGGAAGATGACAACACGCTGGTGCAGGGCGTCTCCCAGGATCCCAACGCGCTCGGCTACTTCGGCTATGCCTATTACGCCGAGAACCAGGGCAAGCTGAAAGCGCTCGCGATCGGCCCCACTGGCGGCACCGGCGTCCTGCCGAGTGCCGACAGCGTGATCGGCGGCTCCTACGTCCCGCTCTCCCGCCCGCTGTTCATCTACGTCAGCGACAAGGCCTACGCCCGGCCGGAGATCAAGCAATTCATCGACTTCTATTTCGCCAACGTCGCCAAGCTCGCCGCCGAAGTCCAATACGTCCCGCTCCCTGCCGATGCGTATGGCGTCATCACCGGTCATGTTGCTGCTGGAAAATACGGCACCGTCTTCCACGGCGAGGCCGCCACGGCGATCACGATCGACGAACTGCTCAAGCGGGAAGTGAGCTTGTAGGGTGTTGCTCCCCTCTCCCATGCTTCTGGGGAGAGGGGAGCAGTTCAGCTGTATTAATGGGTATTCCATCAGTACGAGTGCAATGTCACCGCAATCCAAACTCCCCCCGGTAGCGCCTGGACGCTTGCTGCATCGGCGTTCGCGGAACCTGCGTGAGAAGGCGATCGAGCTCATGTTGCTGGCCTCCGCGCTGGTGGCGGTGGCGACGACGCTCGGGATCGTGTTCATCCTGCTCAAAGAATCGCTGGTGTTCTTCAAGAGCGTGTCGATCGTTGATTTCTTCACCGACACTGAGTGGACGCCGCTGTTCTCCGATCCGCATTTCGGGATCATGGTGCTCCTCTCGGGCACGCTGACGAGCTCTGCGATTGCGCTGGCGCTGGCCATCCCGCTCGGAACCGTACTGGCGCTGTACCTGTCGGAATTTGCCAGTGCGCGCGTGCGCGAGATCGCCAAGCCGATCCTGGAATTGCTTGCGGGCATTCCGACCATCGTATTCGGCTATTTCGCGCTGTTCTTCGTGACGCCGATGCTGAAGACGTTGATTCCGGGCCTGCCCGGTTTCAACCTGCTGTCGGCCGGCCTGGTCATGGGCGTGATGATCGTCCCCTACATCTCCTCGATCGCCGAGGACGCCATGCGCGCGGTGCCGATGTCGCTGCGCGAGGGCGCCTATGCGATGGGTGCGACGCGCCTGCAGGCCGCGCTCACGGTGGTCGTGCCCGCGGCCTTCTCAGGCCTCGCGGCGGCGTACATCCTGGCGATCTCGCGTGCGGTCGGCGAGACCATGATCGTCGCCGTGGCAGCCGGCAACCAGCCCAACCTGACCTTCGACCCGACCGAGCAGGCAGCCACCATTACCGCCTACATCGTGCAGGTTGCCAAAGGTGACCTGCCGCATGGCAGCGTCGGCTACCAGACCATCTTCGCCGCCGGTCTCACGCTGTTCGTGCTGACCTTCGTCTTCAACCTGCTCGGCTACTGGCTGCGGCGGCGTTTCCGCGAGGAGTACTGATTGACGTTCTGAAAACTACGTCCTGTACTTTTCAGACACGCTCAGCAAAGGTGTGTTTTTGTTTCGGTTCATTTTCAATGCCCTGGTCATTGAAAAAGATGGCACATCCATGTGCCATCGCGAATCCATTTGAGGGGATGATCTGGATGGCGGTAAGCGTGCATCTGCGGCAAACCATCGAGCGCGCCAAGCGCCGCGACCTGCTGTTCGTCGCGCTGGGGGTCGCCGCGCTGTTCCTGGCCTTCTGCACTTTCCTGGCGCTATTCACGAACATGGTCAGCGCCGGCTGGGAACGCTTCCATCCAGGTTTCTTTACCCAGTACGCCTCTCGTCGAGCTGAAAGCGCAGGCATCCTGGCGGCATGGGTCGGCAGCTTTGCGGTGATGATCGTAACCGGCCTGGTCGCAGTGCCGCTGGGCATCGCGTCGGGCATCTACCTGGAAGAGTACGCACCGCGCAACCGGCTCACGGCGCTGATCGAGATCAATATCTCCAACCTCGCCGGCGTGCCCTCGATCGTCTACGGCCTGCTGGCGCTCGGCATGTTCGTGCACTACTTCAACCTCGGCGCGAGCGTGCTTACCGCCGGCCTGACCCTGGCGTTGCTGATCCTGCCGGTGGTGATCGTGGCCACGCGCGAAGCGATTCGCGCAGTGCCCGGCGCCATCCGCGAAGCCGCGTATGCCCTCGGCGCGACGCGCTGGCAGACGGTCAAGGACCACGTCCTGCAGTACTCGCTGCCGGGGATCCTGACGGGCGTCATCATCGGCCTCTCGCGCGCAATTGGCGAAACCGCGCCGATCGTGACCATCGGTGCGGTGAGCTTCATCGCCTTCCTGCCGCCGGCGCCGGTTACGTCGAGCTTCCCATTTGTCTCCTTCGACTGGCTGGCCTCGCCGTTCACCGCGATGCCAATCCAGATCTTCAACTGGACCTCGCGTCCCGAAGAAGCTTTCCAGGCCAATGCCTCGGCAGCGGCGCTGGTTTTGGTCTTGATGACCCTGGCGATGAATGCGGTGGCGATCTGGCTGCGCTATCGCCTCCGCCGCAATCTGAGCTGGTAAGCCAACCCGTATGAACGAAGAACTCAAGAAACCCGAGCTCGACTCACTCGCCAAGAAGGCGCAGGTGAGCGATCTCAGCTTTTTCTACGGTGCCAAGCAGGCGCTCAAGTCGATCAATCTGACGGTCTACGATCGCAAGGTCACCGCCTTGATCGGGCCGTCCGGCTGCGGCAAGAGCACCTTCCTGCGCTGCTTCAATCGCATGCACGATCTCTACCCGGGCAACCGCTACCAGGGCGAGATCCGCCTCTATCCCGATGACGTCAACCTGCTCGCCCCGGAGATCGATCCGATCGAAGTGCGCATGCGCCTGTCGATGGTGTTCCAGAAGCCCAACCCGTTTCCCAAGTCGATCTTCGAGAACGTTGCCTACGGCTTGCGCATTCGTGGCGAGCGCAGCCGGTCGGTGCTGATCGATCGGGTCGAAGAGGCGCTCAAGGGCGCGGCCCTTTGGAACGAAGTCAAGGACCGCCTCGAGGATGTCGCGACCACACTGTCCGGCGGCCAGCAGCAGCGCCTGTGCATCGCGCGCGCACTGGCGTGCGATCCCGAGCTGTTGCTGTTCGACGAGCCCACCAGCGCGCTCGATCCGATCGCCACCGCGAGCATCGAAGAGCTGATCCACGAGCTCCGCGAAAAGATCACCATCCTGATCGTGACTCACAATATGCAGCAGGCGGCGCGCGTTTCCGATTTCACGGCGTATATGTATCTGGGTGACCTGGTGGAATTCGGCTGGACCGACGACGTGTTTTTCCGCCCTCGGCAGAAGCAGACCGAGGACTACATCACTGGACGTTTCGGCTGACCTTGAGAGAGTACCGCCATGAATATCAGCGAACATCTGTCCAAGCAGTTCGACGCCGACCTGACCGGCCTGCGCTCGCGCGTGGTCGAGATGGGCGGACTGGTCGATGAGCAGTTCAGCCTGGCGATCGAAGCGCTCGCCACCGGCAAGACCCTGGTCGCCGACCAGGTGATCGCGAACGACGCTGCGGTCAATGGCCTGGAAGTGCGCATCGACGATGCCTGCGCCCACGTGATCGCGCGCCGGCAACCCGCGGCGAGTGACCTGCGGATGGTCCTCGGCGTCAGCAAGATCGTTTCCGAGCTCGAGCGCATCGGCGACAAGGCGCGCAAGATCGCCCGGCTTACGCGCAAGGTCCACGAAGACGTCGCGCGCGACAGCGGCGCGTGGCTGAGCGACCTGCAGCAGCTCGCGGGGCGTGCGCGTTACATGCTTCGCGATGCGCTCAATGCCTTCGTCCGCAGCGATCTCGAAACCGCAGTGAGCGTGCTGCGGCGCAACCGTGACTTTGCCGGCGACACCTCGGGTGCCAGCAAACAACTGGTGCTGCGCATGTGCCAGGAACCAACCGCCGTACCGGCACTGCTCGACATGCTTTCCATCACCCGCGCCGTCGATCGCGTCGCCGACCATGCCGCCAACATCGCCGAGCACATCGTCTACATCGTGCGCGGTACCGACGTACGGCATGCGACGCTGGAGCAGATCGAGAAAGAGGCGCTGCGCTAGTAGGGCCGGGTGCTCGACGTAGGTCATGTTGCTCGCGCCAGCGAGCTACTTTACGTTGCTGGCGTTAAAGCCTTCAAGTAGCCCGCTGACGCGGGCAACATGACCTACGCCTCAGGACCCTGCGGCTATCCGGCCGGCAGCCTAGCTGCCGGCGTTCGGACTGATGCGCCGCATGCGGCGCAAGCGTCTCAGTCCTCACTCTCCCCCAACTGCAGCCTGCCATTCTGGATCCGCGCCAGCTCGACCCAGGTCGGGTCCGCCGCGACGAGCAGTTTCTCGAGGATCGTGGCTTCGATCTGTTCGACGTCGAAGCGCGCCCAGTCGACCATTTCCAGGCGCACTTCTTCCCAGTGATGGGCGGATTCGCGCAAGTCGAAGCGCAGGGAATCGACCACGCGCTGGGCTTCGTCACGGGTGAGCTGTTCCGCGGCGACGAGATGGTCGCGGGCGCTGTCCATGACCTGGACAAGGGATTCGGCGACGTGTGTTTCGGCCTGTGGCAATTCCTCCCTGAGCCAGCGGCGGGCGGTATCGTAAGCGCGCTGTAGACGGGAGCTGGTCATGGGAATGCGCTTGCCGGGAGGACGACCGTTATCTTAGCGCTGTGTCCACCCGAGGGGCACGGGCCGCTTGCATTGGCCTTCATGGGGCTGCCTGGGGCCGGCAAGTCCGAGCTCGCACGTCGGCTGTCACTGGCGTCCGGCTGGTCGCTGCTGGATCGCGACGAGATTCGTGAGCAGGCACACCCGGGTGACGCCAGCGCGGCAGTGCGGCGCGAGGCCGACCGCCAGTTGTTCAAGCGCGTCGGCATCGGCTTGCGTGCGGGCCTGAACCTGATCGTCGACGGCAAGACCTTCGCGCGGCGCAACGACCGCATCGCCCTCGAAGAAGTCGCCGAGGACGCCGGCGGTCGCGTCTTGTGGTGCTGGCTCGACGTCCCGGTCGCGGTCGCCATCGCGCGCGTACAAGCCCAGGGCGCCATTCACCCCGCGCGCGATCGCGATGCAGCGTTGGTGCGCGAGATCGACGAGCGCTTCGAAGCACCGGTCGGAACGTGTTGGCGACTCGACGCGACACACACGCCGGACGAGCTGGAGCAGGAATTAGTTCGCCAGCTCGCCGCGCATCTGCAGGCGCTGCTGTTCGAGGAGTGAGGATAGCTCGTGGGTCCGGACCGTGTCCGGACGCTCTTTCAACCAGCCAACCCAAAAGCGCACTTTCTACCACCAAACCCAAAAGCGCTCATTCAAACAGCCAACCCAAAAGCGCACTTTCAAACACCCA
>JANPJV010000227.1:0-12181 GCA_031425695.1 Rhodanobacteraceae bacterium | reverse complement strand
ATGGGGTCTTGCGCCACGCCTAAAGGTTAAGGCTGCATCCGATGGCTGGGGGACCGCTCCGGGGGTCCGGCCCTTTCCCGCACGCTTTTGGACTACACGGTCCTGGAAAAGCGTCCGGACACGGTCCGGACCCACGTACAGCGAAGAAGCTCCCGCCCCGGCTAGACTTCTCCCATGAGAATCATTCTTGCATTGCTGTTGTTCTGGCTCGCTTTTCCGGCGCAGGCCGGGATCATCTACAAGTGCCGGCAGGCGGGCGGCGTGGTCAGTTACCAGGACGAGCCCTGTCCGGGAAGGCAGATCGGCTTGATCCGGACCAGCGCCCCGGCGCCACCGCGACCAGCGCCCGCGGCAACCGCCAAGCCGGCAGCGCCTGCAACGGCGGCGCCTGGAACGACGACGGCCCCGGCCCCGGCCGCGCCCGCGGCCAAGGCGCGCCCGAACCCGACGGCGCGCGCGCCACGGCCGTCGTTTCGCTGCGCACGTCCGGACGGCTCGATCTATTTCAGCGGCGATGCCCGCACCAAGCGCACGCTGGTGGCCATCAAACCCGGCCTGCCACCGCCGCCGCCCGTCACCGGTGCGCCGCCAGCCCCGCCCGGCCGCACCTGGGTGCAGGACGATTGCCAGGTCGCGACCCGCTCGGATACCTGCAAGTACTACGCGGACCAGATCGCCTACAACGACGCCCAGCAGGCGCGCGCCAAGGGCGATGCGCTGCGCCGGTTCACCCGCGAGGGCCAGCGCCTGCGCACGATCCGCAATCACCGCTGTGAATAGCCTGCTCGAACGCTTCCATAGCCTGCCCTGGGCGAGCTACCTGATCGACTGGTCGCTGCGGCTGACGCTCGCGGTGCTGGTCCTGGTGTTTGGCCTGTGGCTGGCGCGCCAACTGCTCAAGGTGTTCACGCGCGTGCTGACGCGCATGCAGGTCGACCCGATGTTGCGTGATTTCCTGCGCAACCTGGTGTCCGGCGTGCTGTTCGTGCTGGTGGTGGTCGGCGCGCTCGACCAGGCCGGCGTGCCGATGACCTCGATCTTTGCGGCGCTCGGTGCGGCGGGGCTGGCCATCGCCCTGGCACTGCGCGATTCACTCTCGAACCTGGCCGCCGGTGTGATGCTGCTCCTGCTCAAGCCGTTTCGCGCGGGCGACATGATTGGCATCGGCATTGGCACGCTCGGTGCGCAGACCGGCCGGGTCGAGAGCTTGCGGCTGATGCACACGGTGCTGCTCACCGCCGACAACTGCGAGCTGATCCTGCCCAACAACAAGGTCGCCAACGAGGCCATCATCAACTACAGCGCGCGGTCGACGCGACGCGTCGACATCCTCATCGGCATCGCTTATCGGGACGATATTGCCGCCGCCTTCGAAGTGATCCGTGCCGTCCTCCAGCGCGAGCCGCGCGTGCTGATGGAGCCAGCGCCGCAACTCACCGTGGAACGTCTCGCCGACAGCACGGTCGAGCTCGCGATCCGTCCCTGGGTCGGCACTGCCGACTACGCCACCGTCCGCGCCCAGCTCCTGCTCGAACTCAAGCAGGCGCTTGCCGCAGCGGGGATCGCGGCGCCGGGGCAGCGGGAGCGATAGAGCGGGTTTCGGTTTCGGATATCGGTTTCGGTCGGGGAGCTTACTCCGCCCCCCAGAACACCTCGCCATCGATCACCAGGTGCGTGCGCCCGCCGACCCATACCGCGCCGCCGGCTTCGATGCTGACTTCGATGCTGGCGTCGTGGCCCATTTCGCGGCCCTGGCTGACGCGGTAGCCGCGGGCGAGGGCGCCAGCGGGCTCACGCTCGGCGATATAGGCGGCGATGAGGCCGTTGGCGGCGCCGGAGGCGGGGTCTTCGACGATGCCGACGCCGCCAGGAAAGGCGCGTACGACCAGTTGGAAGGCAGGATCGTTGCTGCGTGCGAACACGCACACGCCGAGGCTGTCGGTCGCCAGCGCGAGCGCGCGGATGGCGGCGTGGTCGGGCTGCCACGCACGCAGCGCGGCCTCGCTGGCAAGCTCGGCCAGCCACCAGCGGCGGCCACCGGAGATAAAAGCCGGCGGCAGGATTCCGAGCGCCTGGCCCGCGAGGATGGCGTCGAGACGGGCATCGATCCCCAGGCCTTCGAGCACGATGCTCGCGGCGGGCGAGCGCACCAGCAGCACCTGTGCGCCGCCGTCGCCGCGTGCATGGATGGGCAGCAAGCCCGCCCCACACTCCTGCACCATGGAGCCGTCGGTGAGCTGCGAAAAGCCGGTCGCGAGCGCCGCATGCGCACTGCCGATGGTCGGGTGGCCGGCGAAGGCAATCTCCTTGTCGGGCGTGAAGATGCGCACGCGATAGCTCGCTTCAGGAGCGCGCGGAGGCAGCAGGTAAGTGGTCTCTACCAGGTCAGTCCAGTTGGCGAACGACTGCATCGCGGCATCTGACCAATGTGCAGCCCCGAGCACCACGCCGAGGGGGTTGCCGCCTCCAGGGTGATCGGCAAAGACATCCAGCTGCAGATAGCGGATCTTGGTCATCAAAATGCTCAATGAATGCACCAATTGCGAGCCTGCATGATGCATCGTGTGGGCATTGCCAGCACCTGCAAGAAGCAGGCACTTGCAGCTGATTGTCCCCTGTGGGACCAAGCGTCGATGCCGGGGCCTTGCAGACGGGACCCTGGCACCAAATAGGGAGTTCGCATGCTGACGCTCAAGCACCTCAAGGTTCGCCAGAAGCTGGCGTTGCTGGCCGCGGCGGTGGTGATTCCATTTGCCATCCTGAGCTTCACCATGGTCAAGTCGATCGCCGAGATCAAGATTGATTTCACCGAGCAGGAGCGCCTCGGCATCGAGTACCACGGACCCCTGCTGGATTTGCTCGGCGTGTTGCAGAACTACCGCGGTGCCGCGCTCGTGAGCGGCACTGGCGATGCGGCCATGAGCGAACGCGAAAGCCAGGCCGCGGCCATGCTGGAGCAGGCCATTGTCCGCATCGACCAGCAGGACCGGCGACTGGGCGAGCCGCTGGCGCTTGGCGATCTCTGGAGCGCACTGGCCACCGAGCTGCGCGAGCTTGAAGTCGACGCTTCGATCGCGTCGGTCACGCGAATCGACAAGGCGATTGGCGAGCTGATTGCCTACGTCGCGCTGGTATCGGACCATTCGCGCCTGACCGTCGACCCCGAACTCGCCAGTCGTTACCTGATGCGGGCGGTCATGATGCATGGGCCGGATCTTACCGATCTGTTGGGGCGCGCACGCGCCCTCGCGCTGACCCAGGTCGGTGCGGGCGAGTCCGCAGACGGCGACCGGCAGGCAGGTGACGAGGCTGCCAGGATGGGCGCGCTGGTCAGTGCACAGGCGACTCGGCTGGCGGCTTCCCTGAACAAGGCGCAGACACACAATCCGTCGCTGGCGAGCAGCCTGGGACCAGCGCACGCGCGCGCCAGGGACGCCGTCGATGCCACCCTCACGCAATTGGCTGCGGCGCGCGCCAGCGGCCGTTTCGACGGCGGCGTGGAGGAGAATTTGCTCCAGCTGGCACAGTCGGTAGACGCGATCGTCGCCTTGCAGCGCGTTGCCGCGACCGAGCTCGACCACCTGCTCACGACGCGCCTCGACAAAGCCTGGCGCGAGCTCATGAGCATGCTCGCCTGGGCAGTTGCCGGACTGCTGTTCATGCTCTTCGTCGGCTGGATGATCGCGCGCGACATCACCGGTGCACTCAGTGGCGTGGTGGCGACGGCCCGCTCGATCGCCACTGGCGACCTTTCGGGCCTGGCGCTCATCGACCGGCGCAAGGACGAAATCGGCGATCTCGCGCGGGCTTTCGACGACATGGTGCTGGCGCTCAAAGACACCGTGCTCCTGGCCGAAACCATTGCCGAGGGCGACCTGACGGAATCCTTCCATCGGCGCTCGAATGATGACGACATGGGCAATGCACTCGCGCACATGGTCGAAAATCTTTCAGTGCTGGTCGGCGACGTGCACCAGTCCGGCATCCAGGTGAACACCGCAGTGACGCAGTTTGCCGCGACCACTCGCCAGCAGCAGGCGACCGCCGCCGAGATTGCGGCCACCACCACCGAGATCGGCGCGACCTCCAAGGAAATCGGCGCGACCACCAAGGAACTGGTCAAGACCATGGGCGAAGTATCGGCAGTGGCCGAGCAATCCGCCGCGCGCGCTGCCAGCGGCCAGATTGGTCTCGCCAACATGGAAGAGAGTATGCGCCACGTCATGGAAGCCGCCGCCAGCATCAATTCCAAGCTCGGCGTGCTCAACGAAAAGGCCGGCAACATCAACCAAGTCGTAACCACCATCACCAAAGTCGCCGACCAGACCAACATGCTGTCCTTGAACGCAGCGATCGAAGCGGAAAAGGCGGGCGAATACGGCCGTGGGTTTTCGGTGGTTGCGGTCGAGATCCGCCGCCTCGCCGACCAGACCGCCGTGGCCACCTATGACATCGAGCTGATGGTCAAGGACATCCAGTCGGCGGTTTCGGCCGGGGTCATGGGCATGGACAAATTCACTGAGGAAGTGCGCCGCGGCATCCATGAAGTTCAGGAAGTCGGCATCAACCTGTCCGACATCATCCAGCAGGTGCAGACGCTGGCGCCTCGCTTCGAGGCAGTCAATGAAGGCATGCAGGCACAGGCGACCGGTGCCGAACAGATCACCCAGGCGCTGATGCAGCTCGGCGATGCTGCGCAGCAGACGGTCGACTCGCTGCGGCAGTCAGGCGATGCGATCAATGGGCTCAATGATGCCGTGGCCGGGCTGCGCGGCGGTGTCGCACGCTTCAAGCTGGCGCGCTGACTACCCGCAAGGCCCGCCGACGTGCTCTATCTGCTCTTGCAGCTTGGTTCCGACCGCTACGCAATCGCGGCGCGGGAGGTGATCGAAATCCTGCCGCTCGTTGATTTCAAGCGCGTGCCCCAGGCGCCGCCGGAGGTGGCCGGCTTGTTCACCTTCCGCGGTACCAGCGTGGCCGCGATCGACCTGTGCCAGCTTGCCCTCGGGGTGCCTGCGCGGGCGCGGCTGTCCACCCGCATCCTGCTGGTGCAGTACCGCCCAGAACAACTGCTCGGCGTGATTGCCGAAGGCGTCACCGAAAGCCTGGCCCGGGAGCCCGCCGACTTCCAGCCGGCCGGCGTGTTCGAACCGGCAGCACCTTATCTCGGCCCGATCACCCGCGATGCGCGCGGCATCATCCAGCGCATCGAGATCGGCCAACTGCTGACGCCAGCGGTGCACGCGCGCCTGCGCGGAGAGCTGGAGCTGGCGCCGTGAGCGAGAGCGCGCTCTTGGTAGCCCGGGTAAGCCGCAGGCGCTCCCGGGACAATCGCGCGGGCAACTCCCCGGGTGCGCCTTCGGCTTACCCGGGCTACGGGTCCTCGCCATGAATATCACCGCCTTCGAGCAACTGCTGCATGCCAGCATCGGGCTCGATGTGGCCTCAGTGGGGGCGCAATCGATCGAGCGCGCGGTGCAATCGCGCATGCGTGCGCTGGGGCTCACCGACGTCGATGCCTACTGGCAGCGGGTATGCCTGCCTGGCCTGGAGCGGCAGCTCCTGATCGAGGCGGTGGTGGTGCCGGAGACCTGGTTCTTCCGCGATCCGCAGGCTTTTGTCGCGCTGTCGGCGCACGCACAGGACTGGCTCCTGCGAAACCCGGAAGCGTGCCTGCGCGTATTCAGCGTGCCCTGCTCGAGTGGCGAGGAAGCTTATTCGATCGCCATGGCCTTGCTCGATGCCGGCATCGATCCTGCGCGCTTCCGCGTCACCGCGGTCGACATCAGCGAGCGTGCACTGGAGCTCGGGAAAGCAGGTAGCTACGGCCGCAACGCCTTTCGCAGCGGCGACCTCGGCTTTCGCGATCGGCATTTCGTGCAGGTGGCCGGCGGCCATCAGGTGCGCGACTGTGTCCGCGCGCAGGTCGACTTCCAGCGCGGCAACCTGCTCGATCCCTTGCTGTTTCCAGACGGCACGCGGGCGGGAGCCGTCTTCTGCCGCAACCTGCTCATTTACTTCGACCGCGCCACGCAGGCGCGTGCACTCGACATGCTGCAACGGATGCTCGAAGCCGACGGCGTGCTCTTCGTGGCGCCTTCGGAGGCAGGGCTGGTGCTGCAATCGGGCTTCGACCCCCTGGGCGTGCCGCTGGCCTTCGGTTTTCGGCGCCAGCGCGCGGGTGCACCGGTGGCACCGCTGCCGCCAGCGCCGCGCACCGCGCCGCCGCCAGCTCCGCGCCCGGTCGCGCCGACCGCCGGCCCGAGGCGGGTGCCTGCCAGCAGCATCGAGCAGGCGCGCGCGCTTGCCGACAGTGGCCAGCTCGACGCCGCCACCCAGGCGTGCCGGCAGCTGCTCAAGGAGCACCCGGCCAATGCCGAGGCGCACTACCTCTACGCGCTGGTGAGCGACGCCGCCGGGGCGCCCGCGCTGGCGGCACAGCATTATCGCAAGGCCTTGTACCTGGACCCGCGGCACCACGAAGCGCTGGTGCAGCTGGCGCTCCTGCTCGAGCACCAGGGCGATCTCGAAGGCGCCCGCCGGCTGCGTGAGCGCCTGAGCCGCCGCGCGCGCCTGGGCACTGCCTCATGAGCACACTGCCGCTTCCCATGCGCACCGTGCTCGACGATTGCTGGAACCGCATCGGCGTCCGTGGCGATCTCAGTTGCCCGAAGCTGGTAGCCCACATTCATTGCCGCAACTGCCCGGTGCATGCGGCCGCCGCGGTGGCGCTGCTGGACGTGCCGCTGCCCGACGATCACCTGCAGCGTTGGACCGCGCACGTGGCCGCGGCGAAGGCGCGGGTGGAGGTCAGCAGCGTGTCGCTGGTGCTGTTCCGCATCGGCAGCGAGCGCCTTGCGCTGCCGACGGTCGTCTTCGACGAGATTGCCGACCTGCGCCCGATCCACTCGCTGCCACAACGGCGCGATGGCAGCATCCTCGGCCTCTGCAACGTGCGCGGCGAGCTGCGCGTGTGCGTTTCCTTGCAACGGCTCCTCGGAATCGATCCAGGCCAGCCGGCGGCGCCCGCGGCTGGGTCACCGGTGCGGCGCACGCGGCGCCTGGAGGAAGCCCGCCTGCTGGTGCTGCAACTCGGCAACAGCCGCGCCGTGGTGCCGGTCGACGATGTGCTCGGCATCCACCGCGTGCCCGTGGCAGCGCTGCAGCCAGCACCGACGACGGTGGCGCGCGCAGCTTCGAGCTTCAGCCGCGCGCTGCTCGAATGGGAGCAGCAACCGGTCGGCGTCCTCGACGAGAAGCTGCTCTTCGCCGCCATCGACCGGAGCTTGCAGTCATCGACCTGAGCGCCATCGTCGTGGCACGCCAAGGGAGGTCGCCGTCATCGAACGCGACCTGAGTGGCTTCTCCATGCTCGAGCTGTTCCGCGCCGAGGCCGAGGGCCAGGCCCAGGTGCTGACGCAGGGGCTGCTCCTGCTGGAGCGCGACCACACCAACGCCGCTGAGCTGGAAGCCTGCATGCGCGCCGCGCATTCGCTCAAGGGCGCGGCCCGTATCGTCGGCCTGGATGCCGGTGTCGACGTCGCCCACGCGATGGAGGACTGCTTCGTCGCAGCACAGGAGGGGCGGTTGCGGCTCGCCCGCGCACATATTGATCTCATGCTGCGCGGTCTCGACTTGCTGTTGCACATCGGCAGCGAAGAGAGCGCGCTCGCTGGCGAGGACGCCGAAGTCAGCCGTTTTCTCATCGACCTGGCCGCGGTCCTCGCCAGCCCCACGGACGTGGGCCCGGACCTTGTGCCGACGCCTTCGCCGTCTGTGGGCCCGGACCTTGTCCCGACGCCTTTGTCTCCTGTGGGTCCGGACCTTGTCCGGACGCTTTCGCCGTCTGTGGCCCCGGACCTTGTCCCGACGGTTTCGCCTCCTGTGGGTCCGGACCTTGTCCGGACGCTTTCGCCTTCGAGTCTCGACGCTCCGTCGCGACCGCCTGACCGCGAGCCGGGCGAGCGTGCCTTGCGGGTCACCGCGGAAAACCTCAATCGCCTGCTCGGCCTGGCCGGCGAGTCGCTGGTCGAGTCGCGCTGGCTCAAGCCCTTTGCACAATCCTTGTTGCGGATGAAGCGCCAGAGCCAACAATGCGGCCAGGCCATCGAGCGCCTGCGCGAGCTGCTGCCGCCAGCGCTGCTCGACGAGGCCGCCGCCAACCTTCTGCACGAGGTGCAGCAGCGCGTACTCGACGGCTCGCAGCTGCTACAGCAGCGGCTGCTCGAGCTCGAGGCCTTTGATGCGCGCTCCACCAACCTCGCCAATCGACTCTATGGCGAAGCGCTCGCCAGTCGCATGCGGCCATTCGCCGATGGCATCCAGGGCTGGCCGCGGATGCTCCGCGATGTCGCGCATACGCTGGAGAAAAAGGTGCGGCTGGTGATCCTCGGGCACGCCACCCAGGTCGACCGCGAAATCCTGGAGCAACTGGATGCGCCGATTGGCCACCTGCTGCGCAATGCACTCGACCACGGCATCGAATCGCCGGCGCAGCGGCTGGCTGCGGGCAAGCCGGCCGAGGGCACGATCACCTTGGAGGCGCGCCACAGCGCCGGCGTCCTGCAGATCAGTGTCGTCGACGACGGCCGCGGCATCGATCTCGACCAGCTGCGTGCAACCATCGTCGCACGTCGCCTGACCAATGCCGAGCTGGCACAGCGCATGAGCGATGCTGAAGTGCTGGAGTTCTTGTTCCTGCCCGGCTTTTCGATGAAGGGCGAGGTCACCGCGATTTCCGGACGCGGCGTCGGCCTCGATGCGGTACAGGACATGCTCAAGCAAGTCCGCGGCAGCGTCCGCCTGCACACCCAGCTTGGCCACGGAACCCGTTTCACCCTGCAGCTGCCGCTGACGCTCTCGGTCGTGCGCACCCTGCTGGCGCAGATCGGCGGCGAGCCCTATGCGTTCCCGCTCGCCTACATCCTGCACACGCTCAAATTGCCGCGCACGCGCATCCAGTTGCTCGAGGGGCGCCAGCATTTCGAGCTCGAAGGCCGTTCGATCGGGCTGGTCCGGGCCCAGCAGGTGCTCGGCGGCGCCGACGTGTCGATGAGCGACGACTGGCTGCCGGTGATCGTGCTCGGCGACGAGGGCTTGAGCTACGGCCTGGTGGTCGAGCGCTTTCTCGGCGAGCGCGAGCTGGTCGTCCAGTCGCTCGATCCGCGTCTCGGGAAGATCAAGGACATCGCGGCCGGCGCCCTGATGGAAGATGGCGCTCCCGTGCTCATCGTCGACGTCGAGGATCTGATCCGTTCGGTCGAGAAACTGGTCGTGGGCGGCCGCCTCGACAGCGTGCGCGAAGCGGCGAGCCTGGGTCCGGCGCTCACCCGCAAGCGGGTGCTGGTGATCGATGATTCGCTGACCGTGCGCGAAGTCGAACGCAAGTTGCTGCAGCAAGGCGGCTTCGAGGTCGAGGTCGCGGTCGATGGCGTCGACGGCTGGAACGCGCTGCGCGCCGCACATTTCGACCTGGTCGTCACCGATATCGACATGCCGCGGATGGATGGGATCGCGCTGGTGCTGGCCATTCGCAAGGATGCGGCGCTCGCGTCGCTCCCGGTCATGATCGTCAGCTACAAGGACCGTGAGGAAGATCGCCGCCGCGGCCTGGACGCGGGCGCCGACTATTACCTCACCAAGGGCAGCTTCCACGACGAGACGCTGCTACAGGCTGTCGTCGACCTGATCGGGGAGGCGACATGAACTTGAATATCGGGCTGGTGCACGCCCGGCCGGAGATGCGCGCATTGCTGCGCGAGACGCTTGCGCCGATTGCCACCTACGAGCTGCTGTGGGAAGTCGGCAGCAGCAGCGAGGCTTTGGAGCGCAACGCGCTGCAGCCGGCACGGTTGGTGTTGCTCGAGCTGGTTCCCGGTGAAGATACGGTCGGAACAACCCGCGCGCTGGCCGGCGGCGGCAGCGCGGTGCTGCTGTTGCGCAGAGGTGGCAATGACACTCACGCGGCCACGGTTTTCGATGCACTCGGCAACGGCGCGGTCGATGTCGTCGAACTGCCGATCACGCCCGCTCCGGCGCTGGTTGCCCCGCTGCTGCTGAAGCTCAAGCATTTGGCCGACTTGCTGGCCCAGCAGCGCACTCCGCCCGGCAGCGCGGGCGCGCAGCCGACCTTGGTCGCCATCGGCGCGTCGGCGGGCGGGCCGGCCGCGATTGCGCAGATACTCGGCGGCCTGCCTCTAAGCTTTCCCGCGGCCATCCTGATCGTCCAGCACATTGATGCGCAGTTCGCCTCCGGCATGAGTGACTGGCTCGGGCAGGACTCCACCGTGCCGGTGCGGCTCGCCCTCGAAGGCGGGCTGCCCGAGCCCGGTGTCGCCCTCCTCGCCAATGGCCATGAACACCTGCTGTTGTCCGCGCGCCAGCACCTCTGCTACAGCACCGAGCCTAGCGAGCTCACCCATCGGCCTTCCATTGACGTGCTGTTCGAGAGCATCGCGCGGCGCTGGCGCGGCCGCGCCATCGGCGTGCTGCTGACCGGAATGGGTGAAGATGGTGCACGCGGCCTGCGCGTCCTGCGTGACCGCGGCCACCACACGATTGCCCAGGATGCTGCCAGTAGCGCGATCTACGGCATGCCACGGGCGGCCGCGCGGCTCAAAGCCGCAACCGAAATCCTGCCGGTGACGGCGATCGCGGGTCGCCTGGATATACTGACGCGTGCGGGAGATGGCCAGTGTCCGAGGTGAACGCCGCCAGCCAGAACGAGCTCACAGTCCTGCTGGTGGACGACCAGGCGATGGTCGGCGAGGCGGTGCGACGCGCGCTCAGCGGCGACCCGCTGATCAGCATGCATTTCTGCAGGGATCCGGCCGCCGCCATGCAGCTCGCCATCGATCTCAAGCCGGACGTCATCCTGCAGGACCTGGTGATGCCCGGCATCGACGGGCTGGCGCTGGTCGCTGAGTACCTCGGCGACGAGCGCACCGCCGGCGTGCCGATCATCGTGCTCTCCAGCAAGGAGGATCCGAAGGTCAAGAGCGAGGCCTTCGCGGCCGGCGCGCACGACTACCTGGTCAAGCTGCCCGACCGCATCGAGCTGATCGCGCGCGTGCGCCACCACGGCAATGCGCACCAGTCACGCCGCCAGCGGGATGCCGCCGAGCGCCTGCTGTCGCAACGCAACGGCGAGCTCGAGCAGCTCAACCAGCGCCTGGCGGGCGCGCAGACGCAGCTCCTGCAAGCGGAAAAGATGGCCTCGGTCGGCCAGCTCGCCGCCGGTGTCGCCCACGAGATCAACAACCCGATCGGCTTCGTGCGCTCCAACCTGGGCTCGCTCAGCCGCTACGTGGATTCGCTCCTGGGACTGATCGCGGCCTATGAGCTGCTCGAATCCGGGATCAAGGATGGGCGCCCGGAAATGCTGCACCTGGAGACGGTCAAGGCGAACATCGACATCGATTTCCTGCGCGATGACGTCAAGGCGCTGTTCGCCGAGACCACCGATGGCATCGCCCGGGTGATCAAGATCGTGGCCGACCTGAAAGAGTTCAGCCACGTCGATCAATCCGAGTGGCAGCAGGTCGACCTGCGCGCCGGCCTCGACAGCACCCTCAACGTCATCGGCCACGCACTGCGCGGCAAGACCGTGGAGCGCAACTACGT
Source organism: Rhodanobacteraceae bacterium (assembly GCA_031425695.1). Taxonomy (GTDB): domain Bacteria; phylum Pseudomonadota; class Gammaproteobacteria; order Xanthomonadales; family SZUA-5; genus JANPJV01. The sequence goes on along the minus strand of JANPJV010000227.1, from coordinate 559 downwards.
CGAGCTGCCAATGGTCGAATGCCTGCCGACGCAGATCAACCAGGTGTTCCTCAACGTCCTGATGAACGCGGTCGAAGCCATCGGCGACGACGGCCGGATCGTGATCGACGTCCGCACCGAGGCCGACGCGGTGATCGTACGCATCCGCGACAACGGCCGCGGCATCGAGCCGGCGCAGCTGCCGCGCGTCTTCGAGCCCTTCTTTACCACCAAGCCGGTCGGCGCCGGCACTGGCCTCGGCCTCTCGGTGGCCTACGGGACCATGCACCAGCACGGCGGCAGCATCGAAATCTCGAGCCAGCCCGGCCAGGGCACCGAGGTGAGCTTGCGCTTGCCGGTGCGGATCAAGCGGTTCTTGTCGTAGGTCGTCGCGATCTTGCATGGGTCCGGACATTGTCCGGACGCTTTTGCTCTTGACTTGCGTGGGTCCGGACCTTGTCCGGACGCTTTTGCTCTTGACTTGTGTGGGTCCGGACCTTGTCCGGACGCTTTTGCTCTTGACTTGCATGGGTCCGGACCTTGTCCGAACGCTTTTGCTCTTGACTGCGTGGGTCCGGAC
>JANPJV010000226.1:0-12410 GCA_031425695.1 Rhodanobacteraceae bacterium | reverse complement strand
GTGGGTCGGTTTTCCCCCCCCCCGGTGTTACCGCGCCCGTACATGGCCCGCCCCCCCGCGCCGCACTCCCAACCAAGTCGAGGCCACACGCATGTCCCTCTACCCGCTCTTCGCCGACCTCACCGACCGCCAGGTGCTGGTCGTTGGTGGCGGCGTGGTCGCAGCGCGCAAGGTCGAACGCCTGCTGCTCGCCGGAGCGCGCGTCCGCGTGGTGGCGCCTGCACTTGGTGCCGAACTGGACCGCCGTTGCGCGCGCAGCGAGATCGAATACGTCGCTGACACGTTCCACGCAGCGCACTTGACCGACGTGCTGCTGGTCATCGCTGCGACCGACGACGTGGCGGTCAACCAAGCGGTCGCGGCAGCAGCACGCGAGCGCTCGGTGCTGGCCAATGTCGTCGACGATCCGGTGCTCTCGAGCTTCCAGGTGCCCGCAGTGGTCGATCGCGGACCGGTGCAGATCGCAATTTCGAGCAGAGGTTCCGCGCCTGTGCTCGCGCGCCTGCTGCGGGCGCGCATCGAAACGCTGGTCGACCCCGCCATCGGACACCTGGCCCAACTGCTGGAAGACTGTCGCAGTCGCATCCGCGCCCTGCTGCCCGAGGTCAACCAACGCCGCCGCTGGTACGAGCATGCGCTGGAGACGCGCCTGCGGCCGGGACCATCGAATCATGACGAGCGCGCTGCAGAGAACCTGCTGGCAGATGCTGACGCCTTCGCCCGCGGAACCACGCGCACAGGGCGGGTGACCTTGGTCGGCGCCGGCTCCGGCGATCCGGATTTGCTCACGCTCGGCGGCCTGCGCGCGTTGCAGGGCGCCGATGTGATCCTGCATGACCGCCTGGTCGGCGCGGCGGTGATCGACCTGGCGCGCCGCGATGCCGAGCGCATCGAGGTCGGCAAATGCGCGGGTGGGAAATCCGTCTCGCAAGCAGAGATCCACGCGCTGATGCTCGAGCACGCACGCGCCGGCAAGCATGTGGTGCGCCTCAAGGGCGGCGATCCGTTCGTGTTCGGACGCGGCGGCGAGGAACTGGAATTCCTGCGCGCCCATGGCATCGAATACAGCGTGCTGCCCGGCATCACCGCGGCGCTCGCCTGCGCCGCCTATGCGGGCATCCCGCTGACCCATCGCGATCACGCCCAGTCGGTGCGCTTCCTGACCGCGCATTGCGCGGAATCGATCGATACGCTCGACTGGGTTTCCTTGAGCGCCGGGCGGCAGACGCTCGCGATCTACATGGGCGTGTCCGGCATGACGCGCGTCAGCGAACAGCTGCGCGCGTTCGGTCGCGATCCGGCGACGCCGGTCGCGATCATCGAGAACGGTACGCGGCCCGAGCAACGCGTGCTGCTGGGCACCCTCGAAAATGTAGTCGGCCTGGCGCGCGCCGAGCGCGTGCAATCACCGGCGCTGCTGATCGTCGGCGAGGTCACCGCGCTCGCGCGTGAGCTGCATTGGTTTGGGGCGAGGCCGGTCGAGGTTGTTGCGAAGGCCTGTGCCGAAACGTGAATGCGTGGGTCCGGTCCTTGTACGGACGCTTTTTCCCTCTGGTGGGTCTGCGCTGTGCGCGAACTCTTTTGATTTCGGCTCTGCTCAATCGCAAAAGATCCTGGTCAAAAGCGTCCGCGCGCAGCGCAGACCCTTCACAAGCGGTCAAACGCACACCTCACTCGAATCCGCTTTGCCCCAGCCGATCGCTCTCCCCGAACACCGTGATCACGAACGCCGGCGTCACCGCGTAGCCATTCGCGGCGCCCGGATCGGCGATGTAGAACCGCCCGTATAGCGTGCCGCCGAGGACCCCAGGCAGATCCGGCAAGGCCAGATTGACGCTGCCATGTCCCTGCCCCGCGCCGTTGCCGGCCAGCACTACGCTCAACTCGGCAAAGTCCGCGGCCGGGATGCTGTCCTGGACGCCCGGATCGCTGCTGCTGACGACCAGCGTTGCCAGCGCGCCGCCGAGCCCCCGCGTAAGGGCGACGGTGAAATTGGTCGTCCCCAGCAATGGCGGCTCGAGCGCACTGATTCGCGGCTGGACGGCGCCGCTGCCGGCGCGACCGGTGCCGCTGATGACTGGTACCCGCGTCGACTCGACGAACAGGCGCGGACGGTCGAAGGGTGGCAATTCGGCGGGGACGCGAGGGTCGCTCAGGGGACGGCGCAGAAAAGCCAGCAAAGCCGCGCGCTGTTGCGGCGTGATGTTGCGCACGCGGACGCGCGGGTCTTTGTTGGGCGCGGTGAAGTCGCCGCCGCGCAGATAGAAATCGACGACTTCCTCGAGCGTGGAAAAGCGCCCGTTGTGCATATAGGGCGCGCGCTCGGCGACGTTGCGCAGGCTGGGCGTGCGCATTGCGCCACGATCCTGCTCGTTGCCGGTTTCCGCGAAGCGTCCCGGGTCTTCGGACGTCGGGCGCACGCCGATGTAGAAGAACTGGTTGTTGCTGAGCAGTGCACCGGCGTGGCAGCCCACGCACTCGTTGGCATTGAACACTTGGCGTCCCTGCAGCTCTTGCGCCGTCAGTGACGGCGTGCCGCCATTCTCGGCATCGAAGGGCGTCTGGTTGGCGTTCAAGGTGCGCTCGTAGCTGGCGATGGCCAAGGCAATGCGCGCGGGCGTGATCTCGGGCGTGCCGAAGACCTCGGCGAACAGCGCCGGATAGGAGCGCCGGGCAACGAAAGCTCCGAGATCGAGGGGCAAGTTTTCAGCCAGCGCCAGCGGGCGCGCGTTCTCGATGCGCGCGGCGAGTCCGGATACCTGGGCACCGTCTGGCGCCATTTCGCTGGTATCGATCAAGGGTCCCAGCGCCTGGTTTTCAAGCGCGCCACCGCCCGGAATCAATACTTGCCCGGTCAGTGGGTCGCGGAAGTTGCCGCCCGCACGGCCGTCCCAGAACAGCGTCGGCGAATAGCCCGCGTTGAGCGCCGAGGGGGATTTGCGTCCGCCGACCTGCGGCGAGTAGCCGAAGCGCAGGGACGGCTGGTAGCGGCCATCGGCCGTGTGCGCAGGCACTCCCGCCGAGCCGTGGACATCATCGGCCGTACCGAAACTGCCGTCGCTGCCTGGATTGATCGTGCCCGGCAGAGCGCCGCGCGTACGCAGGTCCGTGCCGGCCGCATTCGGGGCATGACAAGTTCCGCAGGCCACGGTGCCGGTCAACGACAGTTGCTCTTCCCAGAACAGGAGCTTGCCGAGATTGATCTTGGCAGCGGTCTGCGGATTTGCGGGTGGGATGGGCGGATTGCCGAGCGGCGGCGGCGGCCCTTGTGCGAAGCCCGGCATGGCGGCGAGCAGGCCGAGCAGCAGCCAGAGGCGAGCGCATGTGCTGGTGAAAGAAGGGCTCATCGGCAACTCCGGAGATTGAAATCGAGTAGCCGCGAATCTGCCGGAGCAATGTGCAGGGAAATTGGAGAAAAGATGGAGCTAGGGCTGCAAGAGCAAACGCATACAACCGTTCTTGGTTCCTGGTTCCTGGTTCCTGGTTCCTGGTTCCTGGTTCCTGGTTCCTGGTTCCTGGTTCCTGGTTCCTGGTTCCTGGTTCCTGGTTCCTGGTTCCTGGTTTACAAGCTCCAACCAAGAACCAGGAACCAGCAACCAAGAACCTGCTTCGAACGAAGTGTAAGATTGCCCGACACCTCCTTCGGCCACGCCGTCACCCGTGAGTAGCGGCCTCCATGTCACCGTCGCCGGGCATGTCGTCAGCGTACGGCTGTCGCGACCGGACAAATGCAATGCGCTGACCCAGGCCATGTGGCGTGAGCTCGGCTTGGCGCTCGACGCACTGCCGGGCAGTGCACGTGTCTTGTTGTTGCTCGCCGACGGCGAGCATTTTTCGGTCGGCTCGGATATTGGCGAAGTCTCGGCGCACATGAATGACCGCGCCTGGCTGCGCGAAAACCACGACCTGGTCCAGCGCAGCGAGCACAAGCTGTTCGCCCTGCCGATTCCGACCGTCGCGGTCATTCGTGGCCGCTGTATCGGCTCGGCCATCGGAATGATCAGCGCGTGCGACTTTCGACTGGCTGCCAGCAACAGCGAGTTTGCGCTGGCCCCGGCCAGCCTGGGCTTGAACTGCAGCCTGGCGGCAACGCAACGGCTGGTCGCGCTGGTGGGACCTGCACGCTGCCGCGAAATGCTCTTCCGCGGGCGCGAGATCAACGCGCAGACCGCCTGCTCGTGGGGCCTGGTGAATGAGCTGCATGGACGCGAGCAACTGGAGTTGCGCGCGGCCGACCTCGCTGCTGAGCTGGCGACCACCTCGCGCTCGGCGTTGGACGCGGCAAAGCAGACGCTGCTCGCGATTCACGCCGGGCAGTCCCAGGAAAATGACGAGAGTCGAGCGCGTGCACTGGCGGCTTTCGACGGCGCCGACTTCAGCGAAGCGCTGACGGCCCTGATTGGCAAGCGCGCACCCAAGTTCGGTAAGTCCTGAGGGAGATTCGACGCTCCATGTCCGACGACAACCACGCCGCCCCGCGCATCCACCCTGCCGATCCGCTCGAGCGCAAGCGTACGCTGTGGATCCTGCTCGCCGTGTTCGCGCTCGGCCTGGTGATGATGATTGTCCTGCAGCGCCAGCTGGAGTCGATTCGTGGCTGGCTCAACGCCGGTGACATCGAATTGGCCACGCAGCGCTTCCTCATCCTCGCGCGCGCCTTGCTCGGCCTGCTCGCGATCCTCGGCGTGGCAGCAGGTGCCGTGGTCGGCCACGGCGCGCTGGCGGTGCTGCGCGAACGCCGCTACCCCCACAGCCGCGCCCGCCTCATTCGCGACCGCGAGATCATCGAAGGCGACCGCGCCACCCGCATGGGCCGCCTCGGCCTCCTCCTCGCCGCCGCGTTCATCATCGTCAGCATCGCCGGCGCGGCCTACGGCTGGGTCATGCTGGAGCTTTCTCAGGGCTGGTGAGCACAGCCCACAAGCTTTGTCCACAGATTACATGGATGAAAAGCGGATTTCGCCGATGAAAGTGAATAGAGATCATCCGTTCGGGCCAAGCAGGCCTGTGATCGGACACGCAGAGCTTTATCCACAGATTTCGCAGATTTCCGCAGATTAAGAGCAATAACTGATGCTCAAACGCCAAGCCTCTTAACCCAAAAAAAATCTGCGCTAATCTGCGAAATCTGTGGATAAATCTGTTTTTGCTCTGTTGCCTGCTCCTGCTTCGTTCACCTCTCGATGAAGGCCAAGCTCAGCCACGGCACGTAGGTGATGACCAACGTGCAGGCGAGGAGCAGCAGGAAGAAGGGCCAGCTGGCGCGGATGACTTCGGTGACGGGTTTGTGGAAGCGGTAGGAGGAGATGAAGAGGTTCATGCCGAGCGGTGCGAGGAACAGGCCGATCTGCAGGTTGGCGAGGAACAGGATGCCGAAGTGGACGGGGTCCATGCCGTAGCCGGTCGCGATCGGCAGGATCAGCGGGGTGAGCACGACGATGGCGGGATAGCCTTCGAGCAGCATGCCGAAGAACAGCAGGAACACGTTGAGCACCAGCAGGAACAGCCATTTCTGGGTGACGTGCTGCTGCACCCACTGGAACAGCAATCCCGGGATGTCGGCGTCGATCAGGTAATTGGTCAGCGCGAAGGCGGCGCCGAGAATGAGCAGGATCCCGCCGACCAGCATCATCGCTTCGCGCACGATCACCGGCAGGCGCCGGAAGCTCACTTCGCGGCGAATCACCACGGTCACCAGGAACACGTAGACCGCAGTCAGCGCCGCGGCCTCGGAGGGCGCGATGCGGCCGGAATAGATGCCGCCCAGCACCAGGAACGGCAACGGCAGTTCCCACTTGGTGTCGAGCACCGCGTTCCAGGCTTCGCGTGCATCGAAACGGCGCTCTGCGGCGGGGATCTTGGGGGCCTTGACGATGGCGTAGATCGCCAGCACGACCAGCATCATCAATCCAGGCAGGATGCCGGCCAGGAACAGCTGCTCGACCGAAACCGGTGGCGTGGTATTGAGCTGCTGCGCGACCACGCCATAGATGATCAGCGGCAGCGAGGGCGCGAACAGCAGGCCGAGACTGCCCGACGCGGTCACCAGGCCGAGCCCGAATTTCTCGCTGTAGCGCCCGGCGACGAGGGCCGGGAACAACACCGCGCCAAGCGCGACGATGGTGACGCCCGAGGCGCCGGTGAGCGCCGTGAACAGTGCGCTTGCGACCAGGGCGACGATCGCGAGACCGCCCGGCATCCAGCCCATCAGCGCCTGCGTCAGGCGTACCAGGCGCTTGGGTGCCAGGCTCTCGCCGAGCAGGTAGCCGGCGAGCGTGAACAGCGGGATCGCAACCAGCACCGGCATTTCGCCGAGGCGGTTGATCTCGACCGCGACGACGGCCAAGTCATATCCCTGTGCATGGAAACCCAGGAATGCAATTGCCGCGATCAGCGCATAGAAGGGTGCGCCGAGCATGGCCATCACGACGAGCCCGAGGGCGATCAACCAGATCATGGCTCAGTAATTTCCGGGCTCACATGTTCAGGAAGCACGGACGGGCGCGCGATCTGGCCCAGCGCGCGCAGGCCCATCAGCGTGAACACGATCGGCAATGCCGCCATTGCCCACCAGTTGGGAATGCCGGCGAACACCATGCCCTCGCCTTCGCGCTCCATCACCGTCAGCGTGTAGCTCGAGTACGCCAGGAAAGCGCAGATGGTCGCCGTGAACACGCCGACGATCACTGCAGCGGCAGTGCCCCAGACGCCGTCGAGCTTGCGCACCAGCGCATCGATGCGCAGTTGTCGGCCCTCGCGCGTGGCGACCAGCGCACCCAGCAGCGCCAACCACAGCGTGGCAGTGCGCATCAACGCATCCAGCCACACCGGGCCACCGCCGGTCATGCGGAACACCAGTTGCGCTGCGGCGACGGCCAGCAGCCCCAGGCCGAGGAAGGCCAGCAGCGCGTTTTCGACGCGAGCGAGCGCGCCGTCGAGCTGGTGCAGCATCAGCCGCCCGCCGCAGCCGGTTTGCCCCTTGCCGGCAACGCGTTCATCAGATCCTGCGAAACCACGCCGTCTTTCAGCAAACGTGCCTGGGTGCGCCGACCGACGTCACGCCAAGCTTCGATCTCTGCCGCGGAGGGAGTGACGATCTCGATGCCTTCGCTCTTGAGCGTCTCGCGGGTCTTGGCGTCGTCGACTGCATTGGTGGACTCGAGCTTGGCGAAGGCCTTGTCGATCTCGGCCAGGACCACTGCCTTGTCTTCCGGGGTGAGCTTCGCGAGCGCCTTGTTGTCGATCGTCAGGAAGCCGAACGTGAACGAAACCGGCAGGTCGATCATCATCTTGAGCTTGGTAGCCCACTGGAACGCGACCGCGCCCGTGGTGGTGTTACCGACCGTCTCGACCAGGCCAGTCTGCAGGCTGGTGTAGACATCAGCGAGCGAAAGCTGCACCGGGCTCATGCCGGCCTCGTCGAAAGCGACGCGCGCAATGGTGTCGCCCTCAGGCACCCACACCTTGGTCTTGCGCATGTCCGCCTGGGTGGCGATAGGCTTGCTGCTCATGAGGTAGATGAACCCGCCGCCGGTGATCCCGGCCAGGGTCATGCCCTTCTTGTCGAACTCGGCCTTGATCAACGGATCGAGGGTCTTGCGCGCCTCGCGCACCTGGTCGAGCGTCTCGAAAAGGAACGGCAAGCCGTAGACCTGCACGTTCGGAACCACCGAGGTCAGTTCCGACGACGCAAAGGCGCCGCCATTGAGCTGGCCGAGCTTGATCTTGCGCAGCACGGTCTCGCCGCTGCCCATCACGCCGCCCGGGAAATACTTGAGCTCGACACGACCTTCGGTCTGCGCCTTGATGGCGTCCCCGGCAGCGCGCATTTCGCGCATCCACGAGCTGCCCTCGGGCGCCAGGGTCGCGATCTTGAGCGCGGCGGCGGACACCGAAGCCGAGCCGGCCAGCAGCAAAGCTGCGATCGCGCTGAGCACACCGCGCCGAAAGGAAGTCAACTGCGTCATTCGAAATAATCCTTGGAAGAAGTCTGTAATGTGATTGCCTGGTCGCGCGCCAGCATATTGGTCAGCGTCAGTCCCGGCGCTTTCGGATCCGCCGCGAGCGCCTCGGCCAGCAGGCGATCGTGCAGCTCCTGGTCGAACACCAGGCGCGCGTACTGCTTGGCGTACAGCACGCGCACCATCTGATTGCGCCCGTCGGAACGCTTGAGGGCGTCCTCGAAGAACGTCTTGGCGAGATCCGGCTTGCCGCCGTATGCAGGCGGCAGCAGCGAGTTCATCACACCGAGGTACAACTGTGGCTGACCGTCACGAAAATCCGGGTTGATTTCGACCACGCGTTCGATAATGCGTTTAGCTTTCGGGATGGCCGCGATTGCGTTCCAGTCGTCCGCGTGCGCCTGGATATAGCCCGCCCAGGCCGCGCCCAGGCACATCAGCACGTCGACCGAATCGTTCGGCGCCTTCGCCGCGCTGACGTCGATGGCTTCGAACTTTTGCGTGGTGACCTTGCACCACGCCTGGTCAGTCGCGCAGGCAGCACGCTCGGCGTACCCGAGGCTGCGCGCCGCCAGCCGTTTGGAGCGCACCGGATCACTCACGAAAGATCCGGCATAGGCCCCATACAGATCGGCTGCGAGGCACAGGCGCGATGCATTGGGCTCATCACCGTGATTCATGCCGTCGAGCAGCAGAAGGTACGCCGGTAGGCCCGCCGCGACCGTTCCCGGATCATCGTGATCCAATATCCCGCCCGACAACTTGCGCCCGAAGTCATTCGACGCACGGTCGACCAGCGCCGCGCAGCCGGTGAGCTGGAGGAGCAGCAGCGACAGCACGAGTTTGAGCGTCAGTCTCATACGAGCCTTTGGTCTTTTGCTGGACGTAGGTCATGTTGCTCGCGCCAGCGAGCTACTTGACGTCGGTCGCGTGAATGTCAAGTAGGCCGCTGCGCGGCCAACATGACCTACGAAGGCATGCCGAAACGCGTCCGGACAAGGTCCGGACCCACGCCGAGCGTGCGCAGTCTACCTGCCCATCTCGTCGCAAGCTTCCAACGTATTCTGCAGCAGGGTGGCAACCGTCATCGGCCCTACCCCGCCGGGCACCGGGGTAATCCAAGAGGCGCGCTCGGCAGCGGATTTGAATTCGATGTCGCCGACCAGCTTGCCGTCAGGCAGGCGGTTGATGCCGACGTCGATGACCACTGCGCCTTGCTTGATCCATTCCCCCGGAATGAGGCCGGGCTTGCCGGTCGCGACGACCAGCAGGTCGGAACGCTCGACGTGATAGCGCAGGTCCTTGGTGAAGCGGTGCGCGGCAGTGACCGTGGCGCCAGCGAGCATCAATTCGAACACAGTCGGTCGACCGACATGGTTGGAGACGCCGACCACCAGGGCATCGCAACCACGCACCGGGCGATCGGTGTGCCCGAGCAGGGTCAAGATGCCCTTGGATGTACACGGGCGCAGGCCCGGCTCGCGCAGCGCCAGGCGGCCAATGTTTTCGGGATGAAAGCCGTCGACGTCCTTGCCCGGCGCGATGCGATGGATCACGCGGCGCGCGTCGATCTGCGCAGGGAGCGGCAACTGCACCAGGATGCCGTGGATCTCATCGTCCGCATTGAGCTCGTCGATCAGCGCGACGATCGTGTCCTCGGGGGTGTCCGCCGGCAGGTCGAAATCGCGCGTCAGGAAGCCCGCCCGCTCGCAGGCGCGGCGCTTGTTGCGCACATAGACGTGCGAGGCCGGGTCGGCCCCGACGATCATCACCGCGAGCCCGGGCCGCAACAGCCCGGCGCCGACCCGCTCGTCGACGCGCACGCGCATCGATTCGATCAATTCATCGGCAATCCGCTTGCCGTCGAGCAGCTTCGCCGCCATCGTGTGCATCCCAACTACTAGCCGCCGATTATGGCATTGAGCATTCCTTGGCCTGCAATGACCCCGACGCACCTGCCGCTACGTCGCTGAACTCGGAAGCGCTCGAAGCCGCCGCCTTCCGCAAGCTCCTCGCCCACCTGCGCGAGCGCACCGATGTCCAGAACATCGACCTCATGATCCTGGCCGGTTTCTGCCGCAATTGCCTCGCAGACTGGTACCGCGACGCCGCCGTGGCCCAGGGCGCCGGGCTGAGCCAGGCGCAGGCGCGCGAGCACGTCTACGGCATGCCGTTTGCGGAGTGGAAGGCCAAGAACCAGCCGGCCGCGACGCCCGAACAGCTGGCGGCGTTCGAGGCGGCGATGCGCGCGCATCCGAAATGAAACAGCAAGAGCATCTATCCGCAGATTTCGCAGATTTACGCAGATTGCTTTCGCAGGTCATGTTGACCGCGCCAGCGGTCTACTTGACTGCACTTCGCTGAACCCGGCTGAAAATAATCTGCGGAAATCTGCGAAACCTGCGGATGAAATGCTCTGCTTTGCCGTCAGGTAGTCCGCTTCGCGACTCCCGCACCCTACCCTGCCGCGCAAAACTTCGCGTAATCGATGTACCCCGGAAACTCGACCCCGGGCGCGCACACGCGGCACGCCGGATCGGCCGCCAGCCTGATTTCACGGGTGGTGGCGCCGAGGGTGTCGAGCATGAGCAGGCGGCCGATCAGGGGAGTGCCGATGCCGAGGATCAGTTTCAACACCTCGTTCGCCTGCAAAAGGCCGACGATGCCGGGGACGACGCCGAGGACCCCGACTTCGGCGCAGTTGGGCGCCTGGTCCGGTGACGGTGGTTCCGGGAACAGGCAGCGATAGCACGGCGCGCTGCCCCGCGCGCTGCCGGGGTGGAAGACGCTGACCTGTCCGGCGAAGCGCTCGACGGCGCCGTAGACCAAGGCCTTGCCGTGCTTCACCGCGGCATCGCTCAAGAGGTAGCGTGTCGGCAGGTTGTCGGACCCGTCGAGAATCAGGTCGTAGGCGCCGACCAGTGCATCGACATTGCCACTGTGGATGCGTGCTTCGATTGGCTCGATCCGGCTGCGCGAGTTGAGCGCGCCGAGCGTCTCGACCGCGGACAGCACCTTCGGACGGCCAACGCGTGCCTGCGTATGCAGCACCTGGCGCTGCAGATTACTTTCGTCCACCTTGTCGTCGTCGACGATGCCGAGCGTGCCGACGCCCGCTGCGGCCAGGTACAGCGCGGCGGGCGAGCCCAGGCCACCGGCGCCGATCATGAGCACGCGCGCAGCGGCGAGGCGTTGCTGCCCGGCTTCGCCGACCTCGGCGAGCACCATCTGGCGCGCGTAGCGTCGACGGAAACCAGCATCCGCTCCCGCCGGTATCTCGAACGGCAAGCCGGCCTGCTTCCAGGCATTGAAGCCACCGGTGACGACGCGCGCCTGGGTGTAGCCGAGCTGCGCCAGTGATTCTGCGCAGAGCAGCGCGCGACCGCCTGCCGCGCACAGGATGAGCAGCGGCGTGTTGCGCGCCGGGACCGCCGCCTCGATATTGAATTCGAGCTGGCTGCGCGCGAGCCGCAAGGCGCCGGGCGGACTGCCATCGGCCCACTCGAATGCTTCGCGCACGTCGAGCAGCGTTTCGCCGCGCGCCTGGCGCTCCTGCGCTTCCGCCACTTCCACCATCGGCGTGCGCTCGCGCAGTTTCGCCATGCGCTCCTCGCGACTCACGTCATCCACTCCTCGATCGGCTCAACCTCGACCACCGTCCCGGCCTCCCAGTTGACGTGACCCGCAGGCATCTCCACCAGCACGCTCGCCATGCCCAAGGCGTGGATGCGATGCGAATCGGGCGTGCCGATCGGCTCGATCCACAGCTGGCCATCGGCGTCGAAATCATGCCGCGCGCGTCGGAATTCCGCGCGCTCATGCGCCTTGCGCAAGGGTGCCTTCAGGCGGCCCCGCCAGCGCTGCGGCACCGGCGGCGGCAAGCCCTGCAGCGCGCGCAGGGCAGGCACTGCCAGCTTGAGAAAAGTCACGTAGGCCGAGACCGGATTGCCCGGAAGCGCGAGGATCGGCGTACCGCGGAACTCGCCGAAAATCGCGGGCATGCCGGGCTTGAGCTGCACCTTCCAGAAATGCAGCGCGCCCTCGCGCAGCAGCAGCGCCGGAAGATGATCGTGATCGCCAACGGAGGCGCCGCCGCTGGTCAGGATCAGGTCGGCGGTGGGCGCCAGCCGCTCCAACGCCGCCAGCACGGCATCGGGCTCGTCGACGACCGTAGCCGGTGGCAACGAAACGCCGCCTGCCTCGCGCACCAAGGCCTGCAGCATCGCGCCATTGCTCTCGTAGATCTGTGCACCGCGAAGCGTCGTGCCAGCAAGCGCCAGTTCGTCGCCGGTCGCGAGAATCGCGACGCGGGGCGGCGCCTGCACCCCCACCCCCCCCCCGCCCCCCCGGGGCGCCCCCCCCCCCCTGCGCGCCCGCCCGCCCACCCCCCCCCCCCGCAGGCGGGCGCCGGCCCAACCCCCCGCCCCGGGCCGGCGCACCATTGGGCCC
>JANPJV010000225.1:0-22545 GCA_031425695.1 Rhodanobacteraceae bacterium | reverse complement strand
AGGTGCCGATACCGTGGTGCTGGGAGCACTGGCGGCGTTGCGTGAAGCGGGCAAGGCGCGGCCGGACCAGTTTCTCGGCGGCATCGACGGGGAGCCCGAGGCCGTCGTCGAGATCAAGAAGGGCGACGGCCCCTACAAGGCAAGCATCAGCCTGGCTTCCTCCATCTTCGGTTATGCGATGGGACAGCATGCCGCCGATTGGCTGGACGGGAAATCCATCCCGCAGGCCATGGATATCCTTCCCAGGGCGCTCACCGGCAGTAACATCGCGGACTATGAGCGCGATTTGGCCGACCCGGGCGCGGTGTACGCGGATCCGGCGCGGCGTGCGACCTACCTGAAGATGTACGGCAATATCTGTTTCGATACACGCCAGGATTTCATAAATTTCTCCTGGTCATCGGAAACCTAAGTAGCCGACCCATGACCGCCACCCCTTACGTCATTCTCTAAGTCGAAGACAACGAACTCATCCGCGAGTTGTTCGCTGATTTGCTGGCGACTGCGGACCGCCGAGTCGTGAGTGTGGGTGACGGCGCCGGCGCCCGACAGGCGTTGCGCCAACAGACCGTGGACCTGCTGATGACCGACGTCGAACTGCCCGACGGGTCGGGCTTCGACGTGGCGCGCGAGGCCCTGTCGCAGAACCCCGGTCTGCCGGTGATCTTCTGCTCCGGTCATGACGTGCGTGACTCCGCTCGCCTGTTTGGGCCGAACGCTCACCTGCTGAGGAAGCCAGTCGATCTGCACGAGCTCGAAGCGCTGGTCGAGCGGCTCGCGCAACGAGCCTCTTGACCACGCGGACCGCGCCGCGGCGCGGTGCTGCAAGGCCGCGTTTCCAGTGGCCCAACCCATGGGTGCCACGATCAGGTCTTCGGGCACCACGGCCGGGCAGATGACCGCTGTCTCGGCTAAGACGTGGCGTGCGGCAGCATCGAACGCACGAAGCTACCCGCCGGTCGGACCTGCGCTGTGCGCGGACGCTGTTGGTCTTGCTGGTGGTGGGTCTGGGCTATGTGCAGACTCTTTAAAATCCAGAGCAGGAAAAGAGTCCGCGCGCAGCACACCCACCACCAGCAGAGCACATAATTGCGCCATGCTCCAAATCGGCCCCCACCTGATCTCCCCGCCCGTGATCCTGGCCCCGATGGCCGGGGTCACCGACAAGCCATTCCGCCTGCTGTGCAAGCGCCTCGGTGCGGGTCTCGCGGTGTCGGAGATGACGACGTCCGACCCGCGCCTGTGGGACACGCCGAAGAGTCGCTGGCGCATGGATCATGTCGATGAGCCGACGCCGATCAGTGTGCAGATCGCCGGCTACGATCCCGAACAGATGGCGAATGCCGCGCGCTTCAATGTCGATCATGGTGCGCAGATCATCGACATCAACATGGGCTGCCCGGCCAAGAAAGTCTGCAAGGTCGATTCGGGCTCGGCGCTGATGCGTGACGAGGCGCTGGTCGCGCGCATTCTCGATGCGGTCGTCGCAGCCGTTCCCGTGCCGGTCACGCTCAAGATCCGCACCGGCTGGTGCGCGGCCGCGAAGAATGCGCCGGTGATTGCGCGCATCGCGCAAAGCGCCGGTATCGCCGCATTGGCGATCCATGGCCGCACGCGCGACCAGATGTATGAAGGCGAGGCCGAGTACGACACGATTGCCGCGATCAAGGCCGAGCTGTCCATCCCCGTGCTTGCGAACGGCGACGTCGATACACCGGAAAAAGCGCGCGCTGTGCTCGACTACACGGGATGCGACGGCATCCTGGTCGGTCGCGCCGCGCAGGGCGCGCCCTGGATATTTCGCGAGATTGCGCATTTCCTCGACACCGGGGGGCATCTGACGCCGCCAACTGCCGACGAGATTGCCGGGATCATGCTCGGTCACCTAGAGGCGCTGTATGCGTTCTACGGCGAGCACCAGGGCACGCGCATCGCGCGCAAGCATCTGGGCTGGTACGCGAAGACGCGCGGCGATGGCGAGGAATACCGCCGCGCGGTGGTGCGTTTCGAGACCGCGAAAGCGCAGTTTGAGTACACGCGGGATTGGCTTGCCGGGACGCCGGCGCTCGATCTGGCGGCGTAGGACGCGCTGTCGCCGGAGCGGCCATGGCCGCGATCTTCTGCCGATGGCTGCTCCCACAAAAGCCGCTCTCAAAAAGCTAGCTGCAAACCCGTGCCTGCGCCCGCACCGGAAAGGTCCCCATGCCTTTGACCTTCGGCGGCGCCGCGCTGAAGCGAAATCCGTCGACCGGCAGCGCACCCAGGTTGGTCATGTGCTCGACGATCGGGATGCCCGCGCCCAGCAGAGTCGTGTGCACTGGCCGGGTTCCGGCCGCGGTGTCGTCAATGTTGAGTGAGTCAATCCCGACCAGCGCCGCGCCACGATCGCGCAGATAGATCGCCGCCGCCTCGGTCAGGAACGGATGGCCTTCGAAATACTGATCAGTGCGCCAGTGCGTGTCCCAGCCGGTGTGGACCAGCACCGCCTTCCCTGAGACATCAGATACCACGAACTGCATCCAATCGATCGCGCGGTCGCGCATGCCCGCCACGCGCACGACGATTCCGGGCAAGTCGGCAATTCGGTCCAGGCTCACGGCCGCCAGGTCATCCCCAGCGCGGTAGCGGTGATATGGCACATCGATATAGGTGCCGGTGTTCGCAACCATCTCGATGCGGGCGATGTTGAACTCGGTGCCTGGCGCGTAATGCTTGTGCGAGTCGTCGAAGGAGAGGTGGTCGCAGATCAGCGGAGCGGGCAGCCCACGGTAGGTAATCATGCCGCTCTCGATGACATGGCTGAGATCGATCAGGCTGCCCGTTTCCAAAAAGGCGCCAGTCGCAGCGGGTCCGCGCTTGTGCGCTTCATCAATGATCCGTTTGTCGAGAATGCGCACGGCGCCGACCATCAGCAGCCGCAGGTCCTGGATGATGAAAGCGGACAGTGCATCATCGTCGATGCCATCCCCGACGATATCGAGACGGAAGCCTTGGCCCTGGATGCCGCCGCCATTGGCGAAGTCCACCTCGAAATCGAAAACCACGCGCTTTTCGTTCATTGCCTTTTCCCAACTCCGACCATGGTCCAGAATCTGCTCTGCGTGGGTCCGGACCTTGTCCGGACGCTATGACTGATGATTGCTGAAAAGCGTTCGGACAAGGTCCGAACCCACAGAGCAAAGCGGGAAAAGCGTTCGGACAAGGTCCGAACCCACAGAGCAAAGCGGAAAAGCGTTCGGACAAGGTCGAACCCACAGAGCAAAGCGGGAAGTGCGTTCGGACAAGGTCCGAACCCACAGAGCAAAGCGGGAAAAGCGTTCGGACAAGGTCCGAACCCACAAATCAAAGGCAGCTCCCCGCATCTTCACGTGCCGCCCTGCGCGTGGATCGCTAGTCTTCCGCACATCTCATCCATGGTGTGAGCGATGCACTCGACGCAGGATCTGCACGTCATCATTCTCGCGGCCGGCGAGGGCAAGCGCATGCGCTCGAGCCTGGCCAAGGTACTGCTGCCTGTCGCTGGAAAGCCCATGCTCGGCCACGTGCTGAGTGCCGCGCGTGCACTCAAGCCGGCGGGCATCCATATCGTCTACGGCCATCGCGGCGACGCGGTGCGCGCGGCTTTCCCTGACGCTGACTTGCACTGGGTGCACCAGGCCGAGCAACGCGGCACCGGACATGCGGTCGGCCTGGCGCTTGGTGAGATTGGCAACCAGGCGCGCGTGCTGGTGCTTTACGGCGACGTTCCCTTGCTCGCCGCCGCCACCCTGCGACCGCTCATCGAGGCGCCATCGCGCCTGGCGGTGCTGACCGCGTACCTGGAAGACCCGCACGGCTACGGCCGTGTGATCACGACTTCAGAGGGACGGGTCGCGCGCATCGTCGAGGAGCGCGATGCCAGTCCGGAGGAGCGCCGCGTGCGCACGATCAATACGGGCGTGGTCGCAGCCCAGGCTGGCGCGCTGCGTGGGTGGCTGAGCCGTGTGTTGCCAAACAACGCACAGGGCGAGATCTACCTGACCGACGTGTTCGCGCTGGCCGCGGCCGAGCAGGCCCACGCACTCGCGGTTCACTGCGCCGACGCAATGGAAGCCTTCGGCGCCAACGATCCTTGGCAGCTGGCCGAGCTCGAACGCTACCTGCAGCGCCGCTGTGTGCGCGAGCTGTGTCACGCGGGGATGCGCGTTGCCGATCCGGCGCGCGTCGATGTGCGCGGAAAGGTCAGTCTCGGACGCGATGTCAGCGTCGATATCGACGTGATACTCGAGGGCCAGGTCGAGCTCGGCGACGGCGTCATCATTGGACCATTCACGCGGCTGCGGGATTGCCGCCTCGCCGCTGGAACGGAAGTGCTCGCCCATTGTGATCTCGATGGCGTGGTCACCACGGGCGCCTGCCGCATCGGGCCGTTCGCGCGCCTGCGCCCCGGCACCGAGCTCGCGACCGGCGTGCACATTGGCAATTTCGTCGAAACCAAGAAGGCGCGGTTTGCCGCGGGTGCGAAGGCCAACCACTTGAGCTATGTCGGCGATGCCGAAGTCGGCTCACGCAGCAACATCGGTGCGGGGACCATTTTCTGCAACTACGATGGCGTCAATAAATCGACCACGGTGCTGGGCGAGAACGTCTTCATTGGATCCAACTCGGCGTTGGTGGCGCCGGTCAGCATCGGTGATGGAGCGACCATCGGTGCCGGCTCGGTAATCACCAAACCCGCACCCGCCGGCGAGCTCACCGTCGCGCGCGCCCGGCAGGCGACCATCGAGGGCTGGACGCGCCCCGGGAAGCGCTGACTTACGCCGCCCGCGCCATCCCGCGTTCGGCGTCCTTGGCATCGGACAGTGCTGCATCCGCACGCAGGAACACCGCGGCCAGGTTTTCGCCCGGTATCTCCGAGTGAGCCACCGCATGCAACACGCGAAGGCTGGTCTCGCGTTCGAACGCAGGGATCCGCTCGCGCAGGCTAGCAAGAGCCTGGCTGGTATCCGCCCCGTGCAACAGGACGATCATTTCCGCGCTGCCGGTCGAGTGGTTGACGCTATCACCGGAGCCGGCCCTCAGCGCGCCTTCCAGACCTTGCTCGAGTTGCCGCAAAGCGCGTCCGATGGAGCGGTCGCCCAGCCGTTGTGCTGCGCCGGCAAGATCCTGCACCTCGAAAATGGCGACACTGCAAAGGTTCGAATCCTTGGCCGGCGCAGCTGCATTGACGGCTTCGCCTGCAAACAATGCCGCTCGCTCCGCTTCGATTTCGCGCCGGCGTCCGTTCAGCAGGCTCATCGTCAGGCGTGACAACGCGGCCAGAGCCGCTTTCTGCCTTTCATTCAGCTGGCGCGGCGTCTGGTCAATGACGCAGACGGTCCCAACCGGCGAGCCGCACGGCGCCACCAGTGGCATGCCTGCATAGAAACGGATTGCCGTCGGTCCGGTGACCAGGGGATTGTCAGCGAAACGCGGGTCGGCCCCGGCATTCGCGATCTCCATCATCTCCCCGGGGGTTCGAATCGCGTGCGCGCAAAAGGCCTCGTCGCGGCTGCCCTGGCTGAGCTCGAAGCCGGTGCGCGCCTTGAACCACTGGCGATCACGGTCGATCAACGAGATCAGCGCCGTTGGCGCATCGCAGACGATCGAGGCGATGCGCACGATGTCGTCGTACTCGGCCTCCGGGAAGCTGTCCACCACCCGATAGCTGTCGAGTGCCCGCTGTCGCGTCAATTCATCCAGTGCCATGGGAATCTCCTTGCTGACGACTCAAGTATCGGTGCGGCGCTCGGCGGGCTGCAATGAGGGAAAGTCCGGAGAGCGTTACGAATTGACGCCAGAATGGTCAATGCGCCGCCGGCGTCAAGCCAACGCGCCGCTCGTCGAAAACCAGCTCGGCCGAGCCGTCTTCATCCACACGCAGCCACGATTCCGCGCGCGGCCAGTCGCCCAGCACGATGCGCTTGCGCCCTCCCGGCAGCTCATGGACGGCCGGCCGATGAGTGTGCCCGTGGATGATCCATTCCGCACCGCTGGCCACCAGCAGCTGATCGACCGCACCGGCATTCACATCCATGATCTGCGCCGCCGTCATCGAAGTGTGCGCGGCACTGCGCGCCCGGGCTTGCTCGGCAAAGCTGCGCCGTTCGGGGCGTGGCCGAGCAAGAAAGTCCTGTTGCCACTGTGGGTCGCGCAGCATCCT
Organism: Rhodanobacteraceae bacterium; assembly: GCA_031425695.1. GTDB lineage: Bacteria > Pseudomonadota > Gammaproteobacteria > Xanthomonadales > SZUA-5 > JANPJV01. Next base: position 16,364 of record JANPJV010000225.1, on the reverse strand, counting down.
GCGCACCTGCTGGTACTCGATATCGTCACTGCACAGGGTGTCGCCGTGCAGCAGCGCGACGCGCCTTGAGCTGATCTCGTGGGTTTCCAGCTCAGCCATCAATCGCGCGCCGGCGGCCCGCGCGAAAACTCCACCAACGAGGAAATCGCGATTGCCGTGTGCGAAAGCGATCTCGATACCGCCGTCCGCCAGAGCGCGCAAAGCGCTCGCGACCGCCGTGCCGAGCGGTGCGTCATCGTCGTCACCAATCCAGGTTTCAAAGACGTCACCGAGCAGGAACAGGCGCGTACCGTCGTTACGCACCCTGTCCAGGAAGGCAAAGAAGCAGTCGAAGATCGGGTCTTCGACTGCTGTCAGATGCAGATCGGACGCGAAGTAGGTCGCGCCCACTGGCGAATCAGTTAGCTGGCGTCGTCGGCGCCGGAGCAACCGCCGGCGCCGGTGCCGGCTTGGCGACGTCAGCGGCAGTGTCGAGCACCATCGCTTTCTCCACGACCACGAACGGGCGCGGCAGGTTCTGGAACTCGGCCGAGAACGGCGTCGTCGGCTGCACCTTGATCTTGTCGACCACTTCCATGCCCGACACGACTTTTCCGAACACCGTATAGCCCCAGGTGCGGCCGTCAGCCTTGCTCACGTGGTTGAGCGCGGCGTTATCGCTGACATTGATGAAGAACTGCGAGCTCCCCGAGTGCGGGTCCATGGTGCGGGCCATCGCGAGCGTGCCGCGCGCATTCGGCAGGCCATTGTCGGCCTCGTTCTGCACCGGCGGACGCAGGCCCGGCTTGCCGGTGAGCTCACTGGTGTAGCCGCCGCCCTGGATCATGAAATTGTCGATGACTCGGTGGAAAATGGTGCCGTCGTAATAACCGCTCTTGACGTATTCGAGAAAGTTCGCGGCTGATTTCGGAGCCTTCACCGTATCCACTTCGACGATGATCTCGCCCTGATTGGTCTTCAGGCTCACCCGCGGCTTGGCGTCCTGGGCGGCGACACTGGCAGCGAGGCCGAACGCAGCAATAGCTGCGAGGTAGCGATTCATGGGATGCAGGCTCCTGGAGGATGGGCGAGCGCGTGTCATAGCAGATTTGAACGTAAGCGACGAGTAACGGGGCTCGGCGTGCGCCGCCTTCAGACATAATCGAGACAGCTTTGACTTCGCGACCCAGCGCCGGAGATGCCCATGCCCGCGAGCGCCCTGCACCTGATTGCCCGACCGAACGGCGAGCCCAAGGATCGCGATTTCGAATTGCGACCCATCCCGGAGAGCGCGCTTGTTCAAGGACAGGCCCGCGTGCGTGTCCACTATGTGTCGGTCGACCCGGCCATGCGCATCTGGATGACCGAGCAGAAGTCTTATTGGCCACCGGTGGCCCTCGGCGAGGTGATGCGCGCGGGCGGAATCGGAGAAGTGGTCGAATCCGTGAATCCACGCTTGCCGGTCGGGACCTGGGTGAGCGGAATGACGGGTGTAGCCGAGGAGCTGATCACCGACGGGCGAGCTTTGCGCAGCTTCGATGTCCGTGCGCTGCCGGATCCCACCTATGCCCTGCACATCTTCGGCGCCACCGGGCTCACCGCGTTTTTCGGCCTGAAGGAGATCGGACAGGTCAAGGCGGGTGAAGTGGTGGTGGTCTCCGCCGCCGCCGGCGCGGTCGGGTCGACCGTCGTCCAACTCGCAAAGGCCTGGGGCTGCCGTGTCGTCGGCATTGCCGGCGGACCGGAGAAATGCGCTTTCGTCAGGGATGGCCTCGGTGCCGACGCCTGCATCGACTACAAGAACGAGCAGGTCGGCGAGGCCCTGTCGACGCATTGCCCGCGCGGCATCGATGTCTATTTCGACAATGTCGGTGGCGCCATCCTGGACGCGGCGCTGCGGCGGCTGGCGCTGCGCGCGCGCGTCGTCATGTGCGGCGGCATCTCCGAGTACAACAGCACCGGCGAGAGCCAGGGCGTGCGCAACTATCTCGCGCTGATTTCGGCCCGCGCCCGCATGGAGGGCTTCGTCGTCATCGACTACCTCCATCGCGGCGACGAGGCCATCGCCGCGATGGCCCCACTGCTCGCCGCCGGCAAGCTCAAATCCAAAGTGGACGTCATCGAGGGCATCGCCCGCTTCCCCGACGCCCTCCGTCGCCTGCTCGCGGGCAAGAACGACGGCAAACAGGTGCTCAAGCTGGGCTGAGGCGGCTGTGGAATCAATAGGGGAGAAATCCACAGATTTACGCAGATTACCTGGGAAGAAGCTCGACCTGAGAGGTGCTCGGTCGTTTCAGGACGTTCAAAAGCGACACGTGGTCTTATCCCGTTCACGCTTTTTAATCTGCGTAAATCTGCGAAATCTGCGGATAAAGCTCTTACGCTCTGGGTCTGCCTAGAGCCTCACTCCGACCTCGGGGCGCTAGACTACGGACCGTTTGAAAGTGAGCCGTCCGCGCTCGCGCCTGTCAGGAATCTCGATGTCTGCCGATACCGCTGCTACCCCCAATTTTACTGATCTCGGCCTTGCGCCCAACCTGGTCGAGACTCTGGTCGCGCTCGGTTACGAGTCGCCCTCGCCGATCCAGGCGGCGACCATTCCGTCGCTGCTGTCGGGGCGCGACGTGCTCGGGCAGGCGCAGACGGGGACGGGCAAGACCGCGGCCTTCGCGCTGCCGATCCTGGCGCGGCTGGACATGAAGCTCGGCAAGCCGCAGGCACTGGTGCTGACGCCGACGCGCGAACTGGCCATACAGGTCGCCGAGGCGTTTCAACGCTATGCGCAGAAGTTGCCGGGTTTCCAGGTGCTGCCGATCTACGGCGGCCAGGGCTATGGCCCGCAGTTGCACGGGCTTTCGCGCGGGACGCATGTGGTGGTCGGTACGCCGGGTCGGGTCAAGGATCACTTGAATCGCGGCACGCTCGATCTCTCCATGCTCAAGTACGCGGTGCTCGACGAGGCCGACGAAATGTTGCGCATGGGCTTCATCGATGACGTCGAGATGATCCTCGAGAAGATGCCGAAGACGCGCCAGGTCGCGCTGTTTTCGGCGACCATGCCGCCGCCGATCCGGCGCATTGCCCAGAACCATCTCAAGGATCCGGCCGAAGTCACCATCAAGGCCTCGACCGCGACCACCAAGCTCACGCGCCAGCGCTATTGGCTGGTCAGTGGGATCAACAAGCTCGACGCGTTGACGCGCATCCTCGAGGCCGAGCCCTTCGAAGCGATGATCGTGTTCGTGCGCACCAAGATCGGCACCGAAGAGCTCGCCGAGCGGCTCGCTGCAAGGGGCTTCGCCGCCGCCGCGATCAATGGCGACCTGATCCAGGCGCAACGCGAAAAGACCATCGCCCGTTTGAAAGACGGCCAGCTCGACATCCTGGTCGCCACCGACGTGGCTGCGCGCGGGCTCGATGTGGAACGCGTCAGCCACGTGCTCAACTACGATATTCCCTACGACAGCGAAGCCTACGTGCATCGCATCGGGCGCACCGGCCGCGCCGGGCGCAGCGGCGAGGCGATCCTGTTCGTGACCCCGCGCGAGCGCCATCTCCTGCATTCGATCGAGCGCTCCACGCGCCAGCCGATCGAACCGATGATGCTGCCGTCGATCCAGGCGGTGAACGACCAGCGCATCGCCAAGTTCCACCAGCGCATCACCGAGGGTCTGGCGGCGACCGATATCGACGTCTTCCGGCGCCTGGTCGAGGACTACTCGCACCGCCACGAAGTGAGCGAGCTCGATGTGGCCGCGGCGCTTGCGCGCCAGTTGCAAGGCGACACGCCGCTGCTGCTCGGTGCCGGTGCCGAGTCCAAGCCGGAGCCGAGCTTCGAGCGCGCGCCACCGATGCGCGACGGCGCCCGCCCGGGCCGCAAGGACAAGGAACGCGAGCGTCCGAGTTCTTCAGGCCCGAGCGCGCGTGCACCGCGTTTCAGTGAATCGACGCCGGAACCGAGGGCGCCGCGTTTCAGCGAGTCAACCGCGGAACCGCGCGCGCCGAGGCGCAGTGAGTCGAGCGCGGAAAGTCCGTTTGCGGGCAGTCCACGCCCCACGCCGGCCGAGCGCGAACGCCCGGCGCCGAAGCGCAAGGGCCCGGCCGAGGACGCGCCGCCGCTCGAGCGCTTTCGTGTCGAGATCGGTGCCAAGCATGGCCTCAAGCCCGGCAACCTGGTCGGCGCCATCGCCAATGAGGCCGGCGTCGAAAGCCGCTACATGGGCAAGATCGAGATCGACGAGGAACACAGCATCATCGAGTTGCCGGTCGGCATGCCCGACGACACTTTCCAGCACCTGAAGAAAGTCTGGGTATCGGGCAAGCAGATGCGCATCAGCCGCGTCGATGATCCGGCTGCAGCATCCAAAGCCAAGCGCGAGTTCAAGTCGAAAGTCGGCACGGCGGCGCCGAAGGCCAAGCGTCCGCGCGAGTAGGGCGTTTGTGGGTCCGGACCTTGGTGGGACCGGACTTGGTGGGTCCGGACCTTGTCCGGACGCTTTTCCTACCGGAGTGGGTCTGGACAAGATCCAGACCCACTAGAGCAAATCAAGAGCGCTCGCCTGCGGTGATCCGCCACTCCGTCACGTTCTCCCCGAGTGCCGTGCCGTTCGGCCCGAAGCCGCGCTCGACCATGTTGACCAGACCGTCGGTGTCGATGGTCAGCAAGGTGCTCGCACGCGTTCCATAGGTCTCGCCGACGATGAATGCTGCCGACAGGAAGCGTTCGCGCTCGAGCCCGATACCGGTATCTGGCAGGTCGGCATCGCCGGCAATCGCGGGGTCGGCCAGCGCCATCCATAACGGTTCCAGTGCCTCCTCGCCGCGATCGCATAATTGCTCGAGGACGGCTGCCAGCCGTAGCGTCTTTGGCCACGGCGTGTCGAGATCTGCATTGCTGAGCCCGTGAATGCCCGGCGCCAGGACCCCGGGTTCGACCCGATCGCTATTGATGAAGACGGTCTCGTTTGCGGATCCGAAAACGAGGTTGAACGGACGATATTCCGATGCCCTTTCGGAGACGCGCGTGGCGAAGGCCTGCGCATTTGCGGGTGACGAAAGGAACTCGCGCACCAGCGCACCACGGCTGCGTCCCTCGCGAAGCGGCAGTCGCCGGATGTTCGTGACCAGGGCGAAGCGACCACTGCGATCCGCCGCGAACCAGCTCCCGCCACTGGCGAGGTCGCGTCCACCGAAAACGCCGGGAACGTCCTCCCAAGCCTCCGCTGGCATGCTCGGACGCGCATGAAACTCGTCGCGATTGGCGGCGATGATCAGGGGATAGCGCGGATGGGCGCGAATGGCGATGGCGACCAGGCACATTCGTTCGTCAGCCCTGATGGTGCGCCTCCGAGCGGACGCAGGTCGGGTTGCACCCGCGCAATCCTTTGATCAGCGCGACGAGGAAAATTCGGGGCTACCTGACATCCAGCGCCCGATCAGCAGGAACGTTCACCCTGGATCGCCCAGCAGCGCCAGCGTCGGCGCTCGCTTGAGCGCCAGCACCAGTGCGGACAAGTGCTCGAAGGCCTGCGGCTCGATGCCATGGAACTCGATGCCAATCTTGTTCTCATGCACATGGGCGATGCGGGCGTTGGCCGCAAATGGGCGCGAATCATCGAGCTCGAACATGACATCGATGACTTCTCCAGCAGTACAGGTCGGCACTTCCGAGGCTTCGAGCAGGGCGCCATTGAGCGAGAGATCGAGCACGCGTCCTTGCAACCCGGGCGGGGTCACGCAACGGAAATGCCCTGGCAGCTCGAAGCGTGGTTCCTGTCGCCGATCTAGAATGACTCGGTTCATCGGCTGCGATCCTTGAATTTCGACCTGGCTTCGATACTGGGCCGCATCGTACGCGGGAAGTTGTGCGCCGGTTCAAGCTTATGGCATCGGCAACGTGACTGCGCCAGCGGGTGCGCGGCCACAACGAACGGAACGCGAGAGCAAAACCGCTCTTGTTCATTGACCAGCCACTCACAGGCGGTTATAGTCCCGCTCCTTTGTATTTCAGACTCATCGGACGAGGTCTCGTCATGTACGCTGTTTTTGCGACGGGTGGCAAGCAGTACCGCGGTGCTCCCGGAGACGTTCTCAAGGTAGAGAAGTTGGACGCGGCTCCAGGCGACGTTATTTCGCTCGACCAGGTCATGCTGGTGGCGGATGGCGACATTTTTTCCATTGGTGCGCCGCTTCTGGCGGGTGCCACCGTGGCGGCGACGATTCGCTCGCATGGTCGCAACGAGAAGGTGCACATCGTGCATTTTCGTCGTCGCAAGCACCATCGCAAGCAGATGGGTCATCGCCAGCACTTCACCGAGATCGAAATCACCGGCATCACTGCCTGATTTCGTCGACTCGAAAAGGAATAAGTCATGGCACATAAGAAAGCAGGTGGTTCGACTCGCAATGGTCGCGATTCGAACCCCAAGTACCTCGGCGTCAAGTTGTTCGGCGGCCAAGCGGTTAGCCCGGGCAACATCATCGTGCGTCAGCGCGGCACTCAGTTCCATCCGGGTACCGGCGTCGGCCTCGGCCGCGATCACACGTTGTTCGCGCTGACCGGTGGCAAAGTGCAGTTCAGCGTTTCCGGGCCGCAGCAGCGCCGTTTTGTGAGCGTTGTTTCCGCCTGAGCCAAAGCGGCAACGGTTCTTGGAAGAGCCCCGCCGCGCGCGGGGCTTTTCATTTGTGCGCCTGACACTGCGAGCCGGGCACGACCCCGTGCCACGCGCGCATATCGATCCATGAGGATGCTTCCATGAAGTTTGTCGATGAGGCACGCATCCAGGTGTTTGCGGGCGGTGGCGGTAACGGCTGCATCAGCTTCCGCCGCGAGAAATTCATCCCGCTCGGTGGCCCTGACGGTGGCGATGGCGGCGACGGCGGCAGCATTTACCTGGTCGCCGACGAGGGCCTGAACACGCTGGTCGATTTCCGCCACCAACGGCATTTCCGTGCCGAACGCGGCGAGAATGGCATGAGCCGGCAGTGCTACGGCCGCGGCGGTAACAGCCTGCGCATCCGGGTACCGGTCGGCACCGTGGTCAGCGATGCCAACACGGACGAGATCATCGGTGACCTGACGCGCGACGGCGAGGAGTTGTTGGTTGCGCAGGGTGGGATCGGTGGCCGCGGCAACATCCATTTCAAGAGCTCGGTCAACCGCTCGCCCCGCAAGGCCTCGCCCGGAACGCCGGGGGACGCGCGTGAGTTGCAGCTTGAGCTCAAGGTGCTGGCCGACGTCGGCCTGCTCGGATTCCCGAATGCGGGCAAGTCGACCCTGATCCGCTCGGTTTCAGCAGCAACGCCGAAAGTCGCCGACTATCCATTCACCACGTTGCACCCCAATCTGGGTGTGGTGCGCGCATCGGCGGAACACAGCTTCGTGGTCGCCGACATTCCGGGGCTGATCGAAGGCGCGGCCGATGGTGCGGGCCTGGGCGTGCAATTCCTCAAGCATCTGCAGCGTACCCGCCTGCTTTGGCACGTCATCGATCTGTTTCCGACCGAGGAAGACCTGACGGTCACCCGCCAGGTGCGCGCGATCGAACGCGAGCTCAAGAAATTCGACCCCGAGCTCATGGAAAAGCAGCGCTGGCTGGTGCTCAACAAGGCCGACTTGCTGCCGCCGGGTGAAGCCGAGATCCGTGCCAAGGCGGTCAAGCGCAACCTGCGCTGGAAAGGGCCGGTGTACGTGATCTCAGCGGTCGAAAGGCGTGGATTGCAGCCGTTGATCCACGACACGATGGCGGCAATCGAGGCGACCCGGCGCAAGGAGAAGCCGGTGGTCGATGAGGACGAGGAAATAGCGGACGAAAGCGTCGAGTAGGGTGACACCACCACGCCGCTTTGGTCCCCTCTCCCATGCTTTTGGGGAGAGGGGCAGGGGAGAGGGCGCTCTTTGTCGATCAATGACCTGCATGTGATCACCCGACGCACGGCGAGGGGAGCAAAGAAAGCATCGGCGGTTGCGCCAAATAAAAAAGCCGGCTTTCGCCGGCTTTCTTGATTCTGCTGCAAACGCTGATCAGGCGCTGGCTGCAGGCGTCGCGGGTGCCGAAAGCTTGCGGATCGCGGCGGTCAGACGGCTCTTGTGCCGTGCTGCCTTGTTCTTGTGGATGAAGCCGTGAGCCGAGATGCGATCGATGACCGGCACCGCGGACTTCATGGCCGTCTCCGCGCCCGGCTGGTCGCCGGCCTGGATCGCCTTCAAGACTTTCTTGATGGTCGTACGCAGCATGGAGCGCACGCTGGCGTTGTGCGCATTGCGCTTGTCAGCCTGACGCGCACGCTTCTTTGCAGATTTGATGTTTGCCACTGAAGAACTCCGATACTGCAGGACGGTACAAATGACCGCGAAGCATAGCGGGCGAATCTAATATGCGTCAACCAGGCCCGAAAGGCTGTTCACGCGGATGCGCAGAGACGCGGAGAACAGCTTGCCGCAGGGGCGTGGATTCGGTTGCGCTCCTCCGCGTCTTCGCGCCCCGGCATGAATGGCCGTTCGAAATGGGCCTGGCGTGGTTGGCATGAGTGTTTCAACGCGGGCAAGTCATTCCGGCGCGCTCGGCTTCAACCTGCGCACGCATAGACTCACGCCCATCGCCTCAGATCGCCCCTGAACCCGTGAAGCTGTTCCGTTCAACCGTCGCGGTCGGCGCGATGACTTTGCTCTCTCGAGTCCTCGGCTTTCTGCGCGACCTCATCTTCGCTCAGAAGTTCGGCGCGAGCACGGCGACGGACGCGTTCTACGTCGCTTTCCGCATCCCGAATTTCATGCGACGCCTGTTCGCCGAGGGCTCGTTTTCGGTGGCCTTCGTGCCAGTGCTGGCGGAAATCCGTGAACGCGGCGACGCCCGCGAGTTGCGCGAGTTCGTCGACCATGTGTGCGGAACGCTGGCGGCGATCCTGACCGTGGTCGTTGCCCTGGGCATTTTTGCGGCACCGGCCTTCATCACGGTATTTGCGCCAGGCTTCATCGAGCAACCGGAGAAGTTTGCGCTCACGGTCGAGATGCTGCGCGTGACCTTTCCCTACATTCTGCTGATCTCGCTGGCAGGGTTTGCCGGCGGCATTCTCAATACGTACAGCCGCTTCGCGCTGCCGGCATTGTCCCCGGTGCTGCTCAATATTGCGCTGATCGCCGCAGCGGTCTGGCTGGCGCCATATTTTGATGAACCGGTCAAGGCGCTCGCGTGGGGCGTGCTCATTGGCGGTGTCCTGCAATTGCTGATGCAACTGCCGGGCCTGTCGCGGCTCGGGTTGCTGCCGCGTCCGCGCTGGGGCTGGCACGATCCGGGCGTGCGCAAAGTACTGAAGCTGATGATCCCGACGCTGTTCGGCTCTTCGGTCGCGCAGGTCAACCTGCTGATCGATACCTTGATCGCCTCGTTCCTGGTAACCGGCAGCGTGACCTGGCTCTATTACACCGACCGCTTGCTGGAATTTCCGCTCGGCATCTTCGGTGTCGCCCTCGGCACCGTCATCCTGCCGCACCTTTCAACCCGCCACGCTGCCAAGGATCCCGATGGCTTCAACCGCTCGGTCGACTGGGCGCTGCGCATCGGGCTGTTCATTTCCTTGCCGGCGGCGCTGATGCTGATCCTGCTGGCCGAGCCGATGTTCTGGGCGCTGTTCGGTTATGGGCGCTTCTCGACCGTGGATGTACAGATGTCCGGCCTGAGCCTGGCCGCACTGGCGCTCGGCCTGCCGGCCTTCATCGCGGTAAAGGTGCTGGCGCCCGCGTTCTATGCGCGCCAGGACACACGCACCCCGGTCACGGCCGGGATCATCAGCATGGTTTCCAATATCGTGCTCAATGCCATCTTCGTCGGCTTGTGGTTGTGGTCGGGCAAGGCCGGGGTGCACGCCGGGCTCGCCTTGGCGAGCGCGCTCGCGGGCTATATCAATGCCGGGCTGCTGCTCTACTGGCTGCGCGCCCGCGGCATCTACCAGCCGGGGCCGGGCTGGATGCGCTTCGGCCTGGCCTTGGGACTGGCGTGCGCCAGCACCGCCGTGCTGATCGTCTTCGTGCACGGGCGCTATTTTCCGGACTGGCAAGGCCTGGTTGCGGTCGAGCGTGTGCTTGGGCTGGCCAGCCTGCTCGGCATCGCTGCGGCGGCGTATCTGATCACGGCCTTCGCCGGCGGCTTGCGCCCACGCCACCTGCTCGAGCGCAAAGCTCTCGTTTGAGCCAAGCGTCGCATTCTGCTTGTCTATACTCGATCGCTTTGCACCCACCGACCGATGCTTCTCAACCGCGACAGCGTAGGCCCACCCCTGACGCCGCAAGGTGCGGTGGTCGCCATAGGCGCCTTCGACGGCGTGCACCTCGGGCACGCTGCCTTGCTGCGCTCGATGGTGGGGCGCGCACTCGAGCTTGGCCTGCCGAGCGTGGTGGTGACCTTCGAACCCTTGCCGCGCCAGTACTTCGGGCGTGCCCCTTTGTTGCGGCTGACTCCATTCCGCGAGCGCATCGAGCGCCTGCGCGAACTGGGAGTTGACCGGGTGCTGTGTCTGCGCTTCGGCAAGGAGCTGGCGGACCGGTCCGCGGACGAGTTCGTGCGTGAGGTCCTGGTCGCGCGTCTGCGCGCACGCGAGGTCTGGGTTGGCCCCGATTTTCATTTCGGCCGCGGACGCGAGGGCGATATCGTGCTCCTGCGCAAGCTCGGTGCGGGGCTCGGCTTTCGCGCCGAGCAGATTCCGCTGTGTACCCGCTCGGGCGAGCGCGTGAGCTCCACGGCGATCCGCCTGGCGCTCAATATCCCGGATTTCGCAGCTGCCGAAATTGCGCTCGGCCGTCGTTACACCTATTCCGGCCGCGTCGTGCGTGGCCAGCAACTAGGGCGCAAGCTCGGCTTCCCGACCGCTAATCTGCGCTGGCCACAGGACTCGCTCGGGTTTGCAGGCATTTTCGCTGTTCGGGTGAGTGGTGCGGGGCTGTCCCGCCATCCGGGTGTCGCCAGTCTCGGCTACCGCCCGACGATCGCCGGCAAGGAATTGCTGCTCGAGGTGCATCTGTTTGATTTTAATGGCGACCTCTACGGGCGCCGACTGACTGTCGACTTCATTGCGAAGCAACGGGACGAGTGGCATTTTCCGGACCTCGATTCGATGGTCCTGCAGATTCGTCGCGACGCCGATGAAGCCTGTCGTTTGCTGCGGGGACCTTGAATCAGCGCTGCGCGTCACACGGATGTGACGCCATTTTCAAGGACGCAAGTCATTGAAAATGAAGCGAAACAAAAGCGAAGTTTTTTGTAAGCGTGTCGGAAGAAGGCCAGGATGGACTTCTTGTGACCAACCTAAGGGGCAATGCGGCGTGACTGATTACAAAGACACCATCCTGTTGCCGACGACCGATTTCGCGATGAAGGCAGACCTGCCGAATCGCGAGCCGGCGATGTTGCAACAATGGGAGCGCGATCGCCGTTACCAGGCCTTGCAGACCCATGCGGCGGAGCGCCCGTTGTTCGTGCTGCACGACGGCCCTCCGTACGCGAACGGCGACATTCACATCGGTCATGCGGTCAACAAGATCCTCAAGGACATCGTGGTCAAGTCGCGCCTGCTGTCAGGTTTGCGCGCGCCCTATGTCCCAGGCTGGGACTGTCACGGTCTGCCGATCGAGGTCGCAGTCGAAAAGAAGGTCGGCAAGGTCGGGCACAAGGTCGATGCGCGCGAATTTCGCGCGGAATGCCGTAAATATGCGGCCGCGCAGATCGACCGCCAGCGCGAGGATTTCAAGCGCCTGGGCGTACTCGGCGATTGGGAAAATCCCTATCGCACGATGGATTATCGGTATGAGGCTGACATGGTCCGCGCGCTCGCGCGCATCTATGAGCGCGGTCACGTCGTGCGCGGCTTCAAGCCGGTGCACTGGTGCTTCGACTGTCGCTCGGCGCTGGCCGAGGCCGAGATCGAATACGCTGACAAGCTCGACCCGGCGATCGACGTGGCGTTCCCATTCATTGATGGCGCCGCCGTCGCGAGTGTGTTCGGGCTCGCCGAGCCGCTCACCGACGCGCATGCCGTCATCTGGACCACCACGCCGTGGACGCTGCCGTCCAACCAGGCGGTCTCGGTCCACCCCGAGATCGACTACGCCCTGGTGCGCACCGAGCGGGGTCATCTGGTGCTGGCCGACGCGCTGGTCGAAGCCTGCCTCAAGCGCTTCGATCTCGCGGGCGAAGTGGTGGGTCGCGCCACCGGCCGCGCCCTCGAGCGCTGCGACTTGCGGCATCCCTTCTACGATCGCGTGTCGTTGCTGATCGTCGGCACCCACGTGAGCGCGGAGGATGGCACCGGGCTCGTGCACACCTCGCCCGCGTACGGCGTCGAGGATTTCCTGGCGCTCAAGCCGTACACCGAGGAAGTGCTGAATCCGGTGCAGGGCGACGGCCGCTTCGCTGCGGATTTGCCGCTCTTCGGCGGTCAAAAGATTGCGGAAGCCAACCCTCAGATCGTCGAGCAGATTCGTGAACAGGGCCGTCTGCTCGCCGACCGGAAGATCGATCACAGCGTCGCCCATTGCTGGCGCCACAAGACGCCGACGATCTTTCGCGCCACCCCGCAGTGGTTCATCCACATGCAGATGGCCGGGTTACGCGATGCGGCCATGCAGGCGATCGACGGCGTGCGCTGGGTGCCGGACTGGGGCAAGGAGCGCATCCAGGGGATGATCGCCAACCGCCCGGACTGGTGCATCTCGCGCCAGCGCACCTGGGGCGTGCCGATTGCGCTGTTCGTCGACAAAATCAACCAGGCACCGCATCCGCGCAGCCACGAGCTGATGCTGGCGGTGGCCGAGCGCATAGAGAAGGGCGGCGTCGATGCCTGGTTCGATCTCGACGCGCGCGAGCTCATTGGCGACGAGGCCGATCAATACGACAAGGTCACCGACATCCTGGATGTCTGGTTCGACTCGGGCGTCACCCATGCGTGCGTGCTCGATGCGCGTGCCGAGCTCGGTGGCGCGCCGGCGGATCTATACCTCGAAGGCTCCGACCAGCATCGCGGCTGGTTCCAATCGGCGCTGCTGACCGGCACCGCCATGCGCGGCGTCGCGCCTTATCGGCAGGTCCTCACGCACGGCTTCGCGGTCGACGCCGACGGCAAGAAGATGTCGAAGTCGGCCGGCAACGTGGTCGCGCCGCAGCAGGTCATGAAGACGCTCGGTGCCGACGTGCTGCGCCTGTGGGTGGCGGCGACTGATTATCGCGCCGAGATGACCGTCTCCGACGAGATCTTGAAGCGCGTCGCCGACTCCTACCGTCGCGTGCGCAATACCTGCCGCTACCTGCTGGCCAACCTGAAAGACTTCGATCCATCCCGGGATGCAGTCGCGGTTGCTGACATGCTGCCGATCGACCAGTGGATCGTCGACCAGGCCTGGCAGCTGCAACAGAACATCGTGCGCAACTACGCCGATTACCAGTTCCACCTGATCTACCAGGACCTGCACAGCTTTTGCAGTGTCCAGCTCGGCGCCTTTTATCTCGATGTGCTCAAGGATCGCGTGTACACCCTGCGGCACGATGCGCAGGCGCGACGCTCGGGGCAGAGCGCGATGTTGCTGGTGCTGGAAGGCCTGGTGCGCTGGATGGCACCGATCCTGAGCTTCACGGCCGACGAGATCTGGAAGCACATGCCGGCGCGCACGACGCCGTCGCCGTTGTTCGAGACCTGGTTCGACGCGCTGGCGCCGTTGCCGACGGACGGGCGCATCGATGCGGCCAACTGGCAGACGCTGCTGGCCGTGCGCGATTCGGTCCAAAAGCTGCTCGAGCCGATGCGTCGCGAAAAACTGATCGGTTCCGGCCTCGAGGCCGAGATCGACCTTTATCTCGACGCCGCTCAACATGCGGCCCTGGCCCCGAGTGCGGCGGAGCTGCGCTTCCTGTTCCTGGTGTCCGAAGTGCGCCTGCACGTGGCCCCGCCACCCGCCGACGCGCTCATCAGTGAGCGGGACGGCTTGCGTTTCGGACTGACCGCGCGCGCCACCGCCAATGCCAAATGCGCCCGTTGCTGGCACCAGCGCCCGGATATCGGCCTCAATGCTGCGCATCCGAGCCTGTGCACCCGGTGCGTCGCCAATGTCGAAGGCGAAGGAGAGCAGCGTGGCTGGTTCTGAGCGCACGGGTTGGACGTGGCTGCCGCTCTCGTTGCTGGTGATCGTCCTCGACCAGTGGTCGAAAGTGATCGCGACCGCCAACCTCAAGTACGCCGATCCGATTGCCGTTCTGCCCGGTTTCAACTGGTTGCTGGTACATAACCAGGGCGGGGCTTTCAGTTTCCTGAGCGATCACGCCGGCTGGCAGCGCTGGTTCTTCCTGGCGACCTCGAGCGTGATCACGCTGGTACTGTTGGTCTGGCTCAGGCGCTCACCGGCACGCCTGTGGAGTTTGTGCCTGCCACTGGCGTTGCTCGTCGGTGGCGCGGTGGGCAATCTCATCGACCGCGCTCGCCTTGGCTACGTGATTGATTTCATTGACGTGTACTACGGCAACTCACACTGGCCCGCATTCAACCTGGCCGACTCGGCGATCACTCTTGGCATCATCATGCTGATCAGCTACGAATTTTTTGGACGCGCCAAGGATCCGGCGACGCAGGCCCCCGGCAAAGCAGGGCCCGGCAGCGCAGCGCGATGAACGTACTGCTCGCCAATCCGCGCGGGTTCTGCGCCGGTGTCGATCGTGCAATCGAGATCGTCGAGCGCGCCATCGATCTCTTCGGCGCGCCGATTCATGTGCGTCACGAGGTGGTCCACAACCGCTTCGTGGTCGACCGCCTGCGCGCGCGTGGCGCCATCTTCGTCGAGGACCTGGCCGAAGTGCCGGCTGGTGCGACGGTGATCTTCAGTGCTCACGGAGTTTCCCAGGCAGTCCGCAGCGAAGCGCGCGAGCGCGGCTTTCGCGTATTCGACGCTACCTGTCCGCTGGTAACCAAGGTGCACATGGAAGTCGTTCGGCAGTGCCGCGCGGGTCGCGACATGGTGCTGATCGGCCATGCTGGCCATCCCGAGGTCGAAGGCACGCTCGGCCAGTGGGGGCGTGAGCACGGGACGGGCGCAATCCACTTGATCGAAACCGTCGACGACGTCGGTCGGCTCGCGCTGGCCCAGCCCGAGAACGTCGCGTACACCACTCAAACGACACTATCGGTCGACGAGACACGCGAGATCATCGGCGAGCTGCGAGTGCGTTTTCCAGGCATCCAGGGCCCGCGCAACGACGACATCTGTTACGCGACGCAGAACCGCCAGGATGCGGTGCGCGATCTTTCCGAGCGCTGCGACGTCGTGCTGGTGGTCGGCTCGCCGAACAGCTCCAACTCCAATCGCCTGCGTGAGCTGGCTGAGCGCAACGGCGTCTCCTCCTACCTGATCGACGGCGCGGCCGACATCGATCCGCAGTGGCTGCACGGCGTGAGCTGCGTCGGCGTCACCGCGGGTGCCTCCGCGCCGGAAAGCCTGGTCCACGGCGTCGTTGACCGCTTGCGCGAGCTCGGCGCGGGCTCCGTCGAAGAGCTCACCGGCGTGCGCGAAAACATGGTGTTTGCGCTGCCGCGGGAATTGCGCGTGGTGGTGCAGGCCTGAGAGCCTATGGTGGGTCTGCGCTGATCGCGGACGCTTCTGCAGCGGGGCGCGAGTGTCCGCTCGCTGCGCAGATCACCACCAGCCCCCGCCGCCCTTCCTGAACAATTCACAAGAAACCCATCTTTAACTCGAATCGCCCGTTGACAAGAGGACGTGCAGAGTTCGACAATAGTGGGCTCCGTAGGGGAGGGATACCCAAGCGGCCAAAGGGGGCTGACTGTAAATCAGCTGGCGTAGCCTTCGGTGGTTCGAATCCACCTCCCTCCACCAAACTCAATTGACCGAGGCGGGAGTAGTTCAGCGGTAGAACCTCAGCCTTCCAAGCTGATGACGCGGGTTCGATTCCCGTCTCCCGCTCCAGTCGCGTTGAGACGTTTTTTTAAAAAATGCCCGTGTAGCTCAGTCGGTAGAGCACCTCCTTGGTAAGGAGGAGGTCGCTGGTTCGATTCCAGTCGCGGGCACCACTTCATTCAACTCAAGCCAAGCGCCTTACAGCGCACGCATCAGAGGTCTTATGTCCAAGTCAAAGTTTGAGCGCAACAAGCCGCACGTCAACGTGGGGACGATTGGTCACGTGGATCACGGTAAGACGACGCTGACGGCGGCGCTGACCAAGGTGGGTGCTGAGCGTTTCGGCGGCGAGTTCAAGGCTTACGACCAGATTGACAAGGCGCCGGAAGAGAAGGCTCGTGGCATCACGATCTCGACCGCGCACGTCGAGTATGAGTCGATCAACCGCCATTACGCGCACGTCGACTGCCCGGGGCACGCCGACTACGTCAAGAACATG
>JANPJV010000224.1:0-49499 GCA_031425695.1 Rhodanobacteraceae bacterium | reverse complement strand
CCCCTCTCCCGCAAAGAGCGCGGGAGAGGGGAGCTTCAGCTGAGGATTGACGCTAATCAGGAATCCCGAAAAGGCCGTCCATCGTATAGCTGGCAACGGCCTTGTGTTTTCTCCGGAAGAATCGGACCGGAAGGATCGGGGATTTGGGCACCGCAAAATCTGGAGACAAAAGGCAACACGGGAGAAAACTGCACGGGACCGCAGGCATTTTCTAGTCCCAGCACCGGCCTTCTCGGTCCGGTGGCCGATGAGGAGCTCGCGCGACTTTCGAACATGGACTTGCCGTCACTCAGGCCGATGTCGTTGTGCTGTGAGTTGATCGAGCGACGTGGGTGCCGGCCGTCGTCGCACGACGACGAAGTCTCCAAGGCTGGAGGTCACCCGCGATAGACTGGCTCGCTGTCAGAAAACCTGAAACTGCGCTCTGACCCCCTTCGTTCCTCCGAGAGGTCACGCTGATGAACTTCGCTCGCACAGCTCTCTGGCTGGGGCTCGGTTGCTGCCTGCTCGCCGGCTGTGCGCCGGTAGTCGTCAATCGGGCCGCGCAAGAACCGATCGACGGCAGTCGCCTACCGGAGCCTGACGTCGGCTTAACGATTCCAGACCTCGGCCCATGCGACGACCGCCCGGACCGCACACTGCACCTCGACTCCCAGGCTCCGGTCACGGTGCTGGTGCATGGCTGTTTCAGTTCCGCCGGGCGCTTTCGCGCGCTCGCGCAGGTGCATGCGTTCCAGGGCCGACAGGCGATCTGCTTCACTTATGACGACCGCGCGACATTGAGCGATAGCGCGAGACGACTGCAAGCAGCGCTGAAGGCGCTCGCCGCTCAGACCACCAATCGCGAATTCCGCGTGCTCGGCCACAGCCAGGGCGGATTGGTGACGCGGCACGCCATGACCTCGGCGGGCGCACTGCCCGCCGACGCCCGCCTGCACCTGGCAACCATCTCTGCGCCCTTCGCTGGGATCGCTGCCGCCGACCATTGCGGGTCGCGGACGATCAGCCGCGCCACCCTTGGCATGGTCAATGCGATCTGCAGGCTGGTCACTGGGGCCAAGTGGCGTGAGATCACAGCCACGTCCGACTTCATGCGCTACCCCGGCGCGCTGGCGCCACAGGTTTGGGCATACCTGAAAATTGAAACCGACGAGCGCGACAGCTGCCGGAAACGGCGCAGTGATGGCAGCTGCGGCGGGGACGATTACGTCTTCAGCCTGGAAGAGCAGCGCCAGCCCACGGTCGATGGTGCCCAGCCAATCGCCGTCATGGAGGTGAAGGCGGGGCACGTCGAGATCGTCGGCGAGCACCATAACGTCCCCACCAAACTGATCAAAATCCTCCAGCAACACGACTTTCTCGAGCCGACCGAAGCTGCGCACAGCACCGCCTTCAACTCCCTGCTCGAACGGCTGTATCTTGGCGATGGCTGAGGGATGCCGAGCACCGGGGTGCAGTCACACTAGGCCCGGTCATTCGGCGCCGTCGTTGAAGCCGTCGCCGAAGATCTGGGTGTCGCGGAAGCCAAAACGGCTGTAAGTCGACAGCTCCACGCTGGCGCGCGGATAACGGATTAATGCGCCGCCATCCGCGAATGTGCGGATATCGGAAAAGCCGTTGTTCGGCACGCTGCCCAGTGACTCCGTCGACACCCATGCCCCGGCTGCAGAGTAGCTATGCAACTCCAACTCGGAGCCCTGGAAGCACAGCAGCCGCACGCCACCGCCGGCATCCGTCGCAACGTCAATGCAGTCGCGAGAGGCAAGCGCGACGCTTGCCACCTGCTGGTCCGCGGCCACCCCAAAAAGCAGTCCACCCGATTCCTGCGGGCGAGGAGCCGCGCGCGGACGCTTCCGCTCGTGGTGGGTCTGCGCTGCGCGCGGACGCTTCCGCTCGTGGTGGGCTGCGCTGCGCGCGGACGCTTTGAAATCAAGAGCGTCCGCGCACAGCGCAGACCCACCAAAAGCGCGCTCGCGATCCTGTATGAAACAAGCCAGCTGATCCACGATCCGGATGCCAACTACATCGTCATCGCCACTAGCCTGATGGCCAGCATCTGGGTGCTGTTCCTGCACCTCATGCGCCTGTTCGCGTTCTTCAGCGGCGAAGATTGACCTTCGTTGAGCTGAGTCGATAAAAAACCGGCCCGCGCAAGCGGGCCTTTTTCTTTGGGTGCGTGCCATTTTGGGGGGGTCTGCGCTGCGCGCGGACCCATTCTCCGGTTGCAGAAGCAAATCGCGCGCGGCAATTTTTGCCATGAAGTGCACTGCGAACATCTCGATGCTTGTTGCCGGCGTCAGATTGCGTCACGCTTCCCGAACCGTTTACCTTCAACGAGGTCGATATGCGCACTGGCCGTTTTGCGGTTTTGGGGTTGCTCGGGATGTTTCCGGCAGTGGCTTTGGCGCTTGGCATCGAATCGGTGACGCTGCGGGCCGACGATGCAGGCGAGCCGGGTAAAACGGTCGAGGTCTTCCTGCCCACCGACAAGAAGCTGCATTTCGACATCGCGCTTGATGAAACCGAACTCGGTAACCATGACTTCCTCGTCGAGTTCTGGGCGGTGGACACCAGCGCCGGCAAGGACATCAGGATCACCGATTTCAAGGCGAATTCGCTGGTGACCAACACCATCAGCGCAAGCATCTCGCTGCCCAAGGACTGGCCAACCGGCCTGTATCGGCTCGACGTCAAGATGGATGGGGAGATCGTCGGTTCGCATGAGTACAACGTGGCAGAACCGGAGTAACAGCAACTCCCAGCCAAACGGCCCAAACATCCTGCTGCTAACGAAATCCGTTGCGATTCCTTTGCGCCGGCCGAATGGACAAAGGCCATCGTGAGTTGCGCCTGGACGGTTGCGCCCTCGCGCAGGCCGAGTCTACGTACGACTTCGGACGGGATTCAGAGGGCCAGGCCGTTCGCTTCAGCGCGTTCCCGAGTCATTCACCGCGAGTCGACTGGTCTTGCTCCATGCCACGCAGACGCGCAAGCATGGCGACATCGTCGCCGCAGGGCCGGATCGGGGGAATCACCAGCGTGGTGTATTCCTTGAAGCGCGCGTGCGGCAGGTCGGCGAGTGCGATGCGCTCGTCACGGAAGGTCTCGATCGGCAGTTGCGCAGCCTCGTAGAGGATCACCGGGGTGTCGGCTGGATAGCAGGCGAGCAGTTTGTCGACCAGCAGTTGCAGACGACGCGGGCAAGGCGTAAAGCCGGTGCAATCGAGCTGGCCGCAGAGCGCCACTTGCCACAGCAGTAGCAGTGCCGAAGGATCGACGGCGTGCTCGCGGACCAGGAACTGGGTCGCCTCGAACGACAGCAGGCCGTGGCGGCCGGGATCGATTCCAAGGTCGGCATACAAGCAGGCCTCGGCCGAGACCCCCGGTTCCATGCGCGCAGGGTAACCTGCGGCGCGCGCCAGCTCGATCGCCCGGTGGGGCACCTGAGCGTAGACGCCTGGGTGGCCATAGAATACCGCGCAAACCCGCGCACCTTCCTCCAGCGGGGCCACGATGCGCTTCTGCATTTCGGCGTAGCTGTCCCGCCGGTCGCGGTCGTCGGCGTAGTACTCGACGAGGTTGACGAGATCCGGTCGCAGGCCGATCAACCATTGCAGTGTCGGTGCGTCGGTCAGCGCGAACACGCGGTCCGCGGCGCGGATTTCGCTTAAGGAGCGCTCGCTGATGTGACGGCCGAGCTGGATGCCGCTGCCGACGACCACCAGCCGCGCATTCACGCGACGGCGACCAGCGCCAGCGTGTCAGCGGCCAGCACGACGCGATCGCGACCGGACGTCTTGGCCTGATAGAGCGCCTCGTCGGCATGCGCGCGCAGCGCCTCGAAGCTTTCTCCGGCACGCAATGCAGCGATGCCGAAGCTCATCGTAATCTGGCTGCCGTCCGGTCCGGGCCGCGCGGCAGCCATCCTTTCACGGCACTGCTGCAGCAGCGACTGGACATTGTCCAGCGACGTTGACGGCAGGCTGATGCCGAACTCCTCGCCGCCGAGCCGGCCAACGCTGCCGTGCGCGTCAAAGCTCGCCCGCAACAGTTCGGCGACACGCCGCAGGGCCTGGTCGCCGGCAGGGTGGCCATAGCGATCGTTGACCTGTTTGAAGTGGTCGATGTCGGCGAGGATCAGTGTCAACGGGTGGCCGTCTTGGTGGGCACGTTGCAAATCCTGGCTGGCAATCTCGAAGAACCAGGTGTGGTTGTTGAGCCCGGTGAGGCCATCGCGCCGCGACAGTTCGAGCAGGCGTCGGCGTTCGCGCCGCGTGTGCAGCAACCGCAATCCAAAAACCAGTGCGACCAGCGCGGCGACCGTCGCCCCGAGCAGTTGCAGGCGCATTTGCTGGCGTTGGCTAATTTCCTCCAGACCCGCCACCCGCGCCTGCTCGCGCAGCAGCGCCAGTTCCTGCTCCTTGAACTGCAGGTCGAACTCGACACCGAGGAAGGCCAGGTGCAGCGCGCGTTCGCGGTCGACGTGCTTCTCGCGTGCTGCGAGCGCGCCGAGCAGCAACTCCGCGGCGGTATCGGCGTCGCCGCTTCGACGTGCGATGTCGGCCAGCATGCGCTGGCTTTCAGCGAGGTAGTCCCAGTGCTCGGCGGTGCGGAAACCGTCGGCGAGGCCAGTCAGGGAGCGCTGCGCTTCTTCGAGCTGGCCGCGCGCCAGCAACAGTCGCGCCTGGTAGTAGCGCGCCTCGGCGAGGCCAACCGCGTATCCGGCCGCCGCGAGACCAACAATCGCCTCTTCGAACAGCGGCCGGGCGTCGTCCAGGCGCCCTTGTTGGCGCAGCAAATCGCCGAGCCCGGATCGGGCGACCCCCTTGAGGACCGGATCGCCCGCCTCCTCGCACAGATCAATTGCGCGTCGGTAATGGCTCTCGGCCTCGTCAGCTTCGGGCGCGATCTTGTACGCGAAGGCCAGGCGCATGGTGGTCAGGCAGCGATCGCGGACATTCCCTGATTGGTTGGCCAACTCGAGCGAGCGCAGGCCGTACTCGATCGCCCGCTGCGACTGCCCGGCCTGGGCGTGCATGTAGGAGGCGACACTGATCAGGCCGATCAGGCCGTCGAGGTCGTCGAGATCGGGCTCCAGCGCCAAGCCCTTGCCGAGCAGTTCAAAGGAACGCTCGTAGCGTCTGGCGAGCATGGCCACATTGGCACCGAGCCCATGCGCACGAATGCCCTGCGCTGGCGCCAGAGGCTGGGCAATCAGCTCATCGACGACGCGCAGCGAGTCGTCGAGCTGTCCCGCCAGCGCCAGGTTGCGCGCTTGCAACAGCATGAACGCGGCGCGCTGCTGATCGCTGGCCTCACCGAGCCTCGGGCGCAGAGTGTCGAGTACCGCATCGGTCTCTTGCCACGACGCGGTGACGCTGAGTTTGCTGGCGTGGTCGAGGTCCCGCTGGAAGCCCTCATCGGCGCCTGCGGCGTTTGCCAGTAGCAGCAGCGGCAGCAGGAACCACCAGCGACGCACGCTGCCCGCTCCATCTGCTGCTGAATTGCGAGACGGAATCACCGGCCAGCTCGGGTCTGCGGGAAAGGGCAGCGACCCATCGGCGCCATCGGGTGCGCCTGTCTTCGGCCGTCTACCGACCGGTCGCAGCGTGCGGCGCACGACGGTGCCGGCGCGTCGAGGCTATTCGTCGTAAGGCCTGATCGTGGAGTTGGTCTTGAGGTTGTCCATGCCGCTCAGCAGTTTCACCGCGGCGAGGTCCTTGGCCAGCATCGCCGCCATCTCGGTGTGCGCGAGCCCGTAATCGCGCATCACTGCTTCCGGGTTGGCGACATAGGCATCGTGCAGGACCGTATCGCGACCCAGGTTGACCAGCAATTCGCGCAGTCTGGACATGGCGGCATCCCTTTCAGCTTTGGGGTGGTCGGACCAAGATTGTACGGGATGCAAGATCGCTATCGCGCCGACCGGATGCCGGCGACGCTGCCGAGCCATGCCGCCAATGCAGCGGGGCATCATGATCCACTCGTGAAACGCCCCCCGGCCGACCAAGCCTTCGCGCTGCTGCGAGCAAACGCCAGCTTGCTTATCGTCGCCGGTTCGATGCGCCCGCGGCTGCAGACGAGTCAGCACCCCGCGACAGTACCTGCAGCGCCAGCACGCGCTGGGGTCAACTCAGCTCAAAGACGCGCTCGAACGTCAACTCGCGCGCGGTGTCGGACTTGCAAAGGTGGGCCGACCCCGCCAGCAGCTTCAACGCGCGGAATCTGCACTCTGACCTCCGTTTCTCTTGGCAGCCCACTCGGCTGCCTTCGCCGCGTGGCCCGTGCCGGGCTGCAACGTCTCGCGGGTGGTGAGTAGATCGGCCAGCAGGCCCGCGAGATCGCGGGTTTGCGTGTGGGATTCGCCGCGCGTGCGCAGGGTGATAGCGTGCGCCTCCTCGAGTGCGGCCTGTGCTTCGGCCAGGTTTACGGCCCCACCGAGCGCGGTCAGCGCCTTGCCCAAGGTGAGGCGGTTGGCGGCGAGGCGTGACTCCGAAGCGCCGATGCCGACCCGTCGAATCGCCGCTTCATGCTCACGCAGCATGGCGACGGCGACCTCAGGCAGGCCCTGCTTGCGCTTCAGTTCGGCCACATCCGCCATTGCAAAGATCGTCTCCGCACTTTCGTCGCCCAGGCTGATACGCATCTGCGCATAGCCGTGGCGAAGCAGCGATTCCGCTTCATCCAGGCGATCCTGCCGGATCAGAAAGGCGGCCAGATTAGCCTCGCTGCGAACGGTATCGGCGTGGTTTTCCCCGAGCACGCGACTCCGTCCCTCTAATGCGCGCCGGTAGTGGGCTTCGGCTTCGTCGAAACGCTCGAGCTCGTTCAAGACCGAGCCCATGCTGCTGATGAATCCCAGGATCTGGCGATGTTCCGCGCCCTGGAGTCGACTGCCCGTGGTAATTGCCTCGCGCAGATAGGCCTCGGCTTCGATTACTTTCCCCTGCAGACGCGTGGTGGCGGACAGATTGTTGAGGGTGGTGAGGGTTTTCGCATCGTCCGTCCGTGCCTTGCGCTGAAGATCCAGCAAGCGCAGAAACGCCGCCTCAGCACCTGCGTAATCCCCCATCTGGTACATGACGACAGCCAGGTTATTGTGTGTCGTGATTAGTTGCGGATCATCGGCGGCGAGGGCCATGGCCTCCAGGGCGATTACTTGCCGGTAGAGCGCTTCCGACGCCTTGTACTCGCGCGCGATCTGCAATTGGCTGGCGAGGTTGCTCATCGCCGTCAACTTTGCGAGATCCGCCTCACCGCTCACCTTTGAATGCACGTCGATAGCCTCTTCAAAAAGTGCGCGGGCTTCGACGCTTTTGCCCTGGTACTGCGCGAGCACCCCCGCCTCGTTGAGCGAAACCGCTGTCCGCTCGTGATATTTGCCAAAGATGCGCCGCCGGATGGCCAAGGCCTCAGCCTGCGGTGCCTCAGACTGTTGCAACAGGCCAAGATCGCGCATCGCCATCGCCGAGCTCTGCAGAAGCTCGGCCAGGATTCGCGGCTTCTCGGCGAATTTCTCGCGCATCCCGGCGAGGCCGCGCGCGAAAATTCCTTCGTCCAGACTGGCACGGGCAATATCCGTAAAGTTCACGGCCGCGAGCTTCGATTGCATTTCGTCGACCTGTGCGTCGATCGCGGCAGGGGGCAATTTTTCCGCCTCCAATCCCGCACGATGCCTGGCCTTCAATTCATCCCGAATCCGATTTCCCACGCTCTCGCCGTTGATCGTCAGCAGCACGCCAGTCTGGAAGTCGGTCACCGCCTGCAACTCGGAAAGCGCCGCATTGGCGCGGTCCGCTTCGCGCGCGATGCGCGATGCCTGAATGGCCATCGCAATCGCAAACACACCGAGGGCGAGGACAGCGATCACAACCGCAAAGGACAGCAGCGCATTACGACGCAGCAGGCAGCGAAAGCTGTACCAGCGGCTGGCACCCATGGCGCTCACCGGCTGGCGCGCCAGCCAACGCGACAGATCCTCCCCCATCGCCGCCACGGAAACGTAGCGCAGCTCGCGGTCTTCGGCCATTGCGTGCACCGCGATCGCCCGCAGTTCGGCGGGCACGTCCTTCAATTCGCCGAGCCCCTCGACCAGCGCAGCTTCGTCGGCGGGCATGTCGCGACCCAGGCTCTGGGTCAACGCCTGACGCATGCGGGTACTCTCGATCTCGACCGTCGTATCGATTCCCGCCAGCAGATACAAAGACTCGGCCAACACCGCGCCCAGCGCATACACATCAGTGCGCGCATCGATCCCGGCGGCATCCGGCATGCGCTGTTCCGGCGACATATAAGCACGCGTGCCGGCAACGGTGTTCTCCGAACCGGCGCCCGCTGGCGTGACGCTGGTAGCGATACCGAAATCGATGATCTTCGGCATGGCGACACCATCGACACGTTGCACCAACAGATTCGCCGGCTTCAAATCACGGTGAATCAAGCCGCGCTGATGCGCGTGTTGTACCCCGAGGCAAATGTCTGCGAACAAGCGCGCAAGCTCACTCGGGGACGGCCGGGATTCGCGGATGAACTCGTCCAACGGCACGCCCGGCACATACTCCATCGCGAAAAAGAGCGTGCCGTCCGGCAGGCGCCCGGCGTCGTAAATCTGCGCAATGACGCGGTGCGACAAACGCGCCAGAGCCTGTCGCTCGACTTCGAAATACGCCTCGTCCAAGGCACCGCGACGTTCCTGGCGCATCACCTTGATCGCCACATCACGGTGCAGGGGCTGCAGCTGTTCAGCCAGCCAGACCGTCCCCATGCCGCCCTCCCCCAGCGGCCGCTTCAGTTGAAAAGGCCCGATCTGATCACCCTCGCGCCAGTCACTCACGCTAGCCGGCAACGACGCCCAACTTTGCCCAAGGGTTTGCGGGCTCATCAGCGGGCGTGTGGGCGTATGCGGGCTCGTCATTGCACCAACTCGATCGCGCAGTTGGCGCGGAAGCCGAGATGCTAACCCGCCCGTTTTGGCATCAGGACGATCCGCCGCAAGCCAAAAGTAAAAGACGGGACAGCAAAAGACGGGATACGTGCGGGCGTCTCCGATCAACCGTCACTCTGGCGCAATCGCGGGCTCCGGTGCGGCGTATGACGCGACCGGGATCGCGAAAAGCGCGCACAGCAGCGTCAGGTAACCCATGCGCATGGCGGCGTCCTCCAATATCGATGATCACGACTCGCTTAACGAGTACGGCGCGGTCAACGACATAACAATGGCGAGTACGTTGCTTGATTCACGGCGTCCCGTGTTGTTCCGCGCGCCGCACCGGACGTGAAAGGTGGATCGACCCCGCAATCAGGTTCGGCCTCTGTCAGTATTCACCGCGCCACTGCGTAGCTCCATTCGAGCTGGCAATGCGTCAGCCCTGGCCGCCCTGCCTGCGTGCGGTCGTCATCCACAATTGGGAGTCCATTTCATGTCCAGCCATCGATCGCGAGCGCTCTCGACGTTTGCATTCGG
The DNA here is from genome assembly GCA_031425695.1 of Rhodanobacteraceae bacterium. Taxonomy (GTDB): domain Bacteria; phylum Pseudomonadota; class Gammaproteobacteria; order Xanthomonadales; family SZUA-5; genus JANPJV01. The sequence goes on along the minus strand of JANPJV010000224.1, from coordinate 40,036 downwards.
CATTCCGTTCCGGCCGTGCACGCGCCGACTGCTGGGCTGCGCATTGGCGGCAGGCCTGGTGGTGGCGCCCGCGTTGCACGCTACCGAAACTGTGATCTACAAAGGCATGTTGAGCGATGCCGGCAAGTCGGCGAACGGCAACTTTGCACTGCGCGTGCAGTTGTTCGACCAGCCCGTGGACGGCCAGGCACTGACCGGTGCTATCGAGTTGCCGAATGTCGCTGTCGCCAACGGCGCCTTCCAGGTACCGCTAGACCTGCCCGCCAAATTGCCGGCCAAGCGCTCGGTCTGGCTGCAGGCGCAAATCAAGGCGCCCGGCGCGCAGGCCTTTGAGGCGCTGCAGGGACGCGAAGAGATCAAGTCGACGCTCGGCGGCGTGTGCTGGGAACTTGCAGGCAACACCGCTGTTCCATCCGGCGGACGGGTCGGCATCAGCGACGCCGGAACCCCGTTGCTGGCTGTCGGCAATTCGAATTCGCTGCTCTACATGCGGCGCGGAGGCGGCATCGAGCAGGACAATGCGCTGGCGCAAGGTCTCAGCTCGGCCGCCTTCAACGGCAATTCGAGCGCGTCCGGAGCTAACAGCCTGACCGCCGGAAAGGGACAGACTTTGGCCGGCCACAGCTATTCGATGGTGTTTGCCGACGGCACTTCCGGCTTCTTTCCGTCCACCACCAGCAACGAGTTCCTGGTGCGCGCGCAGAACGGCGTCGGCATCAACACGAATGCGCCACTCGGCACACTTTCAGTCCAGCGCGGTGGGGCGTCGGGCGCCACCAGCGCTTCCGCCAGCGTCATCCTTGGCGAATCCGACACCAATACCTATCTCTCGCTGCTGACCCCCTCCAACCAGGAACGGGGCGTGCTGTTCGGCGATCCGGTCAACAACGCCAGCGGCGGCGTGCTGTACAACACGGCCGCTAATCCCAACGGGCTGACCTTGCGCACTGGTGGCAATATCGATCGCGCGCGCCTCACGTCGACGGGAAAGCTCCTACTCAACGCGCCGGATGTGCAGCTCACCACCCCGGCCGACGTGGTCCTCCGGAGTCCGGATGCAAACGGAATGATCCTGGATCTGATTCCCAACGTCGGAAGTGGATTCAGGATCAATGTCAGCGATACCGAATTCGAGCTGACACCGAAATTTGCCGGCGTCACCCGCATCAGCTCGCTGGTGGGGATCTTGCGAGTGCCAACGACCAACCCATTGGAAGTCTCCGGCGACGCCTCCAAGGCCGTCGCCGGCGTATAGCTCGCCAACTCGGATCGACGCATCAAGACCGAGATCCTTCCGATCGATGGCGCGCTCGCGCTGATCAATCGCTTACAGCCAGTGACCTTCCGCTACGACGAGGCTTATCGGAAGGCCAATCCGGGCATCGGCACGCAGCGCTACTACAACGTCATCGCCCAGGAATTCGCGCGCGTGTTCCCGGACGGCGTCAAGGGCTCCGGCGATTACTTGCCCGGCAAGACCAAGTCGCGGGAGAACGAAATCCTGGAGGTCGATACCTATCCAGCCACGATTGCGTCGATCGCCGCGATTCAGGAACTCGACGTGAAATCCGGACTGCAGGAACAGCGCCTCGCCCAGCTCGAAGCCGAAAACGCCGTCCTGCATGCGCGCCTCGCTGCACTCGAACGCGCGCTCAGCGCCAGCGCGCCACGCTGAGTCGCCGCCATGCGCGCATTTCTCATCGCCGCCCTCTGCGCCTGCGCCCTCGATGCGCGCGCGCAAGACCCAGATACAAACAAACCCGCGATGGTCGCTTCGGGCACCCAGGCCAGCGGCCGCTTCCAACTCCACCTTACGCCACTGGTGCCTGCGCCCACCACGCTCGATCGGCGCTACAGCCTGCAATCGGGCTTCGACGCAGAACCCAGTCCAGCGCCGACAAACGCGCGTTTTTCGCTGCACTCGCAGTTGCGCGACAAGTCGGCGTTGGCAACCTGCGGCCAGGGTTTGGATGGAATCTTCGCGAATGGCTTTCAATGAGCCGCCCATGACGTCGCCCGCAGCGCCAGTCTCCAGATGCGCCATGGCGCGGGCCTTGACGCCCTCGCGTTCGACGCCAGTCGCGAGCAGGATCAGGCGCGCAGAGTTTGAGTTGCAGAGGGTTTACCCTGTGGGACGCTCAGCGCCCCTCGGCCCAGGTGGGACTGCGATGGGGCCGTAAAAGGCCGCCGTCGCAGCGGTCGCCGCGGCACCTGCGGCCCAAGCGTGGCTGAGCACGACGTCGCCGGGTTGCAGATTCTCCGGCGATCGGGCTGGACAAGGAAGTCGCGAGCGTAGGTCATGAGCGCGCACTTCCCTGCCCTCGCCTCTTGTCAGTCAGGACACTCACCGAGGCGTGTCGGACGATTCTGATGCATGGGCGTCCCGCCCCGTTCATGATTCATGGTTCTCCCGTGTCAGTAGCCCGAGGATCAGACGCAAAGCGTGACGAGTCCTGCGGCGCCCTGCTAGAGCCGCCGCGACGAGAGCACGCGATGCCTTTGCAATGTCATCTGCGCATAACCACCGCCGACACGTACGCGTAATTCAAGTTGGCGAAGGTCGAGGGACTCCAGCGTGCCGCGCAGTTTGCGATTGCCCTGGAGCAGCAGTTCCACGCGCTGGCCGACGAGTTTTTCGATTGACTCGTTCTTGGCGATGGGCGGCGTTGAGGGCGGCAGTGGCGATTTGACGGACGCAATTTCTGCCTGTGTGGTCGCTTCGCGCGTAGCCGGCGGTCGTAACATTTTTCCGGCGGACGGTGGCGAAGCCGGCAAGACTTCGGGATTGCCCGATTCAGCATTCAGGACTGTCCACGTCGATCCATATTCTGCGTCCGGCAAGGGTCGCGCGGGGATCTCCGTCAACAGGTAGGCGGCGCGTCTATCGCCCACGGTCACGGTCGCCGCGATCCCAGCGAGCAGTCCCTCCAACCCGAACCGGGTGTAGTCCTCCCAGGCGCGCCCGGGAGGGAGGCCAGTTTGGAACTCGAGCGTTCCGCCATCACGGGCGTAGATCGCATAGGCATCGCGCAATTCTGGTGAAGCACGGGTTCCGCGTACTGCCAGGAGGCGGTCAACCGACTGCAAATGCCGGTCGAGCATGGTCGCCAGATCAACGCCGGCCGCATCTGCGCAGAATTGATTACGGCGCTCGATGAAACCGTGATCGTTGATGAGCCAGCGAGTGGACGTCGTGCGCCAAGTAGCCACCGGAATGTCGAGGAAATGCGCAGCGGATTCAGGCAGATCGTAAGTCGATACCATCGTCAACTCCGACAGCCCCGCATGCCCGAAATGCACGGTTCGCACGAGCCCGCGTTCTCCGGCCACTTCGAACTTGATTTCGATGTCGCCACTGCCTGGATCGAGCTTCAGGCGGTCGGACAGGTCGCTGCGCGCCCAGAAACCATCGTCGGGACAGCCCTCGGCTTCAAACAAGGCGCCCGTATAGCTGCCGGTCCAATCCATGCGGGGAATTGCGTATCCCAGGTAGAAGTCACCCCACTCGATATTGCGCAACTTCACCGTCAGCGACTGCGTCGGAGGATAGTCGTGCGCGTCTCCGCGCCGCGATTTGCGGCCCCCGGGCAATGTTTGTCGTACTACCCACCACAGCCCAGGTGGCTCGATCACAATCTCGCCAATGCTGATTCCGCGGGTATCATCAACCGGCTGAAAATTAATATTATGCACGTGCATTGTTCCGTCGAAGTCGTATCCGACATCGCGAATTCTTCCGGGACCTACGCTATCAAACGATTGAAGGGCCGCGTGCGCGGTCGCTTTGATCGCCAGGCGAACCTGGAGGTGGGTCAACACGACCAACACCGCCAAGGCGATCAGCGTCCAATACCATGGCAGTTGGAAGCCCATGATTCTCGGCGAAAGTAATTCCTTGAACTTCGATCCCCCAGAGACCGGCACCTTTCTCCGGTTGTAAGTGTTCTTTCGGGAATCGCTCGCAGCCATGGTTTCGCCGAGGTTGGGTCTCCAATGGAGTTTACACGCGACCCGGGTGTTCCGGTGCCGGATTTGAAGGCAGGATCGCGGGTTAGATTCGGTAGATCGGCGGTAGCTTCGGGACGGAAGAAGATTCGGGACATGTACGAACGCCTCCGGTCAACCGCAAACTGCACTTGCTTTTGATTCTGTTTTTCAGGTGCCTGGCGCCAGTTTTCGGCGTAAGTGATCTCGCGCGGAAACTAAGGAACCTATGATCAAGTCAGAGGTTCCGTGCGGCACATGGATGTGCCGCCATTTTCGATGACGTAAGTTATTGAAAATGAAACGAAACGAAAATGACACTTTTTGTTGAGCGTGTCTGAAAAGTCCAGGATGGACTTGTTCAGACCTTCCCTAAGCTGAGCTCGGTTGCTGCTGTCGCTCAGGTAAGTGTGTTTTCGTCAGTTGCCTTGCGCATTGAACCGTTCTTGCCTACGCAATCGCGCGATAAGTGCGCTCCTACCGCAAAGGACAATGTCAGCCCGGAACGCAATCGAGCGTACGCACCGCTTATTCCACTCCGAGTGCGCCCCATGTTCCGATCGCTCGTCACGCTGTTGCTTCTCACAGGCCCCGCTGCGCATGCCGAACGCTTCGTCATCGAAGCCACCAATCCCGGGGCGATCGGTGTCGGCGGACGTGAGCTCAACTTCGACCTGAGCGCGATACCTGGCGAAATCACCAACGCCAGCTTGCAGATCGACATCAACTACAGCCATGCGCGCGAGCTCAACTGGACCTTGCTGAATGCGGACGGCATCGCCTTGCCATTGGCGGCGATGAGCGGGATATCCAATGCAGTCACCATGAACGGGCGCTATCGAATCACCGATAAAGCTGTCACTACCTGGGCAGTGGCGGCACCGGTCAGCGGCAATCTGCCGACGTTGTTTCCCGTGCGCGCTTTCCAGTTCGGGCACGGCGTAGCGTGTCTCAACTTGCTGGGTCGCTTCCTTGAATTCGATATCAACCGCGCGGTGCCCTTGAGTTTGCGTATCAACCGCCTGGGTTCGGCGGTCGGCAGCGGATCGATCACGGCCGCACGCGTGGTCATCGATAACGGCGCCGCCGACGAGCTGCATGGCGGCGGCTTCGAAGAGCCCTTGCATGCGGCCATCATCTGTCAGCGTCCGAGCTTTGATCTGGTGCTGAACGGTGGCAGCGAGAGTCCGACTCGCAGCCCATTGACCCTGCTCGATTTTACAGGTGCCCCTGACTGGGGCATCCGGCAATTCGAGCCTCCGGTCGATTTCGGGCCCATTGCATTTGGCACCGGGAGTACCACGCAACCGTATCCAGGACGTTTCGGCGGGCGCTCGCGCATGAATCTCGGGTTCTGGGACGCGACGACCGGCACCCTCAATTTCACCACCGGTGCTGGCGCGCGCAGCTTGGCGTTGCCCGGCGACTGGACCACCACCGCTCATATCCCCATTCCCGGCGATTACGATGGAGATGGCACGACCGACCTGGCCATGGCCTTCCTCGGCAACTTCAGCGGCAGCGAGCGCTACTTGGCGCGCATCCTCTTCAGTCGCGACGGTGCCTTGCGAGATATCCCGATCGATCCGCGCAGCTACTACCCAACGTTCTTCGACTCGCCGCAGATCGGGTTCGGTACAGGCCAGGACGCGTTTGGGCGGGGGCGTGACGAGATCACGCTCTACGCCCGGGATGTCACCGGCAATATGCGTCTGGGCCAGATCCTGCTCACACCAGCGCAGACCGTCGAGGTGTATTTCCAGGGTCCCAGCTGGGGCATACCCGGCGACCGCATGGTGCTCGGGAATTGGATCAACGGCAGCAGTGGCAACCAGTTCGGATTGATGGTCGTGAGGGCTGAGGCGGGCCTGCTCAAGTGGTTTCTGTTTCCTAGCTCCGTCCCAACGCTCTGGGGCCAGACCGGGGATTTCCCTTTGGCAATCAATGTCGACATCGATCGGATCAACGACATCGCGGTGTACCGCCCGGGCGATCAGATGCTGTATGTGATCCGGAGCAGCGATGGGCAACAAGTAAGTTTCGGGCCATTCGGGAGCGTCGACAGCATTCCGCTGGGCTATCTCTCCGGCACCACGGCACCATTGCCGTTCTGAATCAGCCGCCGTGCAGCGCCAGATTCTCCAAAGGACGGAAGGCCTGGTTGGCGGCGACCGGCCATTGCCGCTTGCCCTTGCACTGCCGGAAGCGTTGCTGCACCGAGTCGTACCGGCGAAGGTATGGCGGCCGCGGAAGCAGCCAATTCGGGCGCGAGGACTTCTCATTGGCGCCTGCGTCCCGGTCCGCCATATGTCGCTTCATATGCGACGCCTGCTCGCTCATGCGCGGCGACGTGTCGGCAGGTTGCGGCCAGTTCTTCAGGCAGCCCGGGTATTCACGGCCGCCATGTTGGCTTGTCGTGTTTGTTCGTAGCGTTCGTTGGTCACGAACCGGGCCGAATCAATCGAATCGCAATCGGTAAGTTCAACTTGCCCCATGCCTGATCAGCGGTTAGCACGGGAACATCTCGCCGGAGCGCCAACGCCAAGCACGCTCGATCGCCCAACCCAAGTCCCAGATGCTGAGTTGGGGGAACGAGTGAAGCGACCAGTGCCGCATCTTCGCCGCCGAAGGCGACGATTTCGATTCCCGATGTCGCCAGTTGCCGATGAACAAGAACCGGACTGTGCCCGTCACGCACGAAACGCGAAATTACCTCCGCCAGGTTCACGGTCGATAGGCAGCACGAATCAATGACTTCGGCGACTGCCTCATGCCCAGACTCGGCGAATAGATACGCCAGCAATGCCGAGGCATCGAGCACGACCATTACCCCGCCCCGTGCTCTCGATGAGCGAGTTCAGCCCTCTCCGCCAATAGCGAATCGACGACCCCTTCAGGCTTTCGATTCCCGTACAACGTGCTGACCCATTCCTGCAACGAGCGCGAAACTGCTGGCTTGACCGGCTCCAAGCTGGCATGCAACAGAATCAGGCGCACCTGTTCCTCCATGCTCGTACCGGCGGCCGCCGCACGCACACGCAAGCGATCCCTGACGGCATCAGGAAGATTGCGAACAGTCAGGACCGCCATGCCGAACCCTCTTACTTCAGAGAGTTGCAGTCTATCATTGAAAGCACTGACAGCAGTCTATGACGTCAGAACCAGAAGTCGAATGCTTTCCGTGTTTTCCTGTTGGGACAGGATTGGCCAGAGCCTGCATCAGCGCAGCCCAAAGTCACGCTGCGCCGTTGGAAAAGTCTGAAACTCGACGGTTGAAATGGATGCCTGCCCTTACGGCTTTGTAGAGCCGGACTGACTTGTCAGACCAGCCGTCCAGGTCGGGGCGGCTGTAGTGGGTCCGGACCTTGTCCGGACGCTTGTTGCGCGACGCGGGCCACTAAGGAGGTGCTGTCAACGGAGTCCCTTCGGGCCCACGTGACCTACTGTCTTGGCTCAGTCGTCAAACACCCGCAACCCCGTTCCAGCCAGCCACGTAGCTTCAATCTCGCTGGCGGTGAGTGGAATCGGGCCGCGACCAACGACGGCGCCGTTCCAGTCGCAATAATCTTCCATGAGTTCGCTGTTGAGCTTGATGCCGATGCGCCGCAGGCTGGGGAACCGATGGGTTTGGGCAAAGTCGCGCACGGCCTCTGGGCTGAGGCTGTTGTCGCGCAGGTCGAGTAGTTCCAGATGCGGCAGCGAAGCGCCTTCGAGTGCGCTCCGAAGTTGATCGCGCAGGTCTGTGCCGGCCATGCTGAGCCTGCGCAAGCGAGGCATGCGGGCGCGCCAGACGGCGCGCCAACCAGACGATTCGATGAAACGCAGCTGCAGCGATTCGAGGGCGAATTCCCGATCGGCCCAGAGTTCATCCCAGCGGGCCGTGTCGAGGGTTTTGCCGCTCGTGTGCATTAACAGATCGAGCTCGACCAGCTGTGTCCAGAAGGGCGCGCCACTCAGCGCCGTCAGCACGTCGAAGTTACTGTGCGTCAGGCCCGGGCCGTGGATGCACAGCGCGCGGATAGCGTGCCAGTCGCGGATGCGCGAGCAGTGGTCGACGGTCAGCCCTGCGGCGTCCGGGAGATCCAGGCGCTCGAGTGCGTGCATCTTAAGCCCGTCGAAGATTCCGCTGCCCAGCAATCCGACATGGTGGATGCGCAGGTGGCGCAGATCGCGCGCCGACGCCAGCAGCTTCGGCAAGGCGTCGAACTCACCGCTGCCCAGCTCCAGCGATTGCAGCGCTGAAGCGTCGACGCCATCCGGCAAGTCTGCAGGCCCCGACAGCCGCAGAGAACGCGGTCTCGATGGCGGCGTTCGCGACGCGTCCGGCAGTTCGATTTCAGGCAATAGACCGTCAATCAGAAAGTGATCCGGCGCAGTCAGCAGGCATCCGGAGTTGTGCGGATTGACCAGCGCGCTGACTTCGCCGAGGTCAATCCTGAGCACGTCGACGAACGGGTCAGATTCGCCGGCGTACTGCGGTCGGGCGCTGTCGCCGATGAAGCCGTCGATCAACGCCGCCGCCACCCCTTGTTTGCGCAAGGCCTGGCGATTCACCGAACGGGTGTTGAGCCGTGCCGCGCAATGCGCCAACTCACAGCGCCAGGTTTGCGCCAACCGGAAGCGCGCCTTGATGAGGTCGCCGCCGCAGGTCGCGAGCGCCTTGGGCAACTCGCGCTGCGCGAGACCCAACACGGCAATCGTAGCGCTGGCGTCGATGTCAACGATCGCGAGTAATTCGCGAAGGGCGTCGGCATGCGGGTTAATGGTCATCGCCTCCCGTTGCGGTCATTGACGCGGCTGTAAAAGACCGGGACACGTATGGACGCCTCCCATCAACCGTAAATTGCACTTCTTTTGACGCTGCTTTTTTTCCGGGTGTCTCGTGCCAGCTTCGGCGCGGGTGATCTTCACGGGGACCCGAGCTCGGTACAAAAACCGGACTACAAAAACCGGACAGTCGAGTTTTGCGACCCAGGCGAGCCGTCCCCTGCACCAAAAACAATGCGAACCCCAAATGGTACGGAGGCCGCTATTGTGCGGTCCTGCACATTGCCAAAAACGGAGCAACCAATCGTGTCGATCGACCGGGTCCTGCGCAATCTATTGCTGGCGCTGATGCTGATCGTCAGTTCAACCAGCCTGGCCCAACCAGCCGCGGAACCCGGCTTTGTGCTTCGCGCCATCGATGGCGATAACGATCTCGGCGAACATTTCGCCATGGCCCAGCAAGCAAACGCGAACATTGGGTTCTTCTACGTGGCCGACCAGGGCCGGCTGATCTCGTCAACGTGCTTTGGCCAAAGTTGTGGGGAAGCCTATCCCATGACCGGTCCGGGCGCTGATCGCGGACGCTATGTCAGCGCCGCGGTGCGCCCTGCGCTCAACAATCGTCCGCTGGCCGCCTACTACGACGCCAGCACCGGTGACCTGATGATGTTGGACTGCCAGGACTTCAATTGCAGCTCCGCAATCGAACGTACGCTGGAAACCGCTGGCAACGTCGGCCAAGACACGGCGATCGCGGTCGACCCGGCCACGGGACTGCCGCTGATCGCCTTCTACGATGCAGGCAACGGCGATCTGCGACTGTATCGCTGCGCGACGGCCGTCTGCGATTCCGGCAGCTCCGTCCTCGTCAATGGCACCAACGATCGTGGACACAACGCCAGCATGGTGTTCGCCGGCAGCACGCTCTGGATCGCATATGAAGACCGTACCAGCGGCGAACTGATTCTGGCCAGAAGCTCCGCGCCGTACACGACGTTCGCATTTTCAACCCAGCCCGGAGGCGTCGAGCCCACGCTGACCGCAGATGCCAGCGGTTTTCTGGACATGGTCTGGCGCGAAACGACGGCGCATACCTTGCAACGCCAGCGCTGCCTCAATGCGACCTGCAGCAGCGCCAATCAGAGCACGCTGGCGGGTGCCGGGCGCGGCTATCGACCGTCGTCGACGCGGCTGGCCAACGGCAATTTGCTGGTAGCGCACTACCAGGCGAGCACCGGCAGCCTGCTCGGCAGCGTGTGTCCGGATCTGCCTTGCGGCACGCCGCAAGCGCTGGTGTTCAACGTAAGCGCTGGGAACACTGGCAAATCGGTCATGCGCAACGCCGCCGGGTTGCCGCTGCTGTTTTTCCAGGACACGATCCGCGCCGATGTGCGGTCGACGCAATGCACTACCGCCGCGTGCAGCGCATTTACGCAACGCGTGTCACTCAACGGCTTGCCGGTGCATGGCGTCCGGCTGGCACTGCGGCCTGATGGTCGCGCGGTGATGGCGTACATTCGCGAACGGCAACCCTGGCTGGCTCAATGCACGGATCTGACGTGCTCGAGTGTCACCCGCAGCGTCTTGCCCGGCTTCAACAGCGATACCCGACCGGCGCTCGCCGTTCGCCCGGACAACCGTCCGGTAGCCTATTACGCCAGCGTCGGCGGCAGCGCGCTTTTTGATTGCAGCAATGCCGGCTGCAGCAGCGGAGATTCACGCGCGGTGAGCGGCAGCGGCAACTTCACCAGCACGATCATCGAGATGGCCTTGCGTGCCGACGGCCGGCCCGTGTTGCTGTACACCGTTTCCAATCTCAACGACGTGTTTGTCTTCGATTGCAGCGATATCAACTGTAGCAGCGGCACACAGCGCCTGCTGGCTGATGAGCCCACAGGCAACGGCACCTTCCTCACTCATTTCGCCATCGTCATCGGGCCGGGGAATCGTCCGATCGTCATGTATTCATTGGTCAGCAACTCGGGCCGTTTGCAGCGCTACGCCCGTTGCAGCGACAGTGCCTGCGCCGCTGCCAGCGTGATCACCATCGGAACCAACGCGGTCTATTACGCCAACCCGCTGGCGCTGCGCAGCGACGGCCGGCCCGCGTTCATCGAGTCCGGCCTGAACAACAACTACGCGCTCTGCAACAACGCCGATTGCACGGCCGTGACGCGTTTTCCCATCGGCATCGCCGGCATCGCGCGATCACTGGTGCTCATGAGTGGCGACCGGCCCGCATACGAGTCCGGGACCACCGGCTTTGCCAGCATCACCGCATGCGAGGACGACACCTGCAGCAGCGCCCAGCAACGCGCGGTATTGATCGATCCCAATCCCCTGAGCGGCTATCAGGGCTCGCTCGCCTTGTCTGGCAGCGGCACTCTATTGGCCGCGTTTGAAGAGCAATCACTGGCCGACGTGATACTGGCGGTGCCGGTACCGGACGCGTTGTTCACGAGTGGGTTCGAGTGAGCAGCCTGCTGGAGATCGCAATTGGCGGACTCCTTTTCGCCCTCTTCGCGCCCGCGCTCGCGGCATCGAGCTTCGACAACGAAGCTGGGCAATACCTGTTGACGGCATTGCCGGATGCCGCGCAAGAGGCGCGGCGCATGGACAGCATGCAGCTATGCGACCAGCAACCTGCCGGGCGCCATGTACGCGAGGGCGAGGAGATTTCAATCACGGTGGCGCCGCTGCCGCGCGGACAGCGCTTGCATGCGCAGGTCGGCTTCAAGCCAATGTGGGGATCGGACCAGGGTCAACAGGAGGTGCCGCTGCGCGTCGGCACCAATGAACTCACCGCCGATCAGGATGGACCTTTGTTTTTCAAGCTCAGTACGCCGCCAGGCCAGCTTGCGAACAACGCCACCGTCGCGGTCAGCGTCGACGGCGGTGAGCCGCTGCCGCTCTTTGTCGATGGCGAAATGAGCAATCGCGAGTGGCGGGCCGAGCTCAGCGCACACCGGGACGCCCCATTCGTGCAACTGGTCGGCGCGCACGCGCTGATCACCTTGCCGCACAGCGTCCACGCGCAGCAACCCATCAGCGATCCGCGCGCGACTTTCGCCACCATCGACAAGATGCTCGAGCTCCAAAACGAGTTGTCAGGTTTCGACGGCAGCACCACGCGCGATCTGCCAACGCCGCTGCGCATCCATTACCTCGTCGATTTTCGTGTATCCGAGCAGGATCGCCAGACTTTCTACATGTACGCGACCGACGGCTTCGTCGGCATGCTGAGCGACAACACCACCGACCTCACCGATCCGCAAACGCTGCAGCGCGAGTGGGGCATTTGGCACGAGACCGGGCACCTGCATCAACAAAACTCATGGACACCTGACGCGTTCGCGGAGGTCAACGTCAACCTGTATTCGCTCTACGTGCAGGAGTCGTTCGGGCGACCGAGCGCCTTGCGCGTGTCGGAAGATGGCGCCCCGTCGTTCCTGGCGCGTGCGCGCGACTATCTAGACGCCGGCGCCGATGACCTGCTGGCCGAGCTCGATGAAAGCGACGACGGCGATGGATTTTTCATCCGTCTCGTGCTGTTCCATCAGCTGCAGGAAGTCTATGGCTGGGATCTATTCAAGGACCTCAATCGGCATTTCCGCGCACATCCATTGCCAGAGGACGCGACCGACCAAGACAAGGCCGACGCCATGGTGCTGGCGCTGTGCGAGTTGACCGGCGTCGATTTGCGCTCATTCTTTAAACGCTGGGGACTGCGCATTTCTCCCGCCGCCAATAGCGCGCTCGATCGGGACGGCTATCCGCCGCCCGACCGCGACTTTTCCGAGATCTTCGACTGAGCGTTGTTCAGGGCGCCGAGACCTCCTTGCAGCCGCCTAGCACCACCTCGCCGTTGCCGGCGGGCGGATCTTCCTCGGCCAAAAACCCTTCATCGCCCTTGGTCCACCAGACCAGCTTGCCGTTGCTGGTCTTATTGCCATTGGCGGACATGACATCGCGCATCTCGATGCCCTGCAGCTTCGCGTCGCCCTCGACGCTGACCGTGGTCTTGGCATCGCTCGCATCGAGCACCGCCGTGAGTTTCTTGCCGTCGTCGCACAGATAAGCCACTGACACTGCGGCGACGGCGGTGTCGGCAGATGTCTTGGTCGCGGGCGCGTCATGCGCAATGAGTGGCGCCGCAAACGCGACCAGCGCCAGACAGACACCACGATGAACGTTTTTCATGCTTCTCCAAGTGCGTCGACTACGAGGATTCAAAGCTTAATCCGTTTGCGGCTGCGCAGGTCGGATCAAACTCCGTGGCTGGTGTTGATTCGTGCGTCGGCGTTGGTCGGCATCGGCACCGGCACCAAATGAAGCCAACACCGAAGCACGGTCGCGCAGCCGCAGCGACGGTCGGCCCCCTCAATGCGCGTTGGCTCGGCCGCCGCATCATTCGGCACAGTTCGGCGCGAACTGCTCTCTCAGAAAGCCCTCGATTCGAGGGAATTCATCGACAGCCGCGGCATGTCCGCCGGGTAAGTCCCAATGCTCGTAGGTATGCGCGAACTGATGGCGCTTGAGCCTGTCCATCATCGCCAGCGACATGGCGCGCGCCGGCCACATCTCGTCTTTCGCGCCCGAAATCAGCAGCAACGGCCCGTTGATGCGTTCTACCGGGATCGCCGCCGCGTCCATGGCTGCGGTATTCGCGGCCAAGCGGCGCATGACGCCACCGATGTCTCCCATGATGAGTTGCGGCGTAGCGCTCCAGGTCATCGGAACGAATGGAAGTTGTGCGCCGTCGAGCGCAAAGGCCGAAGTCACGAACGCATCGGTGTGGCCCACGAAAACCGCGCTGGGTGGGGCCATTGCCACGACCGTCCGGATATCGTCGAAATGGCTTCCGAGCAATAGCGCCAATTCCGCGCCACGTGACCCGCCAATCACGGCAATGCAGCGTCTGTCGATGCGTGGATCCTCAGCGATCCGTTTGATTTCTGCATGCACGCCTTCAAGGGCGATGCGGTCGAGATTCTTCGGCGTGTTGGGCAACCCGAAATAGCCAATCGCCAGCAAGGCATAGCCCTGGGCCAGAAAGCGCTCGCGCTGCGCCTTCCAGCGCTCACGCGTCCAGGAATTGCCGCCTTCGCCACCGCTGAGCAGAACCAGCAGCGGCTTGGGGCCTGCGGCCGCGGAGCCTGCATAAAGGGTCGAATCGACTTGACCATAGCGCTCCGGCAGCGTCTTGGTATCGAAGCTGACTTCAAGATACCAACCGTACAAAACCGCCGAAATCACCAACGCGAGGATGAGGCCGACCGAGCCGACGATGAAGCGTACGAACCAATGTCTTGCTCGCGACGAAACTACTGGGGTGGGGACCACTGAAACACCTCCTGGATGGGGACATTGAGTGCATGGGCGATGCGGAAGCCGAGCTCCAGCGAGGGCGTGTAACGGGACGCTTCCAGCGCGATGATGGTTTGCCGGGTCACGCCGCAAGCGTCGGCCAGGGCCTGTTGCGTCATCTCGCCACGTTCAAAGCGCAGGCGCCGAATCTGATTGGTAATCGACTGCGGTGCGCTCATGTAGCCTCCGCTGCGCGGCGGTCGCGCCAATAGAGGACAGCGGCGGCGGCATGGTCGACCCAGGCGCCAAACACCAGTGCCACGATCAGGAGTTGGCTGATCCAGGGATAGCTCAACGCCTGCAGGCGTTCGGTGGGACTGAAGCCGAGCAGCACCGCAACACTGATGACGGCGAAGGTGGTCGCCACGCGGCCCCACTGGCCGGACAGTTGCTCGATCCGATGATCGCGCTCGTCCGATGCGATCGACCATCGCTGCGCCAGGACGTAGCCCAGGACAGCCCAGGCGGCAATCAACGTTCCCACGCCGCGTCCTGCCCGGCTGGCATCAGGGTTCTGGTGCAGCGGCAAGTGTTCGGCGAAGTGTGGGGCGGCAATCCACATCGACCACAAAAGCGCTGAACAGAAGACCACTCCGATCCAGGACTGCCACTCGCCTGGAGCAATCGACGCCACGGCGTCGTCGGCTGGCACGCGGTGCACGGCATCGACGAAGAACCAGACCGCGGCAATGAACAACGCCGTCCCGATGAAGTCGTACGGTACGTCCAGCGCACGAAACCAGACGCGATAGAGATTGCCGAAGAACAGCACCAGGCCGACGCCGGCCAAGACCAGACTAGCGATCAGTTGCGAGCGCGGAGAAAGACTCATGATGTAACCCTTACCGTACTTAATGTAAGGTATAGATTACATCATGCGTGAGCCATGTAAAGTATTTCTTACATTCACTACAAGCCACAGGCATTGGGTTCGCTGGAGTCGCCCGCGGGGAGTGCAACAAGCCGCCGACGGCATCCATCGGGGTCTCCGGTTTCTGGCTGCGCGCGCTTTGCTCCAGTACTGCGCACACCTGTGCGCCGGTCAGGCTCACGGGGATCTCGCCGATGCTGTCGAACGTGTCCAGAGGGCGCGTCACTCTGCGCCGTCAGCACATCGAAGTTACTTTGCGCAGGCCTAGTCCGTGGATGCACAGCGCGCGGATAGCGTGCCCGTCGCAGATGCGCGAGCAATGGTCGACAGTCACGCGCGCAACCGCGCTGTTGGCTCATCTCGTTTCCACAACGTCGCGCTGAAGGGAGACGCGACGGAAACAACCTGTAGTTGGCGCTCTGGGTGTGCACACACCCGCGGTGCAACTGCGCCACTGCTGATCTTGACGAGGCCGACCGTTCGTCTTGCCGCCGCCAGCGGCACCAGGTTCAGCCTGCTCAGCGCCTTGCGGCTGCAGAGGTTCAGAGACGATCAGGCGGCAGGTTGACCCGCACCAGCAATTGCTGAAAGCGCGGATCTGGACGCAGCTTGCGCAGCAGCGGGTCGAACTTGAGATACATGAAGCTGGCGTCGTGCAATTCGAAGGCGCGTTCCATCCAGCGCATCGCCTCGTCGTTCTCGCCGCGCCAGGCGTATACCTCGGCGGCTTGGTAAGGCGTGATATGCCCATACCGGGAGATCAGCACCTGCAAGTCGCGCTCGGAGGCGGCGGCGTTGCCGAGCTCATGGTTGGCGATGGCACGACCCGTCAGGCGCAGGAAATGCGCGCTCGCTTCGAAATGCGGCAGTGCCTGCGCTGGCCGCCCCTGCAGCAATTCGATCAGGCCCCGATAGTAATGCGCATGTTCATCCAGTGGCATTTGGCGGATCGCCTCGGCCAGTGCCTCCTGCGCGGAATCGAAGTCGCCCACTGACAACAAGTGGTATCCGAGCACGTGCCAACCGCCGGGTCTAACTGCTGCCCGGGTAGCCTGGCGACCCAGTGCAATCGCCTCGGGCACGCGTCCCAGTGCTGCGCGCAGGCGGCACATGCGCAAAAGGTAGGCGCTGTCTGCGCCCATGCCGAGCGCTGCGGCCTTGTCGAGGTCGGCCTCGGAGCCATACCAATCCCACCAATGCGCATAGCGCAGGTCACCGCGAAGCAGGTAGCCGTCGGCGCGCGTCGGATCGAGCCGGATCGCGGTGTCGACCGCCTGCATCGCGGCATGCTTGCCGGCCAGCGCCTCGTCTGCTGAATCCGCATACAAGCCCGAATGGCCGAGCACGTCCGCGAGCCCAAGCCAGCCATCGACGAATTGCGGGTCCAATTCAACCGCTCGGCGGTAGGCATCGCGCACACGCCTGTTTTCGGTCTCGTCATCGTTGAAGCGGGTTCGGGCGAGCACCCATTGCTCGAAGGCCGCGGCGCTCGTAGTGGAGCGCCTGACGCGTTCGAGCAGCGGCCGGTCCGTGGCCTGGAAGCCGGGTGGAATCTCGGACCCGGGCGCGTTGATCGGGGCAGCGCGCCAGCCCAACCATGCCAGGCTCACAAGCGCCAGCAGGCCGACGACGAGCAGCGGCAGCCACGCACCCACGCGCAGGCCTGGCAGGACGGGCGGCGCCAATCCCGGCGCGGGCGCCGGGGCCGGCGTCGCCATTTCGTCGACATTTACCGGATAGCTCGGCTTTTCGGTTGCCAGCAAGGGCTCGATCGGCTCGACCTCGGCAGTCAATCGATACCCATAACCATGGACAACGCGCAACGCGTCGCCATCGACGTCGCCGAGCGCGACGCGTAGGCGGCCGATGGCCTTGGTCAATGAATTCTCGGACACCACGCGCCCCGGCCAGCCGGCGCGCATGAGCTGATCCTTGCCGACGGTCTCGCCGGGATTGCGCAACAGGCACAGGAGCAGATTACGGCTGCTGCGATCGAGGACCACCTGGCTGCCGTCGATGCGCAGGCGACCGCTGCGTTGCTCGAATCGCGCGTGCCCGATGCGCCATTCGCGCGCGGATGCGGCGGGCTCGTCGCGCGCCTCGGAGTGCTCGATTTCGCGTACGTCTGCCAAAGTTCGGAGCCGGCGGAGTCTTTGCTTCGACGCCTCGGTGGCGGCCCGCTTCAACATAGCAGAAGCGCGCGCGGGGCCGAGCCAGCACGTCCTGGCGCGTATTCAGAAAGATTCAGAAATTTTCAGTGCCCTCCCCGGCAGTTTTTCGCTAGACCCTATGCATCGCCCGATGGATCGTTAGCCACGCACCATTATCTGTTGCTGCCAGATGGCTAGTACGTCCGTGTTCCTCACAGGAGCCTGCAATGCGCTCGAAATTGCGTGTCACGATGGCTGTTGCACTGGTGCTGTTCTTGCACTCGGGCGCGGACTCGGCGACGGTTCCGCCGGACGACCTCGAAGATCTTGCCGCGTCGCCGAGGATCTTCACGGGCACGCTGATCGAGGTGAAATCGCGCTGGAATGCCCAGCAGACGCTGATCGTCACCGACCACGTGTTTCGCGTCGACGACGCGATCCGGGGCGAATTTGCCGATACCTATGTGTTGACCCAGGGCGGCGGCACGGTCGGCTCGGAGACGCACGCGCTAAGCGACCTGCCGCGCTTTTCGCGCGGCGAACGCTATCTGCTTTGCCTCAATCAGCGCGATAACACCGTGTTCTCGGGCGTTCGCTTCGGTGCATTCGGCGCCTTGAGGGTTGATGAAGGACTCAAGTTCGAGGCGCATTTCGACGACGGTCGCCAACTCGTCGGGCTATCCGAATTCGAAGCGCTGGTCGCAGCAACGCCGGTCAAGTCGGATCGCCAGCGGCAGCCGGCTGGCCCGGCATTGCTGGCCAAAGACTATGCGCCTGCACTGGGCCCGCTGGCACCGTTCATGTTGCCGGCCGAGTCAGACCCGCTGGTGCCGCCAAATCGCGCACTGGCGAGCCCCATCGCAGCATCGGTGCCAAATGCACGCGTGGGCCCGCTCCCGTCGTTTTCGTGGATCCGGCGGCCCAATCCGCCGGTGACCTTCAATCAGCTGCCGGCCAGCTTCACTCCCTGGAGCCCGCTCGATCAGCACATGATGGCGGAGTGGAATCGATTCGGGGACGTCTACCGCGTCTTGGTCACGCCCACGGGAACGTGGGCGTGGGGGAATGGCCGCTTCGATATCGCCGGCTTTCCGACCGATGCGCAGATGAACTCGCAATTTGGCCAGGGCTGGGGTCCCGATACACTCGGCATCACCTTTGCTCGCTGGACGACCGGCCCGATCCTCGAAGCCGATATCGCGCTCAATCCGGCCTTTGGCTGGACCACCGACGAGGCCTTTGGCACGGTCAACGGCAACGGCGTCTGGGGATTCCGCCAGACCATGCTGCATGAACTCGGCCATGCCTGGGGACTGCAGCACCCGTTCGAATCCCAGAATGTGTTCTGGCCGTCAGTGATGAATTACGGGCCCAAGTGGTCGCGCGGCCCGCGTCTGCACAGCGACGATACCGCGGCCATCCGTTCGGCCTACCCGGGCTTGAGCCTGCATGATGGCGCGCTGAGCGCTTATCACACGGCGGACAATGCAGCGTCCATGCAGGCCAACTATTTTCAGCTGTTCGCCAGTGCCAATGTCACCCATGGCGGCCTCCTGACTTTCTTCAACAACATGACGCTCGAGAATCTTGGCACCACCCCGATCGTCAATCCGACCATTCTCGTGCACCTCACCGAATCGCGCATGACCTACAGCGGTGCCGTTTACCAGATCGGCAACCTGCAATATGCGGTCACGATTGCACCATTCCCGAATGCCATCCAGCCCCTCATCATTAGTCCATTGCCCGTCCCATCGTCGGTGCCTACCGGGGTCTACTTCCCTGCGGTCTATCTGAACAGCACCGGTTCTGTGGAGGCAAGCCTCGGGAACAATGCCGATTGGGTCGGTTCGACTGCTTCAGTGCGCGTTTCTAATCAGGCGCCCTTGATCGTTCCCACGACCAGCCAACAGTTCTCCGGATCCGGCAATATCGGGCCACTCGGCTGGTGGGACTTCCAGATCAACGCCGAGACCGGCCGAACCTACCTGTTCGCAACTTGCGGCGAGGCCGCGTTCGACACCGTGATCGAAGTCTTCCGGGCCGGCCTGCTTCAGGGGACGAACGACGATGGCTGCGGTACGCAGTCCACGTTGACATGGACGAGCACGTTCACTGGTGCTGCGATCGCGCGCGTGCGCGGTTGGAGTGCGTCTGAACGCGGCAACTTCCGCATGAGCTATTCGCACTTCAGCAACGCAGTTTTCGCAAGCGGCTTCGAGTAGGACAAAAGCCAGGAAGGCGGCGAGTCTTTCTAAGTACGCATCCCTGCGCTGGCCAGCGCCAGGCGTGTTGCAAAACACCCTGTACTGCGTGAGGGATCGTGTCGCAGATTGATCACGTGTGATTTATTTGACGCGAGCGAGTCGGGGGCGTGCATGGGACTCGCGACCTCTGGCTTCCCATGGCCCGGAACGCTGTTGCACTCGATTAGAATTGCCACCGGCGGCGACCGTTCGCCACCGCACTTCTCGGTCGGGGCCACTGCGTGGACGATGAGTTGCTCGTGTCGTCGGATTGGCTGCAGCAAAGTTCTGCGGCGACGACCAGAAACGCGGGAATGCACAAAGTCGACGACGGCGCGCCCTTCAGCGAAGCGTTAGCACGCCTTTTCCATGCGGCGGGCGACGCCAACGCCCCGCCGGGCTACCTGCGTGAGTTACTGGCCAGCGAGCGCTGGCGCCCAATTCCGTTGCCGGAGCCAGCAGTGTGCGCGGCAGGGCTCGCGCGAACCCGGGCCTTTGCGGGCTCGGGAGACGGCCGTGTGGTCGCCGGTCGAAAGAAGAAACGCGCAGTCCCATTGCTGGCCGCGGACGCTGGGAACGCAGTCGCCTACCAGGCGGTTGCCAGCGACACAGCCGATGCCATCGATGCACGAGTGGCGCTCGAGCAGTTGCGCGAAACTACAGGCCTCGTTGTCCTGGCGTTCGGCGACCAGCATTTCGGATTCAATCGTGCGCAGTGCCGAGCCTTGGGCACGCACTTTCGAAACTTGGCCGACCGTCGGGCAGCTTCGGTGTGCGAACAGCGCGACCGGCTGCTGCTGACGGGCGCGGGCACGCTGGATGAGTTCCTGGCGATGACCATTCGCGCGCACCAGGCGCTGAAACCGATTTGCACGGCGCACGGCGATGTCATGGAGCTGCAGACATTGGGCTACAGGAGCGCTCGCGATGACTCCCGTGAGCTGCGGTTGAGCGAGTGGGTACAGCAGGTGGCGACCCGTCAGGATTTCCTTGGGGTACAGTTCAATCGCGAGCATGGCGGCAAATCGGCCTTCGATTTTGGTCCCAACTTCGCCGCCTTCTGCCTGCGCGGATTGGATCCTCGGCATGCGGGGCCCTGCCCTGCGCGGCATGTCCGTGAGATCCATTTCGGGGTGTATCTCACGCGCTGGTTTACGCGTGTCGATTCGTACCAAAAAGAGGAAACTTCGCGAACGCTGGCGCAGGCGCGCGATTTGCTCGGCGCGATCGAAAGCACCCAGCCGGCGTTGCCGCGCAGCGCGCTGATTTCGCTCGACGGCGCATTCGCGGTGCGCCAATCCCCCGAAGTGATCGAGCGCCGATGGCTCGTCGATTTCATCGCACGAGCCGAACGGGCGCTGAAAGCGCGCTGGCGAATTGGTGTGTTTTGAGCGCAAGCGCTTCCATGCCCGAATCGCCCGATTCGGTGAAATGGCGTGCACAGCCCGCAGCGGTGCTCGAGACGCTGGCGCAAGCCTGGTCGGTCGTCGATTTCTTTGCTGAAGTGCCAAGGCATCTGCAGGGCAGCCTGCTGCTGGCTTTGACGCGCAGGAAGGCGCTCGTGGTGGAGTTCACCGACGGCCGCAGCATGCTGCTGATTCACTTCGACGACGCGGCCGCGGTGTGGCAGCACGGCACCTGCGAGCGCTGTGTTTCTGTGCAACGGGTACGCCTCGACAACGCCTGGCTTTTGGCGCTGGTGCCGCAAGGCAATGGCCAATCGCTACGATCGCTTCCGCCCGGAACGTTGACCTTGAGCCCAGCGGCGCGCGGTCATGTCGATGTCCACATCGGCACGCAGCTGCGCATCACCGGCCTGCCACCTAGTCGATCATGGGACTGGGCGTGGGGACCGACCCTGGGTCCGCTGTACTTGAGCATCTATGTCGGCCGATCAGTCGCGCAGATCCTCGAATGGCTGCGCGCGAATCTCCCCGAAGGCTATGTACTCGACGGCCACTGCGCGCGAGCAACGCGCAACCCACAGCCCGAGGGGCGCCTGCGCCACACCGATGAAATCCGGGTCCGCGAGGGCGAGATCCACTTCTTGCATGGTCACTACCGCCATATCGAGCCCGTCGACAACGCCCGCGCCGTGTTCCTGCTGCGCAAGCTGGCCAAGGGCGAACTCGGCGAGCTCTCGTTCGACCTGTTCGACGGCGACTACTTGAGTCTCTGCGCCACCGGCTACTGTGGCGCGTCCTTGCACAAGTACCTCGATCGCAGACCCCATTACGATCGGAAGCAACCGCATCCGTGGAACTGCCTGCGGCACCTGGTAATCGACGTGCCGGCCGGGAGCGATGTCACTGAGCACACCCGGTTATCGCTCAACCGGGAACTCGGCCTGGCCGACGATGCACCGTTAGGCGCCGCGCTCGCGCTGCCGCTCCAGGAACTCCCGCGTCGGATCACGGTGCTGCTGCCAGGCGGCGTGCGGGAATTCGATCGCAACCGTCATGACCCGGGCAATGGCACGTTCAAGCGCATCCGTTGGTGGACTCAGCATGCGCCGGGAGCCGCGGGTTCCTGATAAAAAAGGTAGTGGCTTGATGCTGAATGAGATCGACATACGCATGCATTTGCGCGATTGCGCCCAGGCTGCGGCGGGTGCCTGGCCGCAACTTCTCGCGCAATGGAGCTGGGCCGAGATCAATCAATACGATGCCATTCGTCGCCTGATGACGTGGGCAGTGGCGTGGGCCCGCGAGGTCGGCGAGAACGCCGTGCGTGTGGACGTGCGGGTCGCACAGCGCCTGATCGCACAGATCGACCAGCTCAGTTGGCCAGCCGAAGCCGAACCGCTGCGCCACTTGATCCATCGTTGTGCCGAGCTCGCTCTGACCCTGGCGCCCTTGCAACCGCCGCCGACATTGAGCGAGCTGGATTTGCATCGGATGAGCGATCGCGCGCGCATTCTATTGACCGTTCGCGCGGCCGAGCGTGCCCTTCTGCTGCTGCCGAAACGCGGCATGACGACAGCCCATCGAACCTGCCTGCGGGCAGCCATCGACTGGGCCAGGGCCATTGGCGAAGGACGACTGCAACTCACCGACGCGGCCGAGCGCCCGTTCACACAAGCGATCGACGCATTGCATTGGCCTGGACGCAGCGCACACGTTGCCGGCGCTGTCGGCAGTTGTCTGGCCACTGCCGGCAACCCTTGGGTCTGGGAAATGAGCCAGGCGCGCTATCAGCACCTGGTCGCCAGCGTGGACCTCGGGCGCGCGGTGCTGGCCGGCGTGAAGGAAGCGGACATCGGACTCGATTACCTGGAACTGCAGCAACAAGAGCTGGGTAGGTTGACCTGAGAACAACTACCAGGGAGGTCAACAGAGGCATCGCGGCTATGGCCGCTCCCACAAGGCGAACGCGTCGAATCGCTCAAAGCCTGCGCGTTGGATATGTGCTTCCGCAGTGCTCTGGTCGACGCCGCAATGCACCCAGCGCCAATCCGTACGGCTACCCGACAATCTCGCTGGCAGCGGCTGGCCCTCGCTCGGGATGTCTTTGCGTACCGGTGCCGGGCGTTGCTGAAGGCGGGTCGGAGGCGCCTTCGAGGATCATTTGTTTTTGAAACGATCCGTGCGCCGAAGTCGGGATCTCAGCCGCTGCTCATTGCGTGTTCGGCATCGCCGGGATGAGCGCTGTCGGCAGCATCCGTGATCGGCTTCGGTGTCACCGTTCGGACGTGCAGGTCCATCTGCGGAAACGCGATCTCGATTCCGTTGCTGGCGAACAGATTCGCTATTCCCATGTTGATTTCGCTCATCACCGGCAGGCGGTCGGCAACGGCGGCAACAAAGACGCGCAACTCGAAGTCCAGTGTGCTTGCGCCGAAGGCCATGAACCAAGACCGGGGTGCGGGATCCTGGAGTACCAGCGGATGCTCATTGGCAATCCGCTGCAGCAGCATGTGGACGCGTTCCGGCGGAGTGCCGTACGCCACGCCGACCTTGATGACGATCCGCGTCTTGGTATCGGTCAAGGTCCAGTTGACCAAGCGATCGGTGATGAAGGTCTTATTCGGTACGACCAGCTCCTTGCCGTCGAAGTCGAGCAAAGTTGTCGCGCGGGTGCTAATGCGCGTCACCGTGCCCGTCTGGTCCGCGATGGTGATGATGTCGCCAACCCGGAAGGGTCGTTCGGACAACAGGATCAATCCGGACACGAAGTTGGCGAAGATCTCCTGCAGGCCGAAGCCCAGGCCAACGGACAACGCGGCAGCCATCCATTGCAGCTGTGACCAGCGCAGTCCCAGCAATCCGAGACC
Source organism: Rhodanobacteraceae bacterium (assembly GCA_031425695.1). GTDB lineage: Bacteria > Pseudomonadota > Gammaproteobacteria > Xanthomonadales > SZUA-5 > JANPJV01. Next base: position 16,378 of record JANPJV010000224.1, on the reverse strand, counting down.
GATCACCGAGCCAACAATGACGATGGCGTAGCGGCTCATCGCGGTGATGGCGTAGCGGCTGGCCGGGTTGATATTGGTCCGGCTGAGCATGCCCAGCTCCATCAGGCCCGGCAGGTTGCGCGCTGCGACGGTGGTCAGCATCAGGGTCAGTACTCCGAGCAGCACTGAGCGCAGCGATATTGCTTCGCTGAGTGCACTGCCGTCTTCAGCCTTGCCGGCGACGTGCCAGAGGACTGTTTCATCCAGGCGCCCGAGTGCCGGCAGCACCTCCGACCAGACCAGATACAGGCCGCCGACCCACAACGCGAGGGTGGTCGCGCGCAACAGGCGCCCGGTTTGAACGTTGACGGTTTCAAGCGCGATCATTTCTTCGCTCACATCGGCGGCGGATTCGTCGCTGCCGGTACTGGCGACCTCCTGGGCGGCCGCCAGCTTGCGGGCCTCGCTGCGATTCGCTGCGAGCCGTCGTTCGCCGAGCAGGAACCAGCGTGAAAGCATGCCGTGGATCACGCCGACGGCGGCGACAGTGCCGAGCGTCAGCCACAGGCAGTTGAGAATGATCGCGCCGCTGTAGACATAGCCGCTGACGATCATCATCGCGAGATAGAAGAACAGCACAGGCAGGCCGATACGCAGCATTTGGCGTAATCGCCGTGGCTCTGGCATGCCACCGCGCGTCGCCCACAACGCATTGGGCGCCAGCAGCCGATAGAGCATGAATCCGACGATTGCGCAGCATGCGATCAGGGCGCAGCGTGCTGCCGTGTCGATGGCCAATTCCTGGTTGCGGATCAAGGCCAGGCCGACCACGAACTGCAGCGGCAGGAGCAGGAGGATTGCCAGCGGCGCCGCGCGCGCAATCGCCTGTCTGCGGTCACGCATCCAGCGGAAGTGCAGATGTGCGAGGCCGTGTTCGACCACCAGAAAGCGCAGGAACTCGAGGAGCAGGAGGCTGCCTGAGAGTGCGATCAATGAATGTCCGAGCGAATCGCTGAAGCGACCGGGCTCGCCAACAGAAATCAACACGTGCCCGGTCCCCCAGATCAGCAGTGCCCACGGCAGTGACGCCGCGATCGCAACCGCCAATGCCTGCCAGCTGAGCGCATATCGGTCCTCCTGCGGCCGGCGCAGGAGTGGCACGGTGAGTTCAGTCAGCGCCTGAGCACGCACGCGCACCAGCATCAGGGCGATGAATGCGAGCACGATGAGCGACGGGATCAGCGGGTGCGAAATGACGCGCTCACGCAGCAGTTCAATGCTGGTCATAAAGCGAGCCGGCTTGAACAGGTCGGCCCAGCCGGCGCTCACCCGACTCATCCATGCGAGATCGATGCTGCCATTGCTGGGAATCCAGTAGATGCGGCGATCAAGAAGCTCGCGCACTGCCAGCATGTCGACCAGTTGGGCCTGCAATGTGTTCTCGGCGAGCGTGAGCGCGGTGATGTAGCGCTGCAATGCGATATCGAGGCGAGGCAACAGCTCTGCGCGTTCGCCAAGTAGCGTATGCAGTTGGGAACGTAAGTCAGCCGCCTCGCTTTCGCTCGCCGCCTCTACGCTGTCGACAGCGTTGACGACTGCGCCGGAGATGTCGGCAAGGGCCACGCGCTGCCCGGCCAGTGCGATCAATTGCAGGCGCGCGCGGGTCAAGGATTGACGGACTTCATCGAGCCGTCTTGCGACCACGTCGGGCGAGCCCAGACGGCGCCGTTCCAGGACCAGAATCTGCCCCAGCGAATCGTCCTGGCCCTCCACTGCGAGACGCGCGCGGGTGTCGCGTAGTGCCGCGGCAACGCCGTCACGCGCATTCGCGCGCGCGGATTCGTCTTCCTGCAATTCGATCAGCGCCCGGGTCGTGGCAGCGAGGTCGCGGCCCAAGCTCAGCGTGTCCTTGGCGGCGAGGTGGAGCAGGCTGTCGCCCTCGGCGTGTACCTTCGCCTCGGCTTCCAGGCGAGCCAGCAATGGCTGCAGTGAATCCGTCTGCTGCAGGCTGCTGATCGCCTGCAGCACTTCAACCCTTTGCTCGTGATCGCCGAGATCGCGTTGTGCTCGGCGCAATTTGAGTTCCAGATGGGTGCGCCGGAGAGGCGCGGTTTCGCGATCCAGCGTGCCCCGCGCAAGCTCGGCCGACAACGCGCGCAGTTCGGCCCGCTGCGTCGCTTGTTGTGCCTGCTGTACAGCCAGTGGCAGATCACTGCCATTGGCAGGCGGCGCATCCAGGCTTCGCTGCAGTGCCTCGATCTGCAACTGCAACTCGGCGTTGCGCTCGATGTCCGCCAAGGCGTTGCTACTTTGCGTGCTCAGCGCTCCCCTGAAGTCGCTGACCTCGGCGCGCAATCGCTGCACCTCGGCGCGCTCCGCCTCGAGCCGTGTCTCGAGCTCAGCCCCAGCAATGTTCGCCGGCAGCGTGCTGCGCCAAGCGCGAAACGTATCGGTCGTCGATATCTCAAGTGCTCGCTCCAGCCCAGTCTGCTCGCGGTTTGCCGTGGCGACTGCCTCAAGCAGCGCGCCACTGGCATCGATCGCCGATTGCGCCTGGTCCTCAAACGCGGCTGCACTGTCCAGCGCTGCGCTGGCGGTACTGGCCTGCGCTTCACTCAGTCCGCCACGTTCGAGTGTGGCGCGCGCGCGCTCGATCTCGGCGTTTGCCGACGGCGGCAGGGGGTCAGCGGCAAATGCCTGCGCGGCACCAAGTCCGATGGCACACGCGATGGCGGGGAGCTTGTAGAACAGGAAACTGTAAAAGCGGGTCATGAGCGGGCGTAGTGCGGGACCACCATCAGCCTAGCAGCCTGTCGGGCTTTCAGCGTGAGATGCGTTGTTGGCTTCGCCGCGCACGAGCACGTTCGACTGCGGCCGTCCCCCAAGCCGTGATCAACTGGCGCGGTGCACATCCAAGCGCACCCCCAACACGCCGTATACGTGTCCGAGTACCGATCCGCTTCAGCAGGTAAAGACGGGTTCGTTGAGCAAGGTAACGGAGCTGGCCCACCCGTGCAGCTTCCGTTCCTGGAAGGTTGCTCGCGGGGTCACTTCAAATCGTTGGGATCAGCTCGCAGCGGATTCCGCGTACGCAACCCGGGAAATCTCGAGAAATCGCGATCGGCACTCCACAACTCGGTCACGTTGTGTTCCAGGCAGGTCGCTGCGATGCGCGCATCGTGCACCTGTCCTCCGGTTACTTGCGACAGCAACAGCGTTTGCGCAAACACGTTCAGGTGCGAATGCGTGGCGCCCAGGAAGCGAAAGTTCGGCGCGCCTTCCCAGCTGCGAAGAATGGCCACCGCGGCGGCCGAATCTAGGGCATCGCTTCGCCATTTCTGGTTCGTGATCACGGCACAAAACTCATGCGCACATGGCCACGGTACGGCCCAGTTGGCGCCAGAGTTGGCGAGGTTTTCAAGTGCAGCAGCGGCCAGCGCGTGCTGGGCAAAGCTCGGCACGTGGGCGTAGATCAGGATATTGGTATCAATGGCGATCATCGGCGCAGCATCTGATCCAGCTGCTCGTTGCGCATCTGATCGATCACTTCGTTGATGTGTTGATGTCCCGCCAATGGCGCGCTCATCGCCGTGATGACAGGAAGCCGGTATGGCGCCGCAGGCTGCGGCCCAGGCTGTGCGAGGGTGTTGCGCAAGCCGCTCTCGAAGAGTGCCTTCAGCGTGGTGCCGCGCTCAAGCGCGAAGCGTTTTGCCTGCAGAAACAGGTCATCGGGCAGTTCGATCGTCGTTTTCATGTGGGAATATGGGTTCCGGAGTACAGGAACCCATACTAACAGGTATGGAGACAGTCCAATCTCAACCACCTGCAAGCACGCGCTGCTGTTGCCGCGCAGCATTCGTCGCGGCGCTTCTGGTCCTGGAGGCAGCTCACGCCAACGGCGCCATGTCGAGCTTGGCGCGTTCGATGTTGATCAGCTCGGTCAGGCGGGTGAGTTGCGCCTTGAAGGCTGGATCGCCCTGCAGTTCGGCAAAGGCGGGATCGCGGCCGAGTAGCGGGTCGCGGACGCCCAGATCAATGGCCTGGGTCAGCGCCTTCAGCGCCGCCGCGCGCTCATTTGCCAGCGCAAAGTAGCGGACTTCCGTCATCACACGCGTCGGACACGCTGCAGACGTAGCGCAGCTCCGACGCTCGGAACGCGAGGCATACCGCAAGGCGTCGATTGACCGGACGAAATCAGGCAGGACCGGTTGCCCGCTGCCAGGGCGACGACAAGCCGAGCATTCGGCAAGCGATCAGCGGCGCGGGAGTAGTCTCGGGCTGTCCTCGCCGCATGTCACATCCGCCGCGCTCGATCGTATAGCTGATACCCGACCACGGCGACGACCATGACGACCGCAGCACTTGATGCCCTCCTCGAATCTGATTTCCCGGCCGCCCAGCGCGGTGATCACGACGCGTTTGCACGGCTGGTCCGCGCCACCCAGCGCATGGTCGCAAGCGTCGCGCTTGCGATCACGCGGGACGTCCCGCTCAGCGAGGACATTGCGCAGGAAACCTTCCTGATCGCATGGCAGAAACTGGGGGCGATGAGCCATCGCGACAGCTTCATGCCGTGGCTGCGGCAAGTGGCGCGCAACCGCGCGATCGACCAAGTACGCAAACGCCGCTATGCCGAAATCCCGCTGGACGACAACGACCCGCGTTCCGCCGCGATGGCAGACAGTTCCGACCCCGATGACGCGCACCGGCGAGCGGAGCAACGCGAGCTGCTCGCACGTGCGCTGGATGAGATCCCGGAGGGCAGTCGCGAGGTGCTTCTGTTGTTCTACCGAGAGGGCCAAAGCAGTCGCAAGGTTGCCGAGCTGCTCGGGATGAGCGACGGCGCCGTGCGCAAGCGTCTGCAACGCGCCCGGGACGGCCTGCATGCCGAGCTCCTGCAAGCGGTTGGCGACGCGGCGTTGCGCAGTGCGCCCGGCATTGCCTTCACGTGGGCGGTGCTCGCCCCATTGGCAGCCGGGCCCGGCGTCGCCCATGCCACTGGCGCCGCGGCAGCAGGCTCGGCCGGCAAGTGGTTGCTCGGCACCCTTGGCAGCGTCGTTGCCGCGCTTGGCGTGGTGCTCGCTGCAGTCACTTTCGAGGTGCGTCTGTACCTCAAGAAAGCTCGCAACCCAGTCGAGTACCGGTCGCTCCTGCTGCACGGAATCGTCTACGCAGCACTGATGGCAAGCTACGTCGGGATGCTGTCATGGGCGAAGCACGCTGACTGGTCCCGCACCACCACAATGCTGGTGGCAGCCGTCTACTCGTTGGCGATTTTTTGGCTGGCCATTCGACGCATCCAGATCCAGCGACGACATCGGCCCACGAATGACGCCGGTGATCGAGGAGGCCGCTGATGTTCGCGCTCTTGATGGGGTTGAAGTCGGTGTCCTGCAATGAGGTTCTGGCCTTGCTCGCGCCAGGACAAGTCACGGTCATCGATGTCAACGATCGCTCACGCTGGCTCGCCGCGCGCGTCCCCGGCGCGCTCAACCTGGACCCCACGGCATTCAAGGCCAGCGACTTGCCCGCGGACCAGCACACGGCGCTGGTCTTCTACTGCTCCGGGTACTTATGCCGCAAAGCCCCGAACGCCGCCAGGCGCGCCAGGGCGCTGGGCTACGAGAACGTCAGCGTGATGTCAGCCGGAATCACCGGCTGGGTCGGTGCGGCACTTCCGGTAGAAAGGGGCAGTTAGCCTCGCGTCGCTGAGGTGCTCAACGAGCCAACAGCAGTGGAGCAAGCCTCACTCTACGAAGGCACCAGCTACCCGAAGCCGTCGTCGAACACCGCCTGTGGCAGTACGGTCGCGGGCGGCATGACGGGAGGCGTCCATACGTGTCCCGTGTTGTTGTCGCTTGCTGCCGCACACTTGCGTTGCACGCATGAGATCGAGTCCGAACGATCCTTCGGACTCGAGGCGCCTGCCATAAGCGGAAGATTTCGAGCGACGAGGCGACGAAACGCTTGCGGTTCACCCTGGTTGCGAACGTTCCGTGTCGTCCCATCTCGTTCCTGCCGGAAAGCGCAGGGCTCACGATCGCTAGGGTTTCGCCGCCTCGACGGGCAGGGTCTTGTCGCCCTCGCGGATGCCGACCAGCTTGCCGCTGTTCTGGACTACAAGGGTGAGCTTGCGGCCGAGGGGCCACTGCGCGAAGTCGGCGGCGTCGACAGGATGGAAGCGCGCACTGTGCAAGCCGTCATCCTGATACTCGAGCACCACCTCATAGCGCTCGGCTGGGACCAGTCGCTCGAGTTCGCCCTCGACCGCCAGTTCGGGCCAAACCGGCGGCTCGCTGCCTCCGCGCGCGCTGCGCTGGTCGAGTTGCTGCCATTCATACGTGCTGTAAGCACATTCCTGGGCGAACACCGGATCGGTGCGGTATTGCGTCTCGTCCCTGCAGTCCTCATAGCTCTCACTGCAGTAGTCGGTGACATCGCTGCAGACCTCCTCCGCGTACCCATTGCCAAGATCGCGCGTAGAGCATGATTCGTGGCTGCCACAGGCAACGCTGCGCGACTTGGTTGTGCAGACCTGCTTGGTGCCGACGGCCACCTGGCGGGTACCGCGTTGTTTCTCGACACAATCGCGGATGTTGTCGGTGCCGACGAACTCGCCGAGCCCCTTGACTGGCAGGATTGTCGCGCGCTCCTGCAATTGGTCGCGCCACCCGCGCCGCTGCACGGACGTGAACGCCTGGCGCGTGAGCGTGCGCTCCCACGACACCGACTGGACCACGCCCTCATAGTCACGGGTCTGCAGCAACCAATAGCCCCAGCCCATGCACCCGGAGAAGGTCACCACGATAGCCAAGATCAGCTTCTTCCAGCGCCCGCCACGCACCGGCGGGGCTGGCGGCCCGACTGCGGCGGCGGCGTCCACACGCGTCGCGCCGCACGTCCGGCAGGCCGCATCGTCGCCGCGATTGGACGCGCCGCAATAGCTGCAGAACCAGTCGACACCGGCCGCCGCGAGGCTTAAGCCTGCGATCTCGGTGACGGCCTCGCGTTCCAGCCCGCCCTTCGCGTTCGCCGCCCCGAAATCGAATGTCGATTCGGCACCGCCCGCCTCGCGCGGCGACCCGCAGGTCGGGCACGACTTGTGCCGCGCCAGGATGCCCTTGGCGCCGCACGAACTGCAGTTCCAGTTGCCTTCGATGATGCGCGTTCGAGCCATGGCGTTAGGCAGCGGCGATGACGGGCGTCGAGACTACTCAATCGCGCATAGCACATACAGGGCGCACGGATGTCTCGCGCCGGCATCACGCCGCCTCATGTGGTCGCTTCCTGGCCGCCATCAGCCTCGTCGCAAAACATTTCAGATGCGGTGGAGTGCCGGTCCGCCGCGTCACGACAGGCTTTCAGAAAAAATCCGAAATTTTCAGTGTCCTCACGGCCGCTCATCCGATAGACAGTTGGCAGCTCGCTGACCGGACTCTCAACCATGCCGCGTTACCTGTCATGCCTGGTGCTTTGGCTGCTCTGCATTGCGGTAGTCGACGCTGCCGCCCCCAGCCGCCTCGGCTATCAGGGCCGGCTCGCGAACGCGAGTGGCTTGCCGATCACCGCCAACCTCAACATCAGTTTCCGGCTGTACGACGTGGCGAGCGGCGGCGCGGTGCTCTGGAGCGAAACCCAGAGCGCGGTGCCGGTCGATGGCGGAAATCTCGCCGTCGAGCTCGGCGCAGTCACGCCGTTGCCGAGCACCATCTGGGGCCGGCAGCTATATCTCGGCATACAGGTCGCCGGCGACGCCGAAATGGTGCCGCGACCGGCGCTCACGGCGGCGCCGTTTGCGTTGCGCGCCGCCGGAACCAAGGTGAGTACCATCGTCGTCTCCGCGGAGGGCACGCGGACGGAGAACGGAGCGGCCCTGCTGGCGGCGCTGCCGCGCTTGGCGGGCGCTTCGGCACTGAACCCGATGGTGCTGGAACTCGATGCCGGCTTGTACGACCTCGGCAACCAGCGCCTGAACCTGCCGTCGTTCGTCACGCTCATTGGCGCCGGCCAGAACGCCACGATCATCGACTCGTCGTTCGCGAACGGCACCTTGCTGCTGGCGTCCGATTCGCACGTCCGCCGGCTCACGGCACGCAATACCGGTATCCCGCCGACCGACAACGACTACAGCTATGGCATCGGTGCCGGCAACCCGAACGGCGGGCGGGCCGGCAATGTCTCGCTGGAGAATGTCACCGGCGAGAGTAGTGCCGCGCCAGGCACCACCGGGGCCCGGCACGGCATTTACTTCTGCACCATCAACTCGCGCCTGGTCAATGTCACCGGCCGCGGCGAGGGCGGCAATTACAGCTTCGGCATTCGTGCCGATTGCGGCAACGCCCTCAATGCCGTGGGTCCGACCATCGACGGCCTGACCCTGTTCGCGAGCGGCGGCGCACTCGGCGTTCGCGGTGGCTACTTCGCGGGTGGCGGTATGCGTGGCGTCGGCGGCGCGTACCTCGCGGGCGGCGGTCCGTGGAACAACATCAAGGTGTTCGTCCAGTCCAACACCACGGCCGACAGCGTGTACGGCATACGGGTATTCCACTCGGCGCTGGGCCAAGGCGCAACGCTGGTCAATCCTGTCATCGCCATCGGCGGCGACGGCTCGATATCGACCAAGCCGTTGTCGCTAGTCGACGGCCTGCGCATCGAGGGCGCCGATATCCTGGTCGACGGCGGCAGCATGGTGATCGAGGACGTACGCGTTCAGAATGTGACCGGTGCACGCATCAATTACCAGCCCACGGCGCAGAACCCGGCGCCGAAGGTGGTGTCGATCAACAAATTCACGATGCAGATCAAGGCCATGCAGGTGGGCTCGCTCGGCTTCGGCGGCATCTACGGCATCCGCGCCGTCGATGCGGCTCCCCGGATCACGCAAGCAAAGATCGACATCGAGTGTTCCGCGGGCAGCGGGAATCGGTGCCAGGGCGTGGCGCGCGATCTCGATACCGCCCTGCAGCCGGGCGAACTGGTGCTCGACCAGGTGAGCCTGCAGGTCAGCAACGTCGACCCTGCCGATGCGTCCGCCAATACCATCGGCTACCGCGGCGAGGGCGCGGCGCGCATCGTCGGCTCGACCATCCGCGTGCTGCGCAGCGCCGATGCCGGAGCCAATGCAGCCGTGTCCACGTTTTTTGGATCGTCCGATATCCGCGTGCTGAATTCCACGCTGGAAGTGCTGAGCCCCAGCCCGCCCGCGACTTCCAACTGCACCGTGGCCGGCTCGGGCGGCGCCATCGAGGTCTTTTCCTCGCATCTCGACGGTAGTGTCTGCGTCGGCGCCGCCGCGCTGACCTGCGCCGGAAACACCCGGCGCGGCGCCGGCTTCCTTGCCAGCAGCTGCCAGTGAGGTCCGGCCATGACCACAGCGACTGATGCCAGCGCGCGCCGACGGATGGGCACGCTCCTGCTGCTGCTCGTGTCGGCTTCGAGCGCCGCGCTCGCCGAGTCAGGCAGCGCCAATTACCGGCTGATCGGTGCCGCCCCGGCGAGTACCGCCGCGGTCGCCACCTCGCCGGCGCATCGCATCTACGTCGTCGGCGCCGCCGGCCAGCCCGTGGGCATCGCCGCGAGCCCGAACGCGAGCGTCGTGTCGGGCGGGACCAGCGTGCAGTTGCCGACCGATCGGTTGTTTCAGAACGGGGCGGAGTAGCCCTTTTTGGATGCGAAGAACGCGACGGGCGCTGCCGCTCACCGCCGGTTTTCGCGCCCGATCCGTCGTGAGTCAGTGGCGTTTGTCCCGTGTTGTCGCCAGCATCGGCGCGCCTGCTGGCATCTTGATCCTGACGCAGGTACAGGCGGGTCCATCTGGCCACGACCTCGTCTGCCGACATTCCGCGGCGGCCTGCGGGATGGCCTCCACGACAACATGCAAATGATTGCTCATCACCGCTTATCCCCAGATCGCGACTGCGAAGACCTCAGCCAGTTCATGCAGCCGATCCTCGACCCATCGCCGTGGGTGCTCGAAAGAATGCACGGTGTAACTTCCGCCCCACACAGAAGCGCGCGCCGCACGCAGCGCGACACCCGGTAGAAGGTTGCTAACCGGGCGGGATCAGCTGGCTGCGTGTGTAGGTCATGCGGACCAGCATCGTCCTGCCGGTGCGACCGTCAGTCAGAAGAAGCTCAGACCCGACGTCGGAAAATTCTGATCGCCGGAATCAATGCAAAGCTGCGCAAGCATGTTCCCGGCTCGACATTGGCCTACAAGATCGCGGAGATCGCTCACGCTTGATAGGCCGTGCGTCATGCCGGTCGAGGTGCTCGGTTCCAGCCTTACTCGAATCCGTTCGCGAACATCGCATCGCCGCGCAGGCGGGCAAGGCCGAAGTCGTAATTTGCTGCGTTCGCCACCGATCCCATCACCAGGATGCGGCCGTTGCTGATCACCAGTTCTTCCGCCCGGTCGTAAGCGTCGGCGAAACCGAAACTGATATCGATGATGCCGCCCGTCCCGAAGCGCGTGTCATGGCCAAGATCGGTTAGCCGGCCCACTCGGTAGCGATAGGCGCCGGCTAGCTCCATCGAGCGTGCATACACGGTCATATTGTCCTGTTGAACGACCAAGTCTTTGACAAATCCATTGCCTCCGAGGATGAGCTTCCCGGCGTTGCCGAAAGTCCCGTCGAAGCCCGCATTGCTGGCGCTGACGCGCAGGACAAATCCGGCATGCTGGTTGAGCGCTTGATCTGCATAGCCGCCAAGCATGAGCTTGCCGTCGTTCGTCAACGCAACTGCGAGCGCCACATCGTTTCGATAGTCCACCGCGCCCAGGTCGAGCTGATAGGCCTGGAAGCCATCACCGCCAAACCCAGTGTCGAACAGGCCATTGCTGGTGATCTTGACCGCCATGATGGCTTGGCTGCCGCCGATTCCGACGTACCCGCTGAGATATAGCGTACCGTCCGCCGCCACCGCGGCGTCATAGGCAGCGGCGGAACTGCCGCCCGGATAAGTGAACATGAGTTTGCCGTCGCCGCTGAAGGTGGTGTCCAGCGCGCCGGTGCTGGTGAGCTTGACGACGACGATCCTGGCAGTCAAAAAATCTGCCGAACCTTCAGCGTAGCCAATCAGATACATGCTGCCATCGGGCAGGGTCTTCAGGACTCTGGCTTGATCGATATTGCTGCCGCCGAGATCGAATGGCAGAACCCGACAATGACTATTGGTCGGCGCGGCGAAATTGATGGCAGTGCCAGCCGTGTTGTAGCGGCAAACCATGAAGTCGCGATCGCCCCCGACAGAGTCACCGAAGACCCGTGCGCCGGCGACCAGCAACTGTCCAATACTGTCGAACGCGATATCGGTGGCCAGGAATGAGCCTTCGAGATCGGTACTCACGACTTTGCCGTCACCGCCGAAGCCGGTATCGAGAACGCCCGCCGCGGTCAGCTTCGCCAGGGTCGCGCGCCAAGTGCCATTGTTGAGAGCCAGGCCCACCGTGTACGCGCGTCCCTGCGCGTCGACGATCATGCCCGCGGGGCCGTCGTTTCCGAAGTCAAAGCCGTAGGCCGTGCGGCCACTTCCAAGAATGCCGAAGCTGGGATCAAGCGCGCCCTCCTGTGCTTGCACGGCGACGCTCGCCAGCAACAGCGAACAACTCAACAGGGCGCGACGGTTCATGTGGAGCTCCAACGGGGGTGATGCCGTTGAAGTACGTGAAACGCCCTTGCCACAGATCACGCAGCTGAAAAATAGGTGTGGCGGGGCGCCTGCTTGACCCGACCAGAGCGCGATGTTTGTCGGGCGGTGGTTGAAACCCAGCAGCGACAACAAACGCTCCGTGCCGGTGAGGCCGAGCTCCGCCAGCACGCCGTGTACGCGCCCTGGGGCGGTGAACCAGCGCTGGCCCGACACGCCGGTCGCCGAACCGTTCGCGGCATAGGTGAACCAGCCGAGGAACGCGAGCGCCTGGTTCGAATTGATCTCGATCACGAAGCCCTGGCCGCTGGTCGCGGGTTCGAACCAACTGCCGGACAAGCCGAATTCTGCGCGCTCGGTCGGGCTGCTGGTACTGGACACGCAGGCCGAGTCGCTCAGCAAACGGGTAAGCGGAATGTTGCCAGTTCGGCCATCGCTGAAGCTGTAGGCGAGGTTGCCCTGCGTACAGGTACTGAAACTGAGCGTGCCCGTGCCGACCGCTTCGGCAGTAGTCACCGGCACCGTATCGAAATTGCCGCCGATGTTGCGGAAGATCGTGATCGTCGAGCTGGCCGCGCCATTCGCGGTGGTGCCGGCGATGCTGTACCAGCGCTGCCGAGTGACGTCACCAGCGGTGGTGTCGAAGGTGAACCAAGTGCCGACCAACTGGTTGCTGGACGGGTACGCCTCCAGCAGCAAACCTTGACCTGACGTGGCGGGATTGAACCAGCTGCCGGCCAGGCCTTGCTGATTGATGTTCGGTACTTGCCCGTGGGCGGCGCTCGCCAACAGCGCGCACAAAAACCAGCCGCGCAGGTGGACCAGAGTACGCGCGAGCGTGCGCGTCGACATGGATGCGGTGCTCATCGTGATTAGAACTCCGCGCCTTCATCGGCCGTCTGGTGAATCGTTTCGCGATCGCGACGTGTAGGGCGCGACCCGGTTTGCACCCGCAGCAGCGAGAGGGGTTCAAGCAGAGCGGCATCCGGCGGACGTGCGCTGGTACACGAGACGACCTCTGAGCGGTTCTGCTTACCGCCCTTGCGGTATGGGAGCTACGCGCGGTCGAAGCGTGAGAAATCGGGGAGATCAGGTAACCAACGGTCCATACGTGTCCTTTGCCCCCTTACAATTGCCGCTCACGTCGACCTTCGAGAAGGGCCGAATGCGCTGGTGTTCGAATGCGTGGTCGCTGGTCCTGCAGTTGTCGCTGGCCGGACTGTGCGTGTGGTGCATCGCCAGCCCCGCACTCGCGCAGGACGCGGCGCCGCCGTCGTCGCCGCTGTTCGCTACGGATGAGCCCCTGCGATTGCGCGTGGAAGCGCCCTTCTCGCAAATCTTTCTGGACGACAGGGAGGCGCGCGAATTCCGGAGCGGACGCGTGGTTTACACCGACGCCAATGGCGCCGACGTGGCGATCAATCTGGACTTGCGTTTACGCGGCCGACTCCGGGCAGCAATCTGCAGCTTCAAGCCGCTGCTGCTGAAGTTTTCGGCCGATGGCCCCGACGGCACGCTGTTCGCGAGTCAGAACAAACTCAAGCTGGTCACCCATTGCGAAACGGATGACCTCTACGAGCAGTACCTTTGGCTCGAGTATTCGGCCTATCGAGTCTTGAATCTGTTGACCGACACCAGCCTGCGCGTGCGTGTCGTGGAGGCGAACTACTACGACTCCGAAACCAAGCGCGAGATGGCCACCAAGCCCGGCCTGCTGATCGAGGACGAAAACAGATTCGCGGCGCGCCGCGGACTCGACGTTGTTCCCGACCCGCGCATCGATCGGGCGCGCTACGATCAAGGGGCATTGGCCCTCGTCGAGGTGTTCCAGTACTTCATCGGCAACAGCGACTGGTCGGCCGAGGCCCCACCCGTCGATGGCGATTGCTGCCACAACATCGTGCCGTTCGCGCGTCAGGACGGCAAGCTCGTGCCGGTTCCCTACGATTTCGATCTTGCGGGGATCGTTCGCGAGCCCGAGGCCTCGCCCGCGCCGGGGCTGCCACGGCTCTATCGCGGCCCCTGTCGCGACCTCACGGTGCTGCAAGCGAGCTTCGAGCCGTTCCTGCGCCAGCGCAGTGAAATCACCGCATTGTTCCGCGGCATGAGCGCGCTCGACAACAAACAGACCGGGAGCGCTCTGCGCTACATCGACGATTTCTACGCAGTGCTGGCCGATCCGGCACGGGTCCAAAAGGTGTTCCGGTCTGAATGTCCCTAGTGTGGTGTGTCAGAAGTACGTTGAACAATATTTCCGATGGATTTCGTCGTCAGGCAAGGCGCGAGGAGAAGACATAGCTCTTCTATGGCGCCAGGGAGATCGATCCGCTTGCGCGGCATGCCGCGCAATCGATCGAGCCCGTGACAGCTGTGCTGGCGCGGCAAAAGCAACGCAGAATGGCGGCGAAAGACGCGGAAATAGTTCAACTTACTTCTGACACGCCACACCAGGCGGGCAGTTGCCACGGTCGGCCGATCCGGTCGAGCGCCAGTTTGCCGACATCGTGTGCGAGTTCATGCGCGGCCGGCCGCAGGACAACCTTGTGCATCCGCACGAGCTTCAAAGCGGGAAGACGTGGTGCATCCGCAGGAGCTTGAAAATGGCCAGCGGCTGGTCGCGCGCGTTAATCACCTGCACCTGTCCGCCCCCCTGCCGCACCCTTTCGTAGAGGGCGACTAGCACCGCGACACCAGACGAGTCGATCAGCTCCAACGCCCGCAGATCGACGGTGACCTTGGATCGACGCACCTGAAGGACTTGCTCGATGACTTTCCCCAGCTCGGGCGCCGAATTGACGTCGAGCGTACCGGAGAGGGCGAGCACGGTGCGGTCGTCCGTGTCGGCGCGGGTGATTCCCAGGGAGTGCGTTCCTTGCGACGGGGCTGGCGGGGCACTCGCGGGGCTGACCGGGACCTCTGGGCGCAGCGACTCGACAAGCTGATCCATCGCCTCCTCCGCGCTGAGCGGCTCGGCTGGCGCCTGCGCCGGCACCTCGGCCGGCTGAATCACCTCCCGCCCGACTCGGCTCGCGGGGCTGACCGGGACCGCTGGCGCCTGCGCCGGCACCTCGGCCGGCTCATTCCCGGCCGCCGACTCCTCCTCCTTGTCCTCTGCCTGCGCGGAATCCGCTCCCTCTGCCAACGCTTCGGGTTCCGATTCCCCGGCCGCTGACTCGTCCTGCGGCTCCGCCGCGGTCTCGTCGGCGAACTCGCCGGCCGATTCCGGTTCGGCCGCCGCCTCGTCTTCCGAGGTGCCCTCTGCCAACGCTTCGGGCTCCGACTCCCCGCCCGCTGACTCGTCCTGCGGCTCCGCCGCGGTCTCGTCGGCGAACTCGCCGGCCGATTCCGGTTCGGCCGCCGCCTCGTCTTCCCAGGCACCCTCGGCGTCTCCCTGGGACTGCTCTTCGGACACGCAATCCGCTTCCTCGCAATCCTGCTCCGACTGCGCCTGCGCCTGCGCCGCCGTCGATGGGCCGATGCCGGGAAATCCCACCATGGCCAAAAGGCCGGCGAGCGTGAAGGCGAGCAATCGGCGCTGGTGCATGTCTACCCTCGTGAGTCCTGACCAGACGGTGAACATACCCTGCCCCGGTGACGCCGACCATTGTCCTGTCCCACAAGGCTTAAACTGCGACTGAATAACCGAAGGAAGGCGCATGAACCGTCGCGTTTCAAGGTGGTCGCTCGGGATGTTCCTTGGGCTCGGGTTGATCTGGACCCAAGGGTCTGGCGTGTTTGCCGGTGTGCAGGACGACGACCAGGAATTCCCGGCTGAAGAAGAGTCGTCGGACGACGCGGGCGCGATCGAGACTGAGGACGTGTCCGGGAGCGACCTGGAGGGGGAGGCTTCCACTCCTGATGAGTCGGAGTCTACGGGCGACGAGGAGGTTGCCGACGGCGCGCCTGAAGACGTGGCGGGCGACCTGGTCGATGAACCCGCAGGAGACGCCGTCGACTCCGAGGAGCCGGCCGAGGGCCCAGGCGACGACACCGCTGAGGCATCCGCGGACGAAGGGATCGAAAGCGCGGAAGTCGACGCGGCCGGCGATGAAGCCGACGACGCCTTGGAGGAGGTCGAAGCGGCGCTCGGAGACGACGCCACTGACGGCAACGCCGGCGCTCCGGCCGCGGAGTCGCCCTCGAATCCGGCGCCGACGCCTCGCGCCCCCGCTTCATCGCCTGCGCCCAACACTGCACCGGCTCCGGCACCAGTGGCGACACCGTCGGCCCCCGCCGCTCCGCCAGCCCGTCCGACGACAGAGGGGTCTGTTCAAATCGTGATTTTCGGGTTTGATGGTCCCAAGGCCAGCCTTTCCGGGGAACATCTAGACGCTGGCCATACCGACGTTGATGTGGAGACACTTGTCGGTCAGTTCGTCGTAGACGAGCCGAAGTGCCACCTGAGGGTTGATGACTTCACAGGCAAAAGCAAAGGGAGCGCGATCTGCACGATGGCGAGCAGGTCCGACGCCGACGAGGTGTTCCGCGCGCTCAATGGGCAGGAATGGGATGGGAAGACGATGCGCGTCATGCGCATGAACCCCAATTAGATTACGACTACTGGGACCGTCGGGAAGGCTCGAGACTGGGACAAGACTCAAGACTGTCAGCCCGATCGCGCGCTGGTCCTGTGTGTTGATGAGAAAAGTCAGATCCAAGCATTAAACCGCACGCAACCGAGTTTGCCGCTGACCTTTGGCAAGCCTTCGACACGCACGCACGACTACAAACGCCATGGCACCACGTCGCT
>JANPJV010000223.1:0-6626 GCA_031425695.1 Rhodanobacteraceae bacterium | reverse complement strand
GCAAACAGCGTCCGGACAAGGTCCGGACCTACGTAGAGCAGAGCAAATAGCGTCCGGACAAGGTCCGGGCCCACCCAGAGCAGAAACCCCAGCGCCCTATCCTCGAACTGCAGCGAGAGAACGGCAGAGCACACCGCGTCCGGACACGGTCCGGACCCACGTAGAGCAGAGCAAACAGCGTCCGGACCCATGTAGAGCAAAGCAAACAGCGTCCGGACAAGGTCCGGACCCACGTAGAGCAGAGCAATCAGCGTCCGGACAAGGTCCGGACCCACGTAGAGCACAGAAACGAGCGTCCGGACAAGGTCCGGACCCACGTAGAGCAGAGCAAACAGCCTCCGGACAAGGTCCGGACCCACGTAGAGCGAAGCAACGAGCGTCCGGACGAGGTCCGGGCCCACGCAGAGCAGTTACGCCAGGGCGCTTTGCTCGAACTGCTGCGAGCTGCTGAGCACCGCACAGAAGGCTTCGCGTTCCGCCGGGGTCAGGTGCGGATTCCAGGTGTCGAAGATCAGGACCACGCGGGTCTCGTCACTGCGGTTCCAGGCCTCGTGCTCGAACGTGTCGTCGAAGAACATGAGCTTGCCGGTCGTCCAGCCGCGTTCCTCCCCGGCGACGCGCAGGGCGCCGCACTCGGGCGGCACGATCAGCGGCAGATGCACGACCAGGCGGCCGTTGACGGCACCGTAGTGAGCGGGAATGCGCGCGTGCGGCTTGAGCACCGAGAACATCGCTTCAGGACCGTACCCGGGGACACGATTCAAGTCGATTGAATCGAGCAGTGCGGCCGTGCCCGGGCAGCGCGCGCAGTTGGCTTCGATGCGCTCGCCATTGCGGAAGAAGTGGAATGCGCTCCAATCATCCGAGCGATTGATGCCCTTGAACACCTCGGCGCCGCGGGTGCCGTCGGGATGGTCGACGTAGGGCGCGAAGCCGGCGCGCGCGCCGAGTACGCTCAGCAATTCCGCGCGCACCATGTCGGTGGCCGCTTCGACGCGCTCGGTCCAGGGGAAATCTTCGCGCTCGTAGAATGCTTGCGGTGGCAGGTCGGGCACGTAGAACAAACCTGGTCGCCACTTGGGATGGGCGAACACCGGTGGGATCTGGCCCGAAAATATCGCACCGGCCTTGCGCATGCGTGCCAGTGCCGGCTCGCCGTACTTCGATGCCAGCGGTGCCAGCGCGCCGTCGATCTCCGCCGCTACCTGTGTGCGGACCGCCGCCAGGGCGTAGTTGAGGAAGCGCTTGAGGTCATTGGGGATTACATCCGGATCCATGTGCGTTTCCGCGAAACGGGTCGCGCGCAGGAAAGCTGCCGCGGAATCGCGCGGACGCTGCATCTGTTCGAGCACCAAGCCGCGATATAGCTGCGCTTGCAGGAAAGCTGGCTCCAGCGCGATCGCGGCATCTATGGACTCGAGCGCAGCGGGAAGATCACGCAGGCCAAACAGGGCCATGCCCAGGTTGAAATGCGTGGCCGGGTCGTTCGGTTGAACCCAGCTCGCCCGGCGATACATTTCCGCTGCCTGTGCGAAATCCTCGGCTTGCGCAGCATGGAACCCGAGGAACTGCAGCGCGGTCGCGTGCTGCGGGTCGAGCACGAGCAACTCGCGAAATCCGCTCACGGCGGCCTCGCCGTCGCCGGCCTGGTAACGCGCCATCGCCGCAGCTTCCAGCGCTGCCGGGTCGTTTGGGGAGGGAGTATTCAAGGCGCGCGCCTACCGCAAAAGAGGTGGCGAACTATAGGTGGGGCGAGGGCGGTTGTCGTAGGTCATGTTGCCCGCGCAGCGGGCTACTTGACGGTTGTTCAAAGGGATCGTCAAGTGCTCGATGTCACGTAGCGCCCGATTACCTGTCGCACTCAACAACCACGACGCGGGCGCAACGTGACCTACGTCTGGAGTGCCGCGGTCGCCAAGGCTCGCTCACGCTGACGCCCCTCAATCCTCGAACCACGCCTCCCGCCGCTCATAGCTGGCGAGGCGCGTGGCCAGTTGGGCGCGCTCGGTTGCGTCGAGGGCCGGGTCGAGCTCGGCCTTGGCGATGGCATTGCGCTGGGTGGCAATCGCCTGGTCGTAGTCGCCCCTTGCCGCGAAGCAGGCGGCGAGGGTGTCTTCGAGGTTGGCGTCGCGCTCCTCGGTCTTCATCGCGCTGAGCGCGCGACTGCCTTTTTCAGGGTCGCGGATGGCTTCATCGCGGCTGCTGCAGCGCACCCAGGCGAGATTATTGGCCGCGGCGGTGTTGCCTTTGGCGGCGGCGCGCTGCCACCAGTCGAGCGCCTCCCGGCGCTGGCGCGGACCACCGCGTCCGGCGTAGAGGGCGCGCGCGAACTGGTCGATCGAGGCCACGTGGCCGCTGTTGGCGCCGGCCTGGTAGTGCGCCCGCGCCCGCGTAAGGTCGATCGGTATGCCGCCCTGGCCGAATTGATGCGCCTGCCCGAGCCGGAAGCTGGCTTCGGGATTGCCTTGTTGTTCGAGCCCACCGAGCATCTTGAGCGCGGCAGCAGGATCCGCTGTCACGCCTTGACCGAGCAGCAGCGCGCTCGCCTGGCGCAGCTTTGCGCTCACCATGCCATCGGCCGCGAGCCGTTCAATCACGGCGTAGCCATCCGTCGCGCGCCCTTCCATGCCGGGCGTGGCAGCAAGATAGAGCTCGGCCAGGTCGATCGCCGCCCGGCTGTTGCCGAACAATGCGGCGCTCAAGTACCAGGCTTCGGCCGACTGCGGATCCTTCGTCAAGCCGAGCTCGCCGCGCATGTAGCCGCGACCCAGGCGGCGCATGGCGCCGGCATTTCCTGCCAGCGCTGCGCGCCGATAGAGTCCCAGCGCGCGTGCGGGACTGGCGCTGCGCCCGACTCGGCCATGGTCGTGGGCCAGGGCGAGCAGGCCGAGCGCAGAGGGCTCGTCTTGTGCCGCAGCCTGTTCGAGCAGCGTCCACGCCTGGTCGAACTCACGCCGCCGCAGGTGCTGCAGCCCGAGTTGTGCCAGGGCAGGCGTATACCCGCGTGCTGCAGCCCGTTGCATCAGCTGTTCCGGGGTCTCGCCACGACGCGGCTCCACGCGCTTGGCCTTGAGCCACTGGGCGAGCAGGAACTGCGCGGGCGGATGCTCGGCGCGTGCAGCCGTGCGGATGGCGTCGCGCACAGCGGCATCGAGCTTGTCCTGGTCATCGAGGCTCTTGGACAAGTGGGCGAAGGCCGACAGCGCCACGCCGACGCCGGCCCGCTTCCCGGCACGTTCCAGCCAGCGCTCGGCACTGCTGCGGCGCGCTTTCGGATCGAGGCCACGCTGGGCCGCGAGCGCCATGACCACCATACCCTCGGCGAGCCCACGCTCGGCCAGCGGGCGCACCAGGTCGAGGGCGGTGCCCAGGCACTCGTCCCGCTCGACACTGATGATGCACAGCGGCAGGAGCTCGAACGCCGCCGGCGCGCTGCCGGCCAGCGCAAGGCGTTCGAGCTCGGCGATGGCGGCTGCAGGTTCGATTTCCTTGCGCCGGAGCCGGCTCGTGGTGGCAGCCAGCTCGGCTGCGCTGTTGCCGGCGTTTTCGGCGCTTTCCAGGTAATGCTCCGACAGCCCGCTCAGGTAAGCCGGAAATTCCGAGCCGTGGGCCTCGCGTTGCAGCGCCTGCCACACGCGCAGAAAATCGAAATACAACTGACGCTCGAGCTTGCGCTCGGGGTCATAGAAAATGGCGACGAAGGGCAGGCTGCCGGAAACCGAACCGACCATGTAGCGTCCGTACAGGGGCTGGTAACCCAAGCTCGCGATCAGTGCCGCCGCGTCCGCCTCGGTCGGCACCAGGATCGGAAACTGCGCACTCATCCCGCGGTCGTCCCGCAGCAGGAATTCACGCAAGCGCCGAACGTCCGCGGCGACCTCCGCAGCCGCCGCCGCCGGTGCACATTGCTGGCGGACGATTTGCAGGGCAGGGCTGAAAGGGTTCGCCAGGGTCGCGTCGCGGAGCGCGCGTTCGATCGGTGCGCAGCTCACCGCATCGAGGCCCTCAGCGTCGATTCCGGTGAGGACGCCATAGCTCGCCATCACCGTGTCGAAATCGGCAGTTGCCAGGAATTGCTCCCAGCCCGACGCCAGATCCATCGGCTCGGACCCTGTCCTTACGCTGCTTGCGGGTTCGGACCTTGTGGGTTCGGACCTTGTCCGAACGCTTTTGTTGGGTTCGGACTTTGTGGGTTCGGACCTTGTCCGAACGCTCTTTTCACCCGCGTCCTGTCGCGGGATCGCAGCAGCCATCGGCGGCAGCAAGGCTGCCAGCAGCGCCCAGGCCCACACGCTGCCGGCTAGCACGAAGCCGGAGGACCGCCTCACTTCGGCGCGCTTTCCCGCGTCCAGCGCTGCATCCAGCCCTCGACCGCGCGATGCCATTGCACCGAGTTGTGCGGCTTCAAGATCCAGTGATTCTCGTCCGGGAACCACAGGATCTGGCTGGGGATGCCGCGTCGCTGCAATGCGGTGAACACCGCCAGGCCCTGCTCGAACGGCACGCGGAAATCGAGCATCCCGTGGATGACCAGCATCGGCGTCTTCCATTTGGCCACCAGGTTGACCGGATTCTGCTTCTCGAAGTTTTCCGGTTTGTCGTAATGGGTGCCTTCGAACTCCCACTCGTCGAACCAGAGCTCTTCGGTGGTGTAGCTCATGAAGCGGTTATCGAAGATGCCGGCGTGGCTGATGATGCAGCTGAAGCCTTCGGGCCAGGCGCCGGCGATCCAGTTCATCATGTAGCCGCCGTAGCTGCCGCCCATCGCGCAAGCGCGCTTGTCGTCGAGGAAGGAATACTTCGCGCGCGCTGCGGCAAGGCCGCGTTGCAGATCAACGAGCGGACCGCCACCCCAGTCGCCACGGATAGCGTCGGTGAATGCCTGGCCGTAACCGGTCGACCCATGGAAATCGATGAAGACCGCAGCGTAGCCCTTGCCGGCGTGGGTCTGCGGATTCCAGCGGTAATGAAAAAGATTGCCCATGCTGCCCTGCGGCCCGCCGTGGACAATGAAGGCGATCGGATAGCGCTTGCCCGGATCGAAGTCGACCGGCTTGACTACCCAGCCGTGCACGGTGTCGTCGTTGGCGCCCTTGAAGCTGAATTGCTCATAGGCGCCGAAGCGCAGGTTTTGCAAAGCTTCGCGGTTGACCTGCGTGAGCTGGGTGGCTTCGCCGCCCGTGATCGGCAGCGAATACAGGTCTGCCGGTGAATCGAGATCGTCCATCAGCGCATAGATGCGATCGCCGGCGACCGCGAAGCTGCTGACGTTGCCCAACCCCGAGAGCGGCTTCACCGCACCATCGGCTACGTTGACCGCGAACAGCCGGTGATTGCCGATGTCGTCGGCGAGCACATGCAGCGTGCGCCCGTCGGCCGACAGGCTGAGGCCGTCCGGCGAACGATCCCAACCCGGCGCAATCTCGCGATGGCTGCGGCTGCCGAGATCCATCTCCATGATGCGATTGCGATCGGCCTCGTAGCCCGCGCGCTCCATCGAGCGCCAGTACAGCTTGCGGCCGTCGTTCGAATACACCGGCGTGGTGTCATAGCCGGGGAAAGCCGCGGTCAAGTTGACCGGCGCACCCTTGCCGTCGGCCGCGACCTGGTAGACGTCGGTATTCGTCGACCAAGGCTCGCTGTTGCCGGCGATGCGGGCAACGAAGGCGAGCTGGCGGCCATCTGGCGAGAACGCGATATCCGAGAAATCACCGAAGGGCTTGCCGGGGACGTCGCCATCGATCTCGCGGCTGAGCCAGCGCGGCTGGGCACTCGCGATGCCGGAGTCGTCAAGATCCACCACGAACAGCTGCGAGCGGGTGCCGGTCTTCCAGGTGTCCCAATGGCGGACGAACAACTTGTCCTGCAGCGTGCCGGTCTGCTTCTCGGCGGCGTCGGCATCGATGCGCTTCTTGCTGCAGTCGAAATCGACACCGCATTCGATATGCACGTCCGCGGCAAAGGCTAAGACTCGCGAATCTGGCGACAGCGCAAAGTCGGCGACATCCAGCGGCAGCTTGGTGACCGCGTGTGCTTCGCCGGGACCGTCCAGCATCCACACCTGCATCGAGCCGCCGCGTGGGGACAGGAAATAGATGCGTTGGCCGTCGCGCGAATAGCGTGGGTGCATCGAGGAAGCGCCACTGGCGGAAAGCCGGCGCGGGCGCGCGTTCGGCGCTTCGAGCGACAGTTGCCAGATGCTCTGCAGGCCCTTGTTTGCCTCCCAGTCGGTCTCGCGCAGCGTGTAGGCGATCGCCTTGCCGTCTGGCCGCAGCTGCACGTCGGAGATTCGGTTGAGCTTTACCAGGTCTTCGACATCGAAGGGCCGCGCCTGCGCGCCCGCCTGGAGTGAAACGATAGAAAGCAACAATCCCAGCGCGCGCAGCATGGTGACCTCGGGGTGGTAGGGGCGAGTGCAGTCTGCCACCGCGGGGGGCAGGGGTGCGAATGGTAGCGGGGCTTTTGGGCGCGTCTGCGCGGACGGATCGCGCGCTGCCGCTTTTGGTGGGGGTGCGGGGTGGGGGGGCGCCAGTGACATTGGTGGGCGGGGGCAGAGGCAAAAAATGGGTCCGCGCGCCGCGCAGCCCCCCCCCCCAGCCCCAAGGAAAAAGCCCGCGCCCGCCCCC